>JAJTXU010000031.1 GCA_021462845.1 Anaerolineales bacterium
GGAATGGCAAACCAGCCTTCGGCGGAATCCCCGACGCGCTTCCGCAGGATGGTTCTCCGCTTGAATTTTGGGTCAATCCTGATGTGGCGAACATCGCCCATCAATTGCCGTATCCGATCTTACCGGTCTACATTCAACCGCTGGCTGATGACACTGATTTGACGCCGCCGGTCGTATCCGCCCAAGCCGAAAAAGATTTGACAGAAGGCTCGCATTTTGGGTATGCTATGCAGTGGTTTACCTTCGCCGCCTTGTTGTTTTTCGGCTATCCATATTTTTTGAAGAAACAGGATTCGCATTCCGCATGAAATTCACCCTTCGCTCCTCCTTTGCACGATATGTTGTGACACTTTTCGTTTCTGTGATCGCCCTCACGGTGGCTGGGCGCATCGTCACTCTTTCAGATGCCGCGCAATTCTGCGCAGGCTGGCCCCTGTGTATTCCCTCCGCGCCGGTGGGTTGGTTGAAGCTTGCCCATCTTTCGCTGGTCGGCATCGCCTCGATCTTGATGGCGCTTGTTTTTCGCAAGGCGTGGCGCGAACAGCGCTCGCACCGCTTGATCCTCCCGCTGACAACGATTTTGGGTGTGATGTTCTTTGGGCAGGCGCTGGTCGGCGCGGTTTTGATCTCGCAACCGGAGGCGCGGCACTTGTTCGTCTTGCACACGTTGACAACGGTTGCGTTGTGGATTTCGCTCCTTCTGCTGGTGTATGCTTCCGGCGTCAGCCACGGAGCGGAATCTGTTCCTCCGGTAACCGGTAAACTTCAGCGGGTGAAAGATTTGTTTGCATTGACGAAACCCTTGATCGTGGGATTGCTCTTGATCACCACATATGGCGGACTGGTGATTGGCATGAAGGCGGTCCCGTCGTTTTCGCTCACTTTTTGGACGTTGCTTGGCGGGGCGCTTGCGGCGGGCGGCTCGGGCGCGTTGAACCAGTACATCGACCGTGAACTGGATCGGCGGATGCAGCGGACAGCAAAACGCCCGATGGCCGATGGGCGGTTGACGGATGCGGAAGGTTTATCTTTTGGGCTGGGTATGTCGCTGATCAGTTACTACATTCTCGCGTGTTTCGTCAACGATCTCGCCGCGTTCCTGTCGTTGATGGGAATTGTGTATTATGTGATCTTGTATAGCATGTGGCTGAAAAAAGCGACGGTGCAGAACATCGTCATCGGCGGAGGGGCGGGGGCGATTCCCCCGATGGTCGGCTATGCCGCCGCCACCGGTCACCTCGATTGGACGGCGTGGATCCTCTTCGCCATCATTTTCATGTGGACGCCTCCGCATTTTTGGGCGCTTGCCATTGTCCGCATGAAGGATTATGAGCACGCCGGCGTGCCGATGATGCCGGTAGTGCGCGGCGAGATGGAAACGCGCAAGCAGATCTTCGTGTACACCATCGAATTGGTCATTGTTACGCTGTTGTTGCCACTCCTCAACCTGGCTGGCACTTTTTATCTGGTTTCATCTTTGGTGTTGGGCGGGGCGTTGCTCTACGCGGCTTGGGCGGTTTGGCGCAACGGGGGAAATAAACTCGCCTGGCGCATGTATAAGTGGTCGAGCAGTTATCTGGTGTTCATTTTCCTCGCCATCATGATCGACGCTGTGTTATGAAGCAACGGAAGCCGATCACGCGCGATGAATGGTCGAAGATCATTCTCGTTCTTGCTATAACGATCGGCATATATTTACGTTTCAACCCAACCTTGCAGGCGGGCTTTGCCATCAACGACGGCGGCATGTTTGCCGTGATGGTGGATGATCTTAGAGCGAATGGTTTCGCGCTTCCAAGATTCACAACGTATAACCATCTCGACATTCCGTATGCGTATCCTCCGCTCGGGTTTTATCTGGGAGCGCTGGTGTCGATCATATTTGGATGGGATTCGATCCAAGTCGTGCGATGGGCGCCGGCTTTTTTTGCGTCGCTGTCGATCCCCGCGTTTTACTTGCTCGCGCTGCAACTTCTGAAAAACCAATTCCACGCGGCCGTTTCGACGCTGTTCCTTGCCCTTATGCCCCGCGCGTTATGGTGGTTTGTAATGGGCGGCGGGCTAACTCGCAGTCCCGGTCAATTTTTCATGCTGCTTACGCTGGCGGTTGTAATTCGCCTCTACGAAAAGAATCGCCGCTCCGATATTTTTCTTGCGGGCATCTTCGGCGGGCTGGCGGTGATGAGTCACCCGGAAGCGGCGGTCCACACGCTTGTTTCCGCGATCTTTTTCTGGCTCATGCTTTCACGGACACGCAAAACGTTTACTCAGTCGATACTTGTTGGGTTGGTTGTGGCGGCTGTGTCCGCGCCGTGGTGGGCATCGGTCATTTCGCATCATGGCATTGCTCCGCTGTTGAGCGGCGCGGCAACAGGTTCCAAAATTGAAGCGATTTTTAACCTGCTCTTCTTCGTTTTTACAGAGGAACCCTACGCGACGGTGATCGCGGTTTTGGGCTTGATCGGGATCGCCCACCGCCTCATTCGCCGGGATTACCTGCTTCCGTTGTGGATGGCGATTCCCTTCTTCATCGAAGGGCGGAGCGCGGCGGGTCCTGCGGCGATTCCACTGGCGATGCTTGCCGCGCTGGGACTTGTGGAAGTCATCCTACCGTCGATCCAGCCCGCCCCGTCGAATGAAGCGGAAGTTTCATCCACTGAGCGAAATGTTTTTATCTATCTGATCTTATATCTGATATTTTCCACATCCCAATTCGGAATCCAGTTAGCCGCCGCCACGCTGTATCCGCCGGATGAAGAGGCGATGCGTTGGGCGCGCGAGAACACGCCGGACGATTCGCGCTTCCTTGTGTTGACTGGCACAACGTCGGTCTCGTGCGATTCGGTGATGGAATGGTTCCCAGCGATCAGCGGAAGAAAAAGTTTGTTCACCGTGCAAGGCACCGAATGGACGAAGGGCGCGGGTTTCAATGCGTACGTGCGCTCGACGTACCCGGTGCAGGAATGTTTATCTAATAGTGATGTTGCTTGTCTCGAAGGTCTTGTTGACCGCGCGGACTATGATTACATCTATATTTCTAAAATTTTGCGCGTGAATAATTGCGGTCCGCTTTCGCCGCAGAGACAGTTCCCGTATTTTGTGGAGAGTCTCAAATTAGATGCGGGGTTCGATGCGGTGTACGAAACCGATGGCGTGTTGATCTCGCGACAGAAGTAAGCAGATTTTCTGAAAATCAATGTTGGACGTTGAAAAACGCAGAGAACGCAGACTTTTCTCTTTGTATCAGCGCAATCAGCGTTTTCAGCGTCCCATAAACGACTTTCGCTCATTACGGATGAAGGCTAATTGCTTTCGTTGAAAGATGACGGCTGTGGGGTCTTCGTATAAAGGTATCCAATCAGACTCTTGTTTTAGTTGAACTGCCAACGGCGAGTCGGTGGGGATGATCGCCCAATTGATTTGATATTTTTCAAGCAAACTTTCCCAATCGTTTTGAACCAACATCATCGTTTCATAGTCGCGCATGAGGGGCTCGCCGTAGAAGTCGCTTTGGCTGTCCACGAACACAAGTTCGCGGGGCCATAAGCGATAGAGCAAATATCCGCCCCAGTTGAACTCGTTGAACATATTTCCCTCGACGGGATTCTCCTCCAGCCAATCTGCCGCGCGGACGGGAAAGACTTGCGGGTTGAAATTGTAAACCTGCTTGTCTTGTGTGTGGTTGTAGGCAAAGAATCCAATCGCGAGGACTATTGTCATCGCTGGAAGTAAAAACCATCGGCTGGGGGCGGCGAGATTGATGAACCGCTCGTCGAAGCGTTTCCATGCGGGGAGTTGCTTCGCTTTTGCGGCGATCCACTCTGTCAGGATGGGGGCGCAGGCGATGGCGAATAGGGGAATATTTCTTGTCATCAACAACGCCATGCCGCCAAGCCCGCCGAGCAGGAAAACGTGCGCGGCTGAAATACTCCGCCAATTGGCTAGCGAAAAGAATACGGTGAGCGCGAGCAAAATAACGAATGGAGCGTTGGACGGGTCAAGTAAATTCGGCGGCATGGTTTCCACGGTGCGGTTGAGGATGAATGCGCTGCGGTTGTTGAGGACAGCCTCCCAGTTATGCCAAAGGTCTGGCGTGATGATGGATGCGGCGAGGGAGGTCAGCCCGATGAGCAGATAATTTTTGCCGGTCTCGTTGGTCGCTTGCTTTCGTACTCTATCCCATGCCCAGCCCGCAACGTAGGCGGCGAGCGCGAGGAAACCGAAGATGAATCCGCCGTGCAGGTTCGCCCAGAACAACATGATGAGGGGAAAAACGTAGATTTTTATCGGCTTGCCGGTGCGGAGTTTTTCAAGGTTGTGAACCCAAATGACAAGCAATAAGAAAGTGATAATGTGCGGGCGCGGAAGCCAGTGGATACTTGTCGCGCCAGTGGCAAGCAGGACGACAAGAAGCGAAATCAACACCGACTGGCTTCGGTTGAACGTGTGTTGGTACAGAAGAAGGATGACCGCGCTGAGAATAAATGCCGTAAGCAGGATTACGCCATCTAGCCCCAGTGATCTATTTGCGATATCAAAGATGACCTGCGAAAGCCACTCGTACGGAGGGCGGGATTCGCCGGTCAGCGTGTGTGAGAATAGATCATTTGTTGGGATTGCGTGATGTTCGAGGATGTAGCTTCCGAGAGCTAAATGGCGCCCGAGGTCACTGTCAATGCTGAGCATTTGACTACCTGACGCTGTAACTAGTAAGAAGACAACGATGAAGCAAATGTCAGGGACTCTTGGAAAGAGGGAATTCCTCATGGAGCGATTTTAATTGATACTGATACAATCCACCTAATGAAAATCCATATCCCGCGCAACCATGTTTCGACAATGCTGTTCTTTATGATTTTCTTGCTGGGAGCCGTTTTGCGATTTGCCCCTGGCGTTCTTGCAGGATTCCCAGTTAATGACGGCGGCATGTTCCTGATTATGATCCGAGATCTGCGCTTGAATGAGTTCATGCTTCCCCAAACAACCTCCTACAATTTTTCCGATATCCCGTTTGCTTATCCCCCGTTTGGAATGTATGTTGCCGGGCTGATGTCTGAGTTGCTGAACATATCGGAAATTGACATACTGCGCTGGCTTCCACCGTTGGTGAGCGCGGCGATCATCCCCGCATTTTATTGGCTGGCGCGGCAGATATTTGGCTCGAGTTCAAAGGCGTTAATGTCGATTGCCTTGTGCGCGCTATTGCCGGGTTCATCCGATTGGCTGGTGATGGGAGGCGGACTTACCCGTTCGTTTGGCATTTTATTTTCCCTTTTTGCAATCGGACACGTTCTTCGCGTCTTTCGAAACGATAAGGATAAATCGCCCCATCTCGCGATCCTGTTTTGTTCTCTTGCTGTGCTTAGCCATCCTGAAGTAGGGTTGCAAGTGATGGGAATATGTTTCATCCTTTGGGTTTTTCATGGCAAAGGTATGCAAGGTGTAAAAGAAGCCTGCTTAATTGCCGGCGGTGTCCTGCTATTGACCGCTCTGTGGTGGCTTACGGTTTTATACCATGACGGAGTCTCTCCATTTCTATCCGCGATGCATGCGGGGATTCACGAGACTTTGATCGCATCTCTTTTTCATTCGATCTTCTCCATGCAAGGCGGGTTGCCAATACTAACAATGCTTTACCTGATCGGGGTCTTCGCTGTGTTGCGCAGGCGGGAATTTCTGCTTGTTGTCTGGTCGCTTGTTCCATATCTTGTCGATCCGCGGAATGCGCCCGCCATTACGATCTTTCCCATTATTATGCTTGGGAGCGAAGGCGCGCGTTTTTTGTATCTAAAGTTCCTGGAGGCGTATCTGAAAACATTTCAATCAAGGGGCGACTCGGTCGAAGTTCCATCCCTGTTAGCCGTTGGGGTTTTCTCCATCCTGCTGGGTTATCTATTTTTTACCGCCTGGAGACAAACTTCATCCTTGGCGCGTATCAGCCTGACACAGGCTGATCGAGAAGCGATGACATGGGTGAAAGAAAATACGCCTGCCGAAGCGCAATTCCTTCTTTTCACAAATACAGGCGGGGTTAGCCCAATGGCGGACGCCTATCAAGAATGGTTTCCCGCGCTGGCAGAGCGAAGAAGCCAAAACACATTGCAAGGATTGGAATGGGTTTTAGGTTCTGAATTCTTTCCGTATTCCCAACGTTTGATTGCTTTGCAATCGTGCGAGACCATCAAGTGCCTTGATGATTGGGCGCGACAGCAGAAGATTGACATGCATTATCTTGCCTTCAAAAAGGGGGACGCGTCCACAGCGCTGATGGCATCCTTGCGAACAGATGGTGGATATCGTGTTGTGTACGAGTCTGATACCGCGCTGATCTTTCTCGCGAACCGATAGCCAGTTAGTTACGAGGAACTTTGCCTCCCAGATAATTCGAAATCAAAAAGAGGTGACTTGAAAAGTCACCTCTTTCATCTATTCTCCCAAATAGTCGCGCAATTTGCGACGGATTGTCGGGTGTCGCAGACGACTCAACGCCTGCGCTTCGATCTGGCGCACGCGTTCGCGCGTCACGCCCATTTTGCGACCGACTTCTTCAAGAGTGTACGCCTGCCCGTCGAGCAAGCCGTAGCGTAACTGCAAAATACGGACTTCGCGCGGGGGCAGTCCGTTCAACACTTCGCCGAGATGCTCTTTGAGCAAGTTGTATGTGGCAGTGTCGTCGGGAGGGGGAGCCTCGTCGTCTTCGATGAAATCGCCCAGCACCGAATCTTCCTCATCGTCGGTCGGGGTTTCCAGCGAAAGCGGACGCCGCGCGACCTGGATCATGTTCTCCACTTTTTTAGGCGGCACATCCAGCGCTTCCGCAATTTCTTCCACGCTCGGTTCGCGCCCGAGGCGTTGAGTGAGCTGATGTTGCACGCGCAGGAGTTTGTTGATCTGGTCGCCCATGTGAACGGGGACACGGATCGTGCGCCCCTGGTCGGCGATGGCGCGTGTGACCGCCTGACGAATCCACCACGTGGCGTACGTGGAAAATTTATGTCCGCGGCGATAGTCGAATTTTTTAGTGGCGCGGATGAGACCGATGTTGCCTTCCTGGATCAAATCGAGGAAAGGAACGCCGCGTCCCATGTATTTTTTAGCGACGGAGATCACGAGGCGCGAGTTTGCCGTGATGAGATGTTCGCGCGCCGCCCAGCCGTCTTCGATCAGCTTGCGCAGATCAGCGCGGCGGCGGGGAGTCGCGTTGCCCTTTGCGAGTTCTTCGCGCGACATGCGTCCGCGCTCGATGCGTTGGGCGAGGGCAACTTCTTCCGTGGCGGTCAACAGCGGCACGCGGCTGACCTCTTTGAGGTACAAGCCGATGGTGTCGTCGGTATCAATGTTGGCGAGGTAGTCGTCGAGGGCGAGGTCAACTTCGGGTTCGGCTTCGGTGGCTTCCACGGCGACGAGTTCGTCTTCGGTGGGCTCCGCCGTCGCGGTATCTTCCACGAAAGGAATGCCCGCGCTCAACAAAGCCGAAAAGGCTTCTTCGAGTTGCTCCACATCCTGTTCGGCTTCGGGGAAGAAGTGAAGAATATCGTCGAGGGTAACGTAGGATTTTTGACGCCCCAGTTCGATCAAGCGCGCGATCGCGGGGAATTCTTCCTCTTCGTCAACCATCAAAATTTTTTCTACATCCATTCAGTTTATGTCCGCTTTCTTTTTGTTGATCTTTTGCAACATAATGCTTTTTTGTTATAAAGACCACGAAGAGCATTCAGATAGGCTCAATGTGGCGCAGAATCAAGATGTTTCTTATCAGAATACACACTTTCCAAACGAAATTCAAGCCCTTTTAGTTGCTCTTTCATAGACGCTGTAAGATTGGAAATGTTACGGCTGAGGAGTGCCAGTAGCCGGGGTTGGTGTGCCAACTTCACTCGTGGGCGGAAGCGGAGTGAATGTTTGCGTCGGCACGGGGCTGGGCGTGGGTGTCTCCAAGTAGGGCGGGGCAGTGATCAGTCCAAGGAGCGGGTCGAGGCTGAATTTGCTGATGATCACCACATCACCGTCCGGGCTTAGCGCGTAATATTCGTTTTCTGTTGGGGTGATAACACCAATGCTTGCCTTTCGTTCCACGCCGTTTTTGAATTGGACAATTAAAGTATATTCGGGCGCGTCCAAGCCAACCACATCAAGAGGAATGTTTGCGATCGTATCTTCGATTCGCAATGTGGTGACTTGACTAGCCGCCGCTTCCGCCGCCGCTTGGTCTGCGGAGGCTTCGATCGGCAGGATCAACTCCCACGCGCCATCCTCGCCTCGCGCCACCTCGACCGTCTCGCCCGTTTTTGATTCGATGCGAATTTGGCTGGGAACGCCGTCCTCCGCGCTAAACAAATAAGTTGCGGCTGCCTCGGGTTCGAGTGTGATGGTAATATCGGCCGGCTTCGGACGATTGTTGATCAGGTAGTACGCTCCCAGCGTCACGGCTAGGATGAGGAGGTACACCAGCGTTGTGTTTCGGCGCATGTTATCCTTGTTTCCGTCGTTGGAGCCAGGTCATCGCGCCAAGCAGTATGAAGATGCCAGGCATGAGGATTGCGACAATGAACATCAAAAACAGGATTCGTCCCTGGGAGGCAGGGTTGAAACTGCGCGTGACCGGCTGTTTAGGCGTAAGCTCGATCAGGCTCTCTTGTTGGGCTGCCCAGTCTACCGAGTTGGCAAACAGATCGCCATTGCCATATCGGTCGAAATTCTGGTCGGTGGCAAATTGAGATGTGCCGAACACGACCACGCGGCTGTTGTTGGCGGTGTTTTCTGCCGCGACGGCGAGCGTCATGGGACCCGGAACATCCGCGCCTTCATCAAATGCGACGTTGGAGTCTGCCGTATTTGTTTCCCCCCAGGATTTGGGAGTTGTTTGAATCAGCAGATTTGCCTGAACGTTCTCCGGCGCGGAAGCGATTGTCAGACTCCGTGTGAGCGGGAAGTAGGTGATGATGTTGTTCATCTTGCGGGTAATGGCGTGTGAGCCGGGGTAGGATGCCGCCGTGCCGATCATCGGGTCTGAACTGTCGAGATCGATCACAATATCGTTGTTGATGGAAATACCCCAATCGTCCAGGAGTAATGTTGCAAGTGGATCTGGCTGGTCGCCAAAGTCAGTTACGATGAGCGGGTCTTCCATAACGAGGAGAGATCCTCCTCCTGTCAGATATTCGCGCAATAATTTTTGTTCATTTTCAGTGACAGGTTGGACAGGTCCCGCGATGATAATGAGGTCGGCATCATCGGGTATCTTGTTTTCAGCCGCCAGGTTGAGCGTTCTCACGGTGTAATTCTTGCTTTCGAGAATTTCTCTGGCGCGAGTTATCGATCCGGTTTCTTGATTGTATTCCTGAGTATCGCGCTCGCCATGTCCGATTAAGAAGTAGATGACCCGTTCCTCCGGATTGATCAGCCGTAATAGCGCCTCGAAGATTTCTGTTTCCGATGCGGAGGCGGCAACCTCTTTGCGTCCGCTCATTTCAAGCAGGATTTTTCCGTCGCCGGTGATGTTGTTTTCACGAGCGAGTTGCGGATCGCGGTTGGGGTCGACGAATTCATAATCGAATTTACCGCCGCTTTTTGACTTGATCCGATCGAGAAGTTCTTGCGCCGAATCGGATGGGAGTTGGCTAAAAAAGCCTGTAGCGTGGACTTTATCCGGCAGAGTTTCGAGCGCGGTTTCGAGTTCCGGCGCCAGTGTGTTGGACTGATCTTCCGTCAGGTCGGCAAGCGGGGTTGGATTCTT
The DNA here is from genome assembly GCA_021462845.1 of Anaerolineales bacterium. Classification (GTDB taxonomy): domain Bacteria; phylum Chloroflexota; class Anaerolineae; order Anaerolineales; family Villigracilaceae; genus Defluviilinea. Next base: position 9,737 of record JAJTXU010000031.1, read on the forward strand.
GTAGGCGAGCGTGTTTGCCACAACGATGATAGCAATGAAGGCGATGGACGCGATCAGCGTGTTTCCACCGTAACGCGCCTGCCGCCCGGTAATGAATCGCTGGAATTTTCCGGGTTCAAAGATGGCGTATGCGGCAACGCCCAGCACTACCAATCCGCCGCTGATCCACAAGCCGTTGTTCAACCGTTCCGGGAATTGGACTGTATACAACCCAAGCGCAATGACCCCTTTCGCGGCGGCAAGCAAACCGGTGGCAATACAGGCCACTAGGGCGACGATGAGCGCAATAATAGTGTAGCGGCTGGATGCCGATTTGTTCGACTTGTTATTCATTATTTCCATCTCCGGACTTCGATTGCCACTGTGCCGGTAAAGAGACCGATGGCGATCAGGCTGAAGAAATAAACCAGGTTCGATAGTTCAAGACTGCCCGCGTTGAGCGCGTTGGCAAAATGTGTATTGAGTTGCATGTATCGGAAGAATTCGCCGCCCGTAGGAAGCACGTTCGCAGGGATGCCGATCAACCACCATAGCGTGATAAGTACCGCAATGGTGGTGATGAATGCCGTCACTTGATTGCTGAACACCGCCGACAATCCCACTCCGATAGCGACGAACGCGGCAGAGAGCAAGATCAAGCCCAGATAGGAAGACAACATCAGCTTCCAATCCAAGCCCGGAGTAACCTGAGAGCGCAGAATGAGCGGGTAAATCGCCGTGACGAGAATGAGGGTGAGCACGAACAGAAAACTTCCCAGCCATTTCCCAGCCACAAGTTCAAAGTCGCGGACGGGGGCGGTTAGCAACAGTTCGATCGTGCCGGTGCGGGTTTCGTCTGCCAGCACGCGCATGGTTAACGCGGGAATTGACAAGAGAAGCAGAAAGGCAAAGAGGTCGTTGATTACATTCACATCGGGCACGAAACCAAAATTCTGGTTGGCGTACACGAGTAGAAATGCAAAATACCCGCCAAGAATAAACAGCAAAGCCACCGCCACGACATAGGCGATGGGGCTGATGAAGTACTGATCGTATTCGCGCCGTGCAATGGTCCAGATGTTACGCATAGGGTAGCCTCATGATGATTTTTTACCGGACGAGGTATCGCGGGTTAGTTCAAGGAAGATTTCCTCAAGGCTCATTCCTACCGGGCGGAATTCCAAAAGATCGTATCCTTCCTGAACAACTGCCCTCGCCACTTGCGGGCGGGAATCTTGCCCGGAAGCAAATTCGAATTCGATCGATCCATCCGATTTGGCTTCCACATCCTGCACGCCTTTGATCTTTTTGATCTTCGCCGGCAGGTCATCCGACTCGCCGCGCACGCGCAAAATGATGCGTTGCGCGCCAGTCAGGCGGGCTTGCAGGTTTTCGGGCGTATCCTCAGCAACGATCTTTCCTTTGTTGATGATGAGCACGCGATCGCAGATCTGCTGGGCTTCTGAAAGAATGTGAGTTGAGAAGAGCACGGTGCGGTCCTTGCCGATGGCGCGAATCAACTCGCGGATCTCAACGACCTGACTCGGGTCGAGACCGATAGTGGGTTCATCCAGAATGATGACTTCCGGACGATGGAGCAATGCCTGCGCCAGCCCCACGCGTTGACGCATACCTTTGGAGAAACTGCCGATGAAGGAGTTTGCGCGCTCGCCCAAGTTGACGCTTTCCAACGCTTCGGCCGCCCGTTCTTCTGCATCGGGAACATGACGGAGGTCCGCCATGAATTTCAGGTAATCCAGCGCGGACATATCGTTGTAGAGCGGAACTGTCTCTGGAAGGTACCCCACGCGCTTGCGCACCTCCAGCGAATCTTCCACTACATCGTAACCGGCAACTGTCACCTCGCCCTCGGTGGGGGGCATGTACCCGGTGAGAATGCGCATGGTGGTGGTCTTGCCGGCGCCGTTCGGTCCCAAGAATCCGACGATCTCTCCCTGGTTGGCGTTGAAACTAATGGCGTTCAGCGCCCGGCGCGCCCCGTAATCTTTGATGAGCCCGTTGACTTGAATCATCGACTCTCCTCGCTTTGCGTGATATGCGTACAAACAAAAGGCACGCCTAGCCGGTGGGCAGCCGTGCCAATATTTGCAACGTAAAACACTATACAAAAATCCTTAAACAGTGTCAAGCGGGTTATGAAGTTCTAACCAAACGCTAATTTTCAACGTAAGAAGAAATACCAAACACCGATCGCGCCGAGCGCGCAGATCAGCAAGATGAACAGCCCGGCGAGCGCGAGCATCCAGCCGTTTGAAGTGTCGGGCGCGATGGTTGGCGAAGCAGGCAGAGGAGTGCGCGAGGCGTGGCACGTCGTGTCTGCCGTTGGATAGCTGGTTGCCGTCATGGCGGGTTGAGATTGCTGTTGAGAAACGTTCATCATGGAATCCAGCCAATCGGGTGTGCCGCTTCGGTTTTTGTCCATTGAACCCATGAATTGTTCATATTTCGCGCGCGCTTCTGGTGGGAGGTCTTCGAGGCTGTTGTAGGTTTGCCCATTCACAACGAAGGTCATCCCGCCCATTGCGTTCATGACATGATTCTCCACAATGTCGGGCATTCCGTTGTTGTTCGCATCGGCAAATATGTTGTTCATGGCTTGGGTCGGGTTTGCCGCGTTTGTTGTCGTTGCGCCAAGGTTACTCATCGCCTCTTCGTAATTTCGGCGCACCTCCTCGGGCATTTCATCCACGCTGTTGTAGGCCTTGCCATCGATCACGATTCGTTGCGGGTTCATTCTGCCTCCGATTCCATTGGCTGATTTTATCATTTGCTGTACACTTCATGGAACGGAGACGCCATGACCGACTTGCTGTATCAAACCGACAGTTATCTTCAGGAATTCGACGCAACGATTATCAATATTTTGCCTGACGAGCGGGCAATTGTATTAGATCGCTCGGCGTTTTATCCCGGCGGGGGAGGTCAGCCGTGCGACTTCGGCTCGCTGACGGTTGCCGGCGTGATCTACCCGGTGGAGAAAGTGAAAAAGCAAGGAGATGATGTATTACACTTCCTTGGCGGCACGGCGCCTCTGCCGAGCCCCAATTCCGCTTCACATGGGAACTTGGAATGGACTCGCCGACACAAGCTCATGCGCACCCACACCGCTCTGCACGTATTATGCGGAACGATCTTCCGCGATTATGGCGCGTTGGTAACCGGCGGGAACATGGAGCCTTTGAAGGGACATTTGGATTTTGAATTTGAACGGATGCGCGGCGATCTCGTCCGTGAGATTGAGGCGGCGGTGAATGCCGAGGCGGCTAAAGCGCGAGAAATTCGAGTCAAAATCCTGCCGCGGGAGGAGGCGTTTCAAATCCCGGACTTGATTCGCACGAAGATCAATCTGCTCCCCGAGGGGATCAAGGAAGTGCGGACGGTTGAGATCGTTGGGCTTGATTTGCAAGCGGATGGTGGGACTCACGTCCGCAATACGAGTGAGATCGGAACGATCCGTGTGAGCGATTACAAAAGCAAAGGCGCGATCAATAAACGTATCTATATTGAAGTTGAATGAACAATATCGTATTGAAGGGTTTTACTGCGCGAATGCAGTTGCGCTAAAACCGAGACAGGCACTCGCTTCCGCAATGTGCCTGTCTCGGTTACTCATTAACTCACCTTACGCAGTAAAGACCGTAGTGCGAGACTGCGAAGCGTCTCGCCTTTCAGGTTGTTCTTGGGCAGAAGCGACATGAATATCGCGTTACGAAAACCAGGCTGGCTTCAACTGCGTAACATCAGTCATAAATCAGATGCCGTTTTGCCGAGGCGAGTCATGTGGGGTTATGGCAGGGCAAAACGAAGGATTCGGTTGTTCCCCGTGTCTGCCACCCAGACGAATCCGAAGGGGTCAACTGCAATGCCTGAGGTTAATCCGAATTGCTCAGGGCTGGTTCCAAAATCACCCCAGGTGCGGACGAATTCGCCACTGGCAGTAAACTCGATCACGCGGTATCCCTCCGGGTCGGTGATGAATACGTGGTTGTCGCCTCCCACGGCAATGTAAGGTTTGTTGTCCAGCGATTGACCGAACCAGCCATTTACATCCCATTGGGCGAGCGGCAGGTAGAGGAGTTCCGTTCCCTCGGTGGGGATGAAGGATTGGATGCGCTGGTTCCACGTGTCGGTGACGTACGCAACCCCGTCGCTTCCTACGGCGACGCCAACCGGCTCGTCGAACTGACCCGGGTCAAATCCCCCGGAGCCAAATTCGGCGAGATAGTTCCCATCCTTGTCATACACCACGATTCTCTTGTTGCCGGTGTCGGCGACAAATACGCGCCCTTGCGAATCGACCGCAATGCCGCGAGGTCCCCATAAGAAATAATTCGAGTCGGGAAATTCCGGCGCGGGCTGACCAAATTGCCCCCAGGTTTTGACCGGGTTTCCATCTTTGGTGAACTTTTGCACGCGGTGATTCCATGTATCGGTTACGTATACTGAACCATCTGGACCAACAGCAACTCCCCACGGTTCGTTGAATGTGCCAAGTGGGGCTTCGCCTTGCGCAAGATCGGCGAAACTGCCCCATTTGCCCAGCAGGCTTCCATCGGCGGCGATATGCAAGATGCGGTGGTTGCGCGAATCGGCAACATATAGATCGCCGTCCTTGCCAACGGCAATTCCGCGAGGCGCGTTCAAGCCGAGCGGCGCATATAAGGCGGATGTGAAGATCTGGTTCGCGCTAATGATTTGTGCGCCGGCTTCATACGGATCGACCGTTTGCGGCGCGTTGGATGGACCAACGCCGTAATTCCAAATTTGAGCCGCTACGTCTTTGCGAACGTAGAGCCGCATTTGATCGGAAGGATCCCATGTGGTGAGGGTCATTCTGCTGTTGCCGGTGGCTTGGGCGTAGCGCGTGTAATCGCGGTCGAACCATATATCGAAAATACCTGTGCGGATTTCCGGGTTGGTAATGGCATTGAGCACGCGAGTTTTATCCAACCCGAAGTAATCCTGGTTGGGCCACCACATGCGGATGTAATCGAAGCGATAGAATCCATCGCCGAGCGCGGCATCGATCTTGTCGAAGTTCTTCTGATCCACGATCACAGCAACCGCCTCGCGGAGCGAACGGGTAGGCTGGTCAAACGAGCGTTGTTGTGTGAAATCGCGCAGATACCAAACCACAGGCCACGAAACCCCGGTGTCCGGCGCGCTGGCATCGTATGCAATGATCGCGTTCAAGCCGCCGGTGGTGCGTTCTGAAATTTCAGATACCTGGTTAAGGACTTCTTTGACCCCGCCCGCGCCGTGGGCATAAACGAGGTACTCGGTCGCATCGTCGTAGTTGATGTAGTTTGCGCGAAACGAGGTGCGAGCGGTTTGTATGGCAAGCAAGCCGAAGAGCGAAAGCACAACGAACTCTGCCAGAGGCGTCTTTCTCGGCAAGCGAGAGACCCAGATCAGCCCGGCGATGCTTGCCAGTAATCCAATGAATACCCCGCCGAATTTCCAACCGTATGAAGCAAGCATATCGGGATCGGCTCCGCCAACGGATTGCGCTTGCAATAATTGCGCTCCATTGAGCGCGCTTGAACCGGCGGCAAGGAAGAGGGTGAGGATCAAACCCACTGACGCGAGACTCGCGAGGTCTTTACGAGTCAGCGCGAATAACAAGACCGCCGAGCCCAGCGCCATCACAAGCGGAAAGATGAATGCCGATGTGGCTTGCAGTTGGTCCAGGCTGGTTCCTTGGAAGGGAGGCGTCGATCCATAGACAGATCGCAGAATATTGAAGAAGGCGATACAAAATACGGTTAGAACAAGGACGATAAGAGCGGAACGCCACGGCGATTCTTCGTCTAGTTTTCCTGAGATTGTTTCGATGACCTGCCCGATGCCCCAGCCGGTCAACAACACCATGGGCCATGCCATGTGATAGGTGAGCCAGGGCATTTTCTCGCCGGCAACTGAGAATGCGACAATACTGGTGACCGACCAGAACAATAGCAGGCTGAACATAGCCACGAAGTTAAGATGTTGCGCTTGCGTTTCAACAAGTTCTACGGCTGGCTCAGGGTTTTCCGGGAGCGTCGCCGCTTCAGTCTCTGGCGCCGCCTGTTGCGGTTTGTAGCCGAATATTTTCTTGAACCCAAGCCATGCGGCAAAAATCGTTCCCAGCGCGGGAAGGAATTCATACATGGGAATTTGCACCAGCCAGTAGAAATAATTCGGCTGACCGCCGCGCTCCACGCCTTGTTGAACCAGCCAATATCCGAGCGAGCCGACAATACCGGTAAAAAAGCCGGCAGGGTTGGTGAAGACAGTCGTGTATAGAATGGTGAAGACGCCCCAGTAGAACGCGGCATACTTCCACCATTCCCGGTTCCAGATCATGCCGATTAGAATGGACAGGATAAAGAAGAACACTACAAATCCACCGACCGTCCAAAGCGCGCTTGCGTCGAGCGTTTGAATTTGCGCCGCCTCTGTTGGAATTGTTACATGGAGCCAGGGTTCCAGCCATTTGATGGGGAAGGGCGTGACCATGGGAAGCACAAAAGTGCCGAGCAGGATCATCAAACCGAACGCGCGGTCTTCGCGCAAGTTCGGCAGTTTTCCCGTTTGAAACAGTTGAGCCAGAAAGTATATTCCCAGAAAGAGCCAAGCCTGCGCGGTGTATATAAAAGCGGTCTCTTTCGAGGTGAAGTGGAGGAGGGTTGCGCCGGTCACAAGATACAGATATTTTTTGTCGCCAACTTCCAAATAGCGCAAAATAGAATACAGCAACAAGATTCCCGAAAACCCGACAAACGACTCGTTACGAACATAGCGCCCGTAGTAAAGCATGTAGGGAGAGATGACCATAAGCAGGGCGGCAACGATCATGCCCCAATTTCCCAGATACCTGCGCCAATACCAGACCATCCAAACTGTTGCCAGACTGAAAAGTACCGAGGGAATACGCGCTGTTAAATCCGATACGCCGAACAGGAAATAAGACAACGCGATGATGTGGAATTGATACGGCCCGTGCATCATTGGCGCGTGCTGGTAACCTTGCCCGCGATATAACAACCATGAAAAATAGGTGTGCAAACTCTCATCATGACTCATTACGCGCGTTTCGAGATCGTAAAAACGGGTAAAAATGGCTAGGAGGAATATCCCCGCGAACAGGACGATTTCATTGGTTAGAGCGGGTAGGGATGAATGTATAGGGCGTTGGAGCCAGTTTGGTTGTTGATTGTTCATTGGGGATTAGGCCTGTGTAAGATGGGGTGACTTATACTTCAATCCGAAAGTTCTGACAAGTTAGCGTGTAATTTTTCGTTAAGGATTACTGATTGGGCGTGTACGTGGTCAATTGCATGAGCGGCGTGAAGGTGGTGATGATAGTTGGGGGGTAGGCGGTAAACGTCGGGGTAGAGGCGCAAACGGGGATGGTTAGCTCCATGTTGGGCTGAACGGTCGCCTCCTGTAGGTTGTTGGCTTCCAAAATGGACTCCTCGTCAACTGCGAAGCGCTGCGCGATGTTTTCGAGCGTATCGCCGGGCTGGGTTTTGTAAGCGATGTTTTGACATTCTTGCGAACTGTCGTTTGTGCTTGTCGTTTGCAGTGAAGGAGTTGGGTTGGGAAGGATCGCAACAGGCAAGGTCGCGCTTTCATGCTGATTTGGCTTGTTGAATTGCCAGATGCTCAGCGCGATCACGGCAAAGAACATGCCGAGCATTGCCAATCGCGTAGCCAAAACAGGAACTTTGAAATTCCGCTTGCTCACTCCTCCTCGAACAAGATCTAACGAGAGGGGCAGGGGCTTAACAGCCCAATGCTTTTTCATTGACATGCGTAAGACGGATTCGACTTCTTTGACCTCGCGCGTGTAGGTCTGGCATGGATTGCACGTGGCGAGATGACCTGCAAGAATTGCGCGATTCTCCGGCGATATCGAATCGTCGAGGCTGAACTCGATCAACTTGCGGGCATCGTCATGCGTAATGTGCATCAGACCTTGTCTCCATGGATTTCTTTCAGGGCGATCCTCAATCTCTCGCGGGCGGTATGCAGTCGGGAATGGACGGTCCCTTCGCTGATCGAAAGTATTTCGGCGATCTCGCGGACATCCAATTCTTGAAAATATCTCAAGACCATAACCATACGGTGCTTTTCATCCAGTTCGTTCAACGCGCTCCAGGCTGCCTTTTCTTTTTCGGTTTGGATAACGCTCTCTTCAAGCGTCGGCTGTTTTCGTGTTTCGATCTGAAATACAGCCGTCAGCGCGGTATGCAGCTTTTCTAACACTTTTCGCTTGCGCAACCGGTTTCGGCTTACGTTTAATGCGATCGTGCAAAGCCATGCCTTGAGCGATGACCTTTCCTGGTAATTCGGCAGCGCCTTCAATGCCGTGATGAACGTATCCTGAGCCGCTTCATGCGCTTCGCTCGGATCTTGTAAAACGGAAAACGCTAATCGGAAGATATCCGTTTCATGGCGGCGCACAAATATTTCAATGGCTTGGTCGTCTCCTTCGATACATCGTTCGATGAGCCGTGCCGGATCGGAATATTCCATGCCTTCTGTGTAATTAACGCCTGCGAGGGGAAATACCTTCATTCGAGTTTTAATTGAGTCTGCGCGTAGTCAATTATCACCAAGTTTATCTGATCAAAACAAATTTGACTTAAACAGCCCCAGCCAACTGACCGCATCCCGCGTGGATATCGATTCCGCGCCTCATGCGGATCGTACACGGAATTCCAGCCTGCTCCAGCGTCTCTTTGAACTTCGCCGCCCTTTCGCGCGAGGTGGCTTGACCGTTATATCCGGTAGTGGGGTTGAGGGGGATGGCGTTGACGTGACACATCAACCCCTTGAGTCGCGCTGCGAGTTTTTTTGCTACTTCAGGCGAATCGTTGACGCCGTGGATCAACGCCCACTCAAAAGTGATTCGGCGATGTGTTTGCTCGACATAATATTTGCACGCTTCGATCACATCGTCAATTTTATAGCGTTTGTTGACGGGAAGCATTGCAACACGCGACTCGTCGTCCGCCGCGTGGAGGGAGATGGCGAGGTTGACCTGCCGCCGCTCGTCGGCGAAACGCCGAATTTGGGGAACCAGTCCCACCGTCGAGATGGTGAAGCGGCGCGCGCCGAAGTTGAATCCGCTAGGGTCGTTGAGTCGGTCTATCGCTTCCATTGTGTTGTCGTAATTGTGGAACGGCTCGCCCATGCCCATGAGGACGATGTTGGTGACGACTTCGTTCCGCTCTTTCAACATGCGCGCGTAAAATAAAACCTGCGCGATGATCTCGCCGCTTGAAAGATGACGTTTGAATCCCATCTGCCCCGTCGCGCAGAAGACGCATCCCATCGCGCAACCCGCCTGCGTGGAGATGCACAACGTGCGGCGATTCTTCGCGCCGCGCAAATTCTCGCTGTTCGGCGCGGATGCTTTGATCTGCGGATTATCCGCCGGGTCGCCATATTTCATCAACACCGCTTCGATCAAATTCTTATCTGGCAATTCAAGCAGGGTTTTGCGCGTGAAGCCGTCGGATGAATCGAGATATGTTTTTACTTTGAATGGAGCGAAGGTCACATGCTCTGCAAGTTTCTCGCGTAGTGACTTGGATAGTGTCGTGAATTTCTCAGGCGAATCGTAGAGATGCTGGTACAGCCCCTGCCAAATCTGCTTCGCGCGATAAGCGGGTTCATTCCATTCTTGCAAGAAGTTCGTGATCGATTCGAGATCGAGGTCGTAAATTAACATATTTTGAAAGGATTACGCAATACGTAGTACGCAATAAGAAATGCTGCGTGATGTGTACTACGTATTTACCTGCTCCAGAATTAGGCTTGTCAAATCTTCTGCGACCAAATCAATCTTCGGCTTCCATGCTTCTGCCTGTTCTATCGTGGAAACGCCGCTCAACACCAATGCGCATGGACATCCCACCGCCTGCCCCGCGGCGATATCTGTTTCAAGTCTGTCGCCGACGACGAGAGTTTCTTCCTTTTTTGTGCCGAGTCGTTCCAGCGAGAGTTCCATCATAAACGGAAATGGCTTGCCCGCATAAATCGGCTCGACGCCAGTCGCGGTTGTGATAACCGAAATCCACGCGCCCGCGCCGGGAATCTCTCCGCGTGGGGTAGGGAAAGTCTTATCGGGGTTCGTTGCATAGAACGGAACGCCGCGCCGCACGAGCAAAGTCGCCTCGCGCACTTTGTTGAAGTTGATCTCGCGGTCAATGCCCATGACGAAGACATCTGCCTCTTGCGCGTTTTCCACGGAAAGGATTTTGAATCCTTTTTCTTCCAACGCTTTTTGAATCCCATCTTCGCCGACCATGAAAACTTTTGAGCCGCGTGGAAATCGCTGACCAAGCATGTACGCCGTTCCAAGCGCGGAGGTTATCACCTGTTGTGTCGAAACACGCACGCCAAGTTTTTCCAGCGTCGCCACATATTGTTCAGGTGTTTTCGTCCCGTTGTTCGTGGCGAACACATATTTCAATCCGCGCGCTTCGATGCGTTTGAAGATTTCGGGCAGGTTCCCAATTGGCGCGTCCGATTTCCAGATCACACCGTCCATGTCAAGGATGAGGGCTTTGATGTTTGATGGCAGCATATGATTTACGATTTCAGATTTGCAATTTTGGATTTGAGACTCGCACGGCGCGTATTATAAACGCAAGACCTCGAAGATTGCTCTTCGAGGTCCTCCTAAACTACCAATTACCAAGTACTGATCACTGCTTACTGATCACCAAACTACTTCACCTTCTCCGGCGTCTCAACAACTTGATCAACCAATCCATAATCCACAGCCTGTTGCGCTTCGAGATAGTAATCGCGGTCGCTGTCGCGTTCGATTACTTCAAGGGGTTGACCGGTATGCTTTGCGATGATGCCAAGCAACAACGCCTTCAAGCGCAAAATTTGTTTTGCTTGAATTTCAATATCGGTTGCCTGTCCTTGCGCGCCGCCAAGCGGTTGGTGCATGTGGATGGTCGCGTTCGGCAGGGCATAGCGGCGTCCCTTAGTGCCAGCCGCGAGCAACACGGTCCCGAACGATGCGGTCACGCCGACCGCCACAGTGCTGATCGGGTTCGGGATGATCTGCATCGTGTCGTAGATCGCAAGCCCCGCATAGATCACGCCGCCGGGCGAATTGATATACATCCGAATTTCTTTTTCTGGATCTTCATGCGACAAAAACAGCAATTGCGCCACGATCACATTCGCAACTTGATCGTCAATCGGCGTGCCGAGAAAAATGATGCGCTCTTTCAGCAGGAGCGAGTAAATATCATACGCGCGTTCGCCGCGCCCGGTATTTTCCACAACCATCGGAACGATGTTTCTAAAGTCGGGTGTCATCTGTAATCTCCTTTTTGATTGGGCGGATGATACAGCCCAAATATAGGATTTTCGTTAATTCTTCGTTTCGGCTTCGGATGAAGATCCCGCTTCATTCGCCGGGACAGTTGACTCGGCTTCGGCGACCTTCGCTTCCTCTTCCACGTTCTGCGCGGCGGCTGGTTCGGCTTCGGCGGCTTTCGCTTCCTCTTCCGCTTTCTTCGCCGCGGCTTCGGCTTTTCTCTCCTCAGGCGATTTATATTCGCCCACCGCAATAGACTTCAACATCTCCAACGCGCGGCGCGTCATCACGCGGTTCGCCGACTCCATTGCCACCGCCTGCGCCAACTGTTGTTGACCTTTCTTCCCGCCACGCACTTTGCTAAAGTCCATACCTTGCATCGCAAGCGCATTCAACGTCTGGCTGAATTCGTTGTCCAGCGCTTCGTTGTCCACTTCGAGTTCTTCCTTGCGGACAAGTTCATCGAGGATCAAAGAGCGTTCAAAGCGTTTCTTTGCAACGGGCTTCACTTCTTCTTCGACGAATTGCTCGCGCGTGGTGTTTCGCATTTTGAAGTAGGTGTCCAAATCCAAACCTTGCTGACCGAGGCGTTGAGTCAAATCTTCAAGCACATGTTCGCCTTCATGATCGAGCGAGTGCTGATGATATTTGAACGTCGCGCCTTCTTTGATCTTCTCGATCAGGTCAACAAAATACTTGTCGTCGTAGTTGGCTTTCGACCGGGCTTCCACGTCTTTCGTCACCGATTCGCGCAGTTCGGCAATCGTCTCGCCCGCGCCGACGGTTTTCGCAAACTCATCGTCCAGTTCAGGCAGCGTCATCGCGCGGACAGTTTTCAAAGCGACCGTCATCTCGGCGCTCTTGCCTTGCAATGCTTCGAGATCATACTCGGCAGGGAAGTCGTGTTTGATTGTCTTTGTATCGCCCGGTTTCATGCCCACGAGTTGTTTGGCAAATCCTGCAAAGGGCCACTCGGTCTCGCTGTCATCTTTGCGGACAACGGTTGCGAAGCCGGCGCGCTTCAATTCCTCGATCTCTGATTCCACATCCACTTGAACGTAATCGCCCTCTTGTATCTCGCGTTCGACAGTTTCGGTCGTGGCGTACATCTGACGGAGTTCGTCCATCGCCGCATCCACGTCTTTGGCTTCGGGCGCGGTCAATTCGTACGGGATGCGAATCGAATGATAATCGCCCAAGTCCACTTCGGGTGAAAGCGGAATTTTGAAGATCAACTTCGGCGGGTCAAGCGACTCGATATTTTCTAACCTGCCCGACGCGCCGGGTTCCACATCCGCTTCTTTGAGGATGCGGGAGTATTCGGCGTCAATGAAAAAATCAACAGCCTGCTCAATGACTGCTTGTTCACCGTAATTCAGCACGACCATGTGATATGGCGCCTTGCCTGGGCGAAACCCCGCAATTTTGCCGCGCTCGGAAATCTTTCGCGCGGCGCGGCGTTTGTAGGTGTCCATCATTTCTGGTTCAACTTCAACCACGAGTTTGGCTTCGTGATTCTCTTCGATTGTCTTTTCGATTTTCAATTTCTGCTCCGTGTATTTCCCCTCTCCTCTAGGAGAGGGGTAGGGGTGAGGTTTAAAAAATGGGGACGGAGAGAGTCGAACTCTCAAGCCTTGCGGCACAGCATCCTAAGTGCTGCGTGTCTGCCAGTTCCACCACGTCCCCTGGCGGTGAATGCGGCGAAATTATACCTGCTAATTTATGATTTTTGATTGACGATTTACGATTGCTGGATATAATCGCCAACTTGATACTTGAAATATGAAACCTGATATTGGAGCATCTCATTGAGCCGCGTTATCAACCCCGATTCTGCTGGAAAAGACCGCGCCCGATTGTCGAAAGCCATCGTGCTGGCGGTGCGCGAGTTGGCGAAACAGACCGAAGTCACGCAAGAAGCGAAAGACATCGCCGCGTTCATCTCGCTGGCGCTGAAAACCATCTCGGAAGGAATCGATTCGTCTGTGGCGGCGTGGGAGAAACGCGATTATTGGGTGAAAGCCGACCGCTTCCGCATGGAATGGATGTGGGCGGGGCAGTATGCTGATAAGCTGAAAGTTGCCATCTTTACCAATGACTGGGGAAGTGTTGCCATGCTTTCGGCGCAAATCGCGCAGAAGTTTGGCAAAGTGGTCATTGCCAAAAATCACAGGCTGGGGAAACCCTGGGTGGGGGCGTTCAGGCAGATGGTCGGAAAGTGAAGCGGAATCGGTCATGCAACAGCGTGACCGATTTTTATTTCCCAATCGGAAGAGGGGCGTAAAACAGACCGTACCTTTTTTCCAGTTACCGGTGTTTCAATTCAAAATACACCATTCCACTCCCCATTAAAATTGGAGCAGGAGGTTGATATTGCCCGATCAACCCAATAAAGTTTTATCCCGTTGGTAGTTCAAAATCAAAAATCAAAAGGAGAATTGAGCCATGGCTGACAAAAGTCAAGCGCACGATAAGCAAGTCCTGCATAAGATGGGGTACGCGCAGGAGTTATCCCGCCGCATGAGCGGCTTCTCGAACTTTGCGATTTCGTTTTCGATCATCTGTATCCTCGCTGGCGGCATCTCTGCCTTCCCTGCGGCGTTCAACGCGCTTGGATCTGGCGGCGCATTCCTGATCTGGCTCGTGGGTGGCGTGCTCGCGTTGAGCGTTGCCTTCGGCATGGGACAGATCGCTTCTTCCTTCCCGACGGCGGGCGGACTCTACCACTGGAGCAGTCACCTCGGCGGCAAACTCTGGGGATGGATGACCGCCTGGTTGAACCTGATCGGTCTGATCTGCGTCGTCTCTTCTGTGGACGTGTTGCTCTACACCGTCTTCTTCAAGGACCTTTTCCTCGGCACTGCTTTGGGCGTAGATGTGTCCGGCTTTGGATTCTGGCATCAGTTCATCATCGTGGGCATCATTATGGCGACTCAAGCGTTGTTGAATCACTATGGGATCGATCTCACCACGAAGTTGACCGATTTCAGCGGCTATATGATTCTCGCTCTCACAGTAGTCCTCATCATCGTGCTGTTTGCCTTTAGCCCAGTAGCCCTTGACTTCTCCCGTTTATGGACGTTCCAAAATGTGACAGGTGATGCGGGCGGCGGTGTTGTGCCTTTCCGCACCGAGAGTATCGCCTTTGCTTTCCTCTTGGGGCTCTCTTATGTGTGCTACACCATCACCGGTTTTGACGCATCCGCTCATACCTCCGAAGAAACCAAGGACGCCCAGGTGAATGTGCCGAAAGGTATGTGGACCGCGGTGTTCTGGTCTTGGGTTTTTGGTCTATTTGCGGTTGCCGCTTATATCCTGACCATGCCAAGTCTCGAAGAAGCCCATGTCGCAGGTTGGGGATCGTTCTTCTACATGTGGAGTTCTTCGCGTATGCCGGGCTGGCTCAGTATCGTTCTTGCCGGCGGTCTTGTCATCGTGAACTATCTCTGCGCGCTCGCGGGACTCACCTCCACCTCGCGTATGATGTATGCCTTCTCGCGCGACGATGGCATTCCGTTCTTCTCCAAGGGACTCTCGCACGTCAGCACCCAGTATCGCACCCCGACGAATGCGATTTGGGTTTCCGCTGGTTTGGCGTTGCTCAGCACTGTCTACGCTCCGTATTACCTCGTGTTGGCAGTGGCGTGCGCGGTATTCCTTTACCTCTCCATGGTTATGCCGATTGCTGCGGGACTCAAGGAAGAAGGCTCCGCGAAGTGGAAAGAAAAAGGACCGTTCAACCTCGGCGGACTCTCCAAGCCCAATGCCGTGCTCGCCATTATTTTTGGTGTCACCTTGGCGATCAGCGGATTCTTCCCGCCCAATGAGAAAGTCTTCTACTTCACGATCCTCTTCGTGGTTGCCCTGCTTGGGCTTTGGTCAAAGAAGACTGCTGTCGCCGGTATTGCCATTGCCGTGGTGAGTTATCTTGCGGGCTTTCTCCCTGTTTCCGACGCGAATGCCTTGCACTTCCTTATCCCGCCCGCCGGCACCGCCATCTCTGCGATTGTTATTGGTATTGTTGCCACAATAATCACCTTCATGACCGGCGGCGAAGACAAACGCTTCGAAGGCGTGCCCGAAGGCGAAAAGATCGCCCAGCGCCAAAAGATGATCGCCGATATCGAAAAGAGATTTGGCGAGCAATAACTCCTCTAGCGCGAGACTGGAGATTGGAGACTGAGTTGGCACAGACCAATCTCTAGTCTCCAATCTCTTTTTTAATCATGAAATACATCCTCGGCATAGATCAAGGCACAACTCAAACAACGGCGGTCATTGTCAACGAACTGGGCGAGATGATCGAGAAGAACTCGTCGCAACTTCCCGCGCGTTTTCCGCAGGCGGGTTGGGTGGAGCAGGAACCGCTGGATATTGTTCGTACTGTCCAGGAAGCCTGCGCGCCATTGCTGGATAAGTACGAGATCGAAGCGGTTGGATTCGACAATCAAGGCGAAACCTTCATCGTCTGGGATAAGGATTCAGGGGAGGCGGTGACTCCCGCGATTGTCTGGCAGGATACGCGTGGACAATCCGTCTGCGATTCCCTCGCCTCTTCTCTTGACCTCGACCTGCTTCGCCGTAGGACAGGACTTCTACTCGACAGCTATTTCTCCGCGCCGAAACTCAAGTGGGTGTTTGAAAATAATCCAGAGATTCGCAAACAAGCGCACGAGGGCAAGTTGTTGTTCGGCACAACCGAAACTTGGGTGATCTGGAAATTGACGAACGGCAAACTGCATGTCACCGATCCGTCCACGGCTTCGCGCACTTTGTTGTTCGACATGAATCGATTCGAGTGGGATGAAGATCTATTGAAGTTATTCGATGTTCCGAGAAGTATATTGCCTGAAGTGAAACCATCCGCAGGGTTTGTTGGTGATGTTGATTTTGGCAATGGCAAACCTTTGTCTTTACACGCCATGCTTGTCGACCAGCAAGCCGCGTTGTTTGGTCAGGCATGTTTCAATGCGGGTGAGATGAAATGTTCGTTTGGCACAGGCAGTTTCCTATTGATGAACATCGGCGACAAGCCGCGCCTCTCGAATAATGGATTGCTCACAACTGTGGGTTGGAAATTTGGCGAACACACAACCTACGCTTTCGATGGCGGGATTTTTGTCACGGGAAGCGCCGTCCAGTGGCTGAGAGATAACTTGAAAGCCGTGCCAGATTCCCCGTCGAGTTTTGAGGCGGCGAAGCGATCCAATGACATGGGCGTGGTCGTTGTCCCTGCCTTGCAAGGACTCGCCGCGCCTCACTGGCGGACAGATGTCCGCGGCGCGATGTTCGGGTTGAATCGCAGTACCACATCCGATGATATTGTTCGCGCAACGTTGGATGGGATTGCTTGCCGAGTGTATGAGGTGGTGACGGCGATGTCACAGGATGCTGGTCAGGCGCCTCCGCACTTGAAAGTGGACGGCGGACCTTCGGGGAATCCGTATTTGATGCAGATGATCGCGGACTTGTTGAACCTTGAAGTGCGCGTTTCTGCCGCGTTGGAAGCGACTGCCATCGGAATTGCGAATCTTGCAGGCGTCTCCGCGCTGGGAACTTCATTCGATGAGCTGGCGAAGAATTGGAAAGCAGAAACAGTTTATCTGCCAACGATGGAAGAAGTGGAAAGAAGAAAGAAATTGGAGCAGTGGGGCAGGGCAGTTGAGGCAGTAAAGGGATTTCATAGCTAATGTCGTTGCGAGGAGGGCGATCTTCCCGACGAAGCAATCTCCTCACTCGCGAGGAGATTGCTTCGTCGCTCACTCCGTTCGCTCCTCGCAACGACATATACGATGTTGCCATCATCGGCGCGGGTGCGGTGGGGAGCGCGATCGCGCGGGAATTGTCGAAGTACGACATGAATGTCGTGTTACTTGAGGCTAACTCCGATGTGGGGATGGGGACATCCAAAGCCAGCACGGCGATCTGGCACACGGGCTACGACGCGATGCCTGGCTCGCTTGAGTCGAAGTTGTTGAAGCGCAGTTATCCGTTGATGGAAGCGTTTATGAAAGAGGTGGGTAGTCCGTTTGAGTTGGTAGGCGGATTGTTGATCGCATGGAATGAAGAGCAATTGCACACACTCCCAAAGCTGTTGGAGAAAGCGATTCAAAATGGAGATACGGATTGTTATTTGATTGACAAGGATGAAGTCTACAAGCGCGAGCCGCATCTCGGCGAAGGCGCGCTTGGCGGGATGATCGTGCCGAGAGAGGGAATTTTGTGCACGTTCACGATTCCGCTGGCGTGTGCGACTCAGGCGGTGGTGAATGGGGTTGAGTTGAAGTTGGGGTTTAGGGTGAAGAGCGTTGTGAGTAGAAAGTGGAAAGTGGATGGGGGGAAGCAGTTATCAGTGAACAGTGAACAGTTAGAGGATGGTTATGAAATTTCCAATTGGGAAGAAGCGATCTATTCGCGCTGGATCATCAACGCGGCGGGGTTGTATTCGGATGATGTCAATAAGATGTTTGGGCATGAGGAGTTCAGGGTTACGCCGCGGCGAGGGGAGTTGATTGTTTATGACAAGTTGGCGCGAAGGCTGGTCAATCATGTGCTTTTGCCTGTGCCGACTGCGACGACGAAGGGCGTGCTGGTCAGCCCGACGATTTACGGGAATGTGTTGCTCGGTCCAACGGCGGAGGATTTGGACGATAAGTCCGCAACGAATACAAGCGAGGGCGGGTTGAAGTCACTGCTTGAGAAGGGAAAGAAGATTCTGCCAGAGTTGCTCGATGAAGAGGTCACGGCAACTTATGCAGGTTTGCGCGCGGCGACGGAGCACAGCGATTATCAAATTGCGCTTCATAAAGAACAGCGATACATCTGCGTCGGCGGGATTCGGTCTACGGGGATCTCGGGGTGTTTGGGGATTGCGGAGTATGTGGTTGATTTACTGAAAGAGGGCGGAGTTGAATTAATGCGCAAGCCTGAGTTCAAGTCAATCAAAATGCCAAATATTGGTGAGGCATTTCCGCGTCCGTATCAAATGGGGGAGGTGATTGAGGGTAATTCTGATTATGGAAAAATCGTTTGTCATTGTGAGCGGGTGACGCTGGGCGAATTGAAGGATGCGATGAATTCACCGATTCCTGCGACGAGTTTGGACGCGTTGCGGAGGAGGACGCGAGCGATGCAAGGACGATGTCAGGGGTTTAATTGTCAGGCGGCGTTGGTAAAAGAATTAACCGCTAAGAACGACAGGGACGCGAAAGAAAAGCAAAAAGAATTTCTTGGCGTCCTTCGCGCGCTTGGCGGTTCAAGAAACGTTGATGTGCTTATTGTTGGCGCTGGACCCGCGGGGCTTGCGGCGGCACTGGAGCTGAAGAAACTTGGAATCAGAGATGTTGTGATTGCAGAGCGAGAGAGTGAAGCGGGCGGGATTCCACGTCTGTGCGGGCATACGGGATTTGGATTACGAGATTTTCATAGAGTGATGACTGGTCCGAGTTATGCGAGGAAGTATCGTGAGTTGATCGAAGAAGCAGAATTAGAGTTGCGTGTAGCCAATTCAATTTTAGATATTAATACTAAACAAAATAAACTTCAACATAAACAACAAATAGAAGCATCATATACAAGCCCAAACGGGAACGGCATAATTGAAGCACGATTTGTTCTAGTGGCAACAGGCGTTCGTGAAAGACCACGTTCGGCGCGGTTGATCCCTGGGCATCGCCCACAGGGAGTGTTTACGACGGGGTCGTTGCAGAGATTTGTTTATGAGCATCATCTGCCAGTGGGCAAGAGCGCGGTGATTGTGGGGACGGAAATTGTGAGTCTTTCGGTTGTAACAACTTTGTTGAATGCTGGCGTGAAAGTGGTCGCGATGGTGACTGAGTTACCAAGTCATCAGTTGTATTTGCCGATATTTTTGCCAGCGAAAATTCTTTATGCTGATGTTCTGGCGCGTGCAAAGATGTTGACGAATGCGCGAGTGACGAACATTTATGGCAAAGAGCGAGTTGAAGGTATCGAAATAGGACAATTTGGCAAATTGTCCTACATTGAATGTGATACGGTTGTCTTTACTGGTGATTGGATACCTGAAAATGAGTTGGCGAGACGGGGAGGGGTGGAAACGTTGAAGCCATCTTTTGGTCCGCAGGTGGATGGGGAGTTTCGCACGTCGCAGAGGGGGGTGTTTGCGGCGGGGAATGTGTTGAGGGGAGTCGAAACAGCGGATTGGGCGGCGATGGAGGGACGCGCGGCGGCTCGGGCGATCGCTCGGTGGTTGGAAAATGCCGAATGGTCTGCGAGCAGGCTGAACGTCGAGGTTGAACCGCCGATTTCGTGGATTTGTCCAAACGTGTTGAGTCCAGATGTCAAAGTAGATGGATTCCGAATCTGGTCGAGGGAATTCCGAACGAATGCAACTTTGCAACTAAAGCAGGGCGGGCGGGTTTTGTATAAAAAGCGAGTCGGATGGTTGAGGGCGAACGTTGCTTTGGGTTTGAGCGGCGAATGGGTCGAGAAAGTAGATTACGCTGGTGAGCCTGTTCAACTTGTCATACAACCGTGATGTATGGTAAAGTTTGTGTGCAAGCCGAGACGTTCTGTTTACCACGAAGGACACGAAGTACACCAAGGGGAAGGCAATGAGTCGTCAGTCCTTAAAACCTTCGTGACCTTTGTGTCCTTTGTGGTGAGATAAATTTGGAGTCAATTATGAAGATTGCGCTCGTCATCGGTTCGACCATTTCAACGATCAAGGATGAAGTGATACGGGGGCGGAAACTGCTTATTGTTCGGGATGCGGATACAGCGGGCAAGCCGACGGGCGAGCCGTATATCGCCGTGGACACGGTCAGCGCAGGGACGGGCGATCTCGTGATGGTGACCGACGGTTCATCGGCTCGTTACACCAACCAGACCAACAATGCGCCTGTGGACGCGGTCATCGTCGGTGTGATTGATTCGCTGGAGTTGAGCGGGAAGGTAAGTTATCGGAAGGAATAGAATGTCGTTGCGAGCCCGATAGGGCGAAGCAATCTCCTGTTATCAGGTAAATGTCTTGCGAGGAGATTGCTTCGTCGCAAAGAGCAAGAGCGCTCCTCGCAACGACATGATTGTTATATGGCTGACTCTCGCGATCTCCTCTCCGTTGGCGTGGATGTGGGTACGACCACCACTCAGATCGTCTTTTCACGCCTCAATTTGCAGGATGTGTCGCGACCAGGACAGATACCGCGAATCAATATTACC
>JAJTXU010000310.1 GCA_021462845.1 Anaerolineales bacterium
TTGCCTGACGGCGTAGTGGCGACTTCAGTCGCTTTTACGCCGCAAAACAAACGACTGAAGTCGTTACTACGGTAAACTAATTTGTGTTACTCTGAATAGGAGAGGGGTCGGGGGCGCCGTGCTGAGCGTGTCGAAGCGTGAGGTCAAAAAAAACGGGACAGCCTCATCAGCCGTCCCGTCGTGTTTGAAGCGGACTTGATTATGAATCTGATGGCGGTTTGAAAATCAGAAAGACCGCGTTGATGAGAATGCCCAACACAGCCGCAGTCGCAATGGCGGGCAATCCGCTCGGGAAGATGCCGGGGATGATGATCGGAAGGAATCCGCCGGAGTAGCCGATATTCCCGCCGATCCCCACGATCATAATGACCGCGCCGATGGCGAGGTTGCGCGGGCTGAACAGGCTGACCTTGTTCTCTTGGATGAGCGCGATGCCTTGCATGCCGATCACGCCGAAGAGGTAGATCGCCAACCCGCCGCTGACCGCCAATGGAACGGATGCCACGAGCGCTTGCAACTTTCCGACGAAGCCGAGCAGGATGGCGATGACGCCCGCCGCGATCAATGCGGGCCCGGAGTAGTTGCGGGTGATCGCCATGAGCGAATTGTTCTCGCCGTAATTGGTGCCGGCTGTCGCGCCCATCAGACCGTTCAGAAAATCGCCGACGCCGTCGAAGACCAGATTGTAGCCGATGTAATTGTCGAGTTTAATTTTTTCGCGTCCCGATTCTTCCGCGAAGCGGTCTACATACAGGCTCATCTGATACAGATGCGCGGTCGACTCGGGGATGGTGGCGATCGCCATGATCGAAATACTGACGACAGCGGTCAAGAACAATCCGCCACCGAATGCGGGGAAGGTGATGTTGGGCATGGCGAACAATGGCGCCGCGCCAATGGCCGCCGTGTTAGCGGAACCCGGATCTACGATCATCGAGAAGACGTACCCAAAAATGCCGCCGAGCAGAATCGGGAGCATCCCGATGAAACCTCTACCCTGCAAATAGACCGAAAGCATGATGGTCACAATCAGCGTAGCAAAAGAAACTGTGAAGTTGGCGCTTGCCATTTGTCCCAAGGCGGCGTATGCCAAACCGAAACCGATGATCGCCGCCACCGAGCCGGTAACGATGGGAGGCAGGATCATGTCGAACTTATCCTTCCCCACGCCGCGGATGATGAAGCCGATTACGATGTTTAACAAGCCGGTGACAACGATGCCCGCTTGCATGGTGCTGATCACTTCGTTTGGAACCGGCACGCCGAATTGAGGCGCGGAGCCGGTCATCGCTGTAACAATGCCGATATATGCGGCAATGTAAGCGAAGCTTGAGCCATAGAAAAGCGGAATATAGTTGCCGACTCCGCGTCGCGATAACACCAGCGCGACGATCGTCGAAATTCCAGAAGCCAGCAAAACTGTGCTCACATGGAACCCGCACAACGCGGCGACCAGCACTGTCGCGGGGAACATCGTCAACACGTGCTGAAAGCCCAGCAGGATAGTCTGCCCCATCGGAGGCGTATCGTTGGGCATGTAACCGATCACATTATTTTTAGCCATTGCATTCTCTCCTTTTGTTATTTGAAATTCTTGCCTTATTTGCGTCACTTGCTCGATTTGCTTGATTTCTTTTTTACAGCCGCACCTCCAAACAAAAAGTCGCCGGCATCTTACGCGCGGCGACAGAAAAAACGGCAGACAGGCTCACAGGCAATGAGCGTGTTCATCGCGGGATCAAAACCCTGCAACCTGACCTGTCTCATAGTACACTACATAACCCTCGAATGTTGTCGGGGATACGCCTTTTGTAGGATGAAAACCCGCTTCATTCCGCGCCTCAGCCTGCCTCGGTGCCTCCCTGTGTTAGCGCAAAGTCTGGGATTCAGGCTCTTTGGTACACGGATTTCGCGGATCGCACGGATTCTTTTTTTCGTTTTTCACGGAGAGTTCCGTGTTGTCCGTGTGATCCGTGTACAGAAATTGGTTTTTGCCAAGCGATAATGAGAGATACTGTTGGCAAACCAGGGAGGAGGAGTAAGATAGGAAGAGGAGGTAGCCATGTGTCTGAAAATACACGCACCGTGGGCGATGCCAGAGGAGACGA
>JAJTXU010000311.1 GCA_021462845.1 Anaerolineales bacterium
TCTCGGCAAACTTCTCTCTACTGATATCGCTGGCATACTCGATTCTTTTCATCCATGCATTATCAGGGATAACAAAAAGATCGTAAACAGGTTCTTAGACATTACGAATGGAACGCGACACAATCTCCGAGATTGGCATTGATGGCGAAGGTCGGCTTTACGTTGCGCCTGAAACAAAGGCATTTCCGTACATCTATCGTGAAGCTATGGAAATTCATTGGGATGAAACAGGTCATTATCTTTTCGCGCCGCCCCCGCCGCGCGCGCAACTAGCAACGCCTGTTTGGTGGTTCCAAAGAATACTTTCTGCCGCGAAAGAGCAAAGCTGTGAATTATGCTTTTCGTCAAATACAAAATGGAACAATGTTCCAGCCGAACTACAAAGTAAAATTGTTACTTTTCTGGAGAGTGCAAATGTCTAACCCCGCGCTCAAGTTCGCGCCCTTTGGGCGCTGGGACGCACCTTCGGCGCACCCCTTAGCTTTACGTTATGCCTAAATATTCACACGCCATCTACTACGACACACACGGGGATCAACAGAAAGTCTTGTACACCGGCCTTCTTCCGAGAAAAGTAGTAGAGCACATATAGCGAAGCTCAGATAGATTGATTATAATTTACAGATGACTTATCCCATTTCATTTCGCCGCAAAGTTTTATCAGTTCGAGAGAAGGAAGGACTCACCATTGTGCAAACGGCAGCCCGTTTTTGTGTAGGAATTGCCAGCGTGACACGCTGGATAAAAAATCCTGTTCCTCAGGAGACCCGTAACAAACCGGCAACGAAGATCGACATGGCTGCGCTGGCTCGTGATGTACGGGAATTTCCAGACGCCTATCAGGCCGAACGGGCTCGTCGACTGGGTGTGAGCGAAAAAGGTATCGGCCACGCACTAAGGCGTATGAACATCAGCTATAAAAAAAACACTGCAGCATCCCAAAGCGGACGAAGACGAACGGCGCATCTTCCAGGAGACGATTAAAGCGTATCAAGCTCAAAACCGTGTCATCGTCTATATTGATGAAAGTGGTTTTGCTCACGATATGCCACGAACACACGGGTACGCGCCCATTGGCAAGCGATGTCATGGAGTGTGTGATTGGCACGCAAGAGGCCGTGTCAATGTCATCGGCGCATTAATCGATAAATGTCTGCTGACGGTGGGATTGTTCGAAAGCAATATCGATGCAGATACTTTTTTCGGCTGGACGATACACGATCTGTTGCCAAAACTCCCGCCAGCGTCAGTCGTGGTCATGGATAACGCGACCTTTCACAAGAGGCTGGATATTCAAAATGCAATCACACAAGCCGGACATACGCTTGAATATCTGCCAGTGTATTCACCTGACCTTAATCCTATTGAGCACAAATGGGCTCAAACCAAAGCAATCAGAAAACAACAAAACAAAACCGTCGAGCAACTCTTTAAAATCAAATCATTTTATGTGACGTAGGCTATATCATCATTCCCTCATCGTTTCCATATATTGTGTGTGCAGATGCCGGAGCAGGACGAGCAAAATTGCGCTGATCGGCAGTGCCAGCAAAATCCCGATAAAGCCAAACAGTTGACCAAAAGCGAGTAATGCAAAAATCACCGCTACCGGATGCAGACCGATACGTTCTCCCACCAACCGGGGGGTAATCAGCATGCTTTCCAGCAGTTGTCCTGATCCTACCACTACCCAGACTGCGATTACGCTACTCCATTCCTGAAATTGTGTGATGGCTGCAAAGGTTGCCAGTGCAAGCCCGGTAATGGTTCCCAGATAGGGTACGAATACCAGAATCCCGGACATCAGTCCGATCGGCAAGGCAAATTCCAGTTTGACCAGCCATAACCCCGTTACGTAGTAGATGCTCATGATGGTGATGACCGCTGTTTCCCCACGCATGAATTCAGCCAGTACATCATCGGTTTCCTTGGCCAGGGTAAATACCTGTTTTTGCCAGACAGGTGGAATCAGCTCACCCATTTGCCTGATCAGGTTATTCCAGTCGCGCAACAAGTAAAACAATACAACCGGCACCAGCACCAGATTCATCAGGAACGTGAGGAGGATCAGGCCACCGCT
>JAJTXU010000312.1 GCA_021462845.1 Anaerolineales bacterium
TGGGGTAGGTCATTTGTTTCTCCTTTTGTTTCAACACCACAAGGATAACACTTGACCTACTTCTTGAAGTAATTTACAGAACCAATGCTACACTACTAAGAAACGCTCGCGCTTCGCATTGCTCGTCGGCGTGGGGAGTGTACTTTTTTTGTTTGGGATCGCTTTCTTTGCAGAACCTGATCAATTTCCACAAGCGCTTCCTTACTTGTCCATTGCCGCCGTGCTATATCTTGTTGTATTTCTGGCGTTTATGATCGTGGATTTCAACAGACTCCGCCGCTTGAACACGCGTGAAGTGCAAACAATGGAAGGGGTTGCGCATCTTTCATCAAAGAAACTCAGGCACGGACGCTGGACTGCGTATTATGTAGCGGTAGATAAAATCAAGTTTCAAATCCATCGGGATCAATTTGAGGCGCTCCAAGACGGCGCGAGATATAAAGTATTCTTTTTGAACCATCCGCCTACGCATTGGGTTTTGTCCATTGAACAAAAGTAAAACAAAAGCCCTGTCATGGAATCAAGAAAGAGAGGTTGCATGATTAACCAGAACAT
Organism: Anaerolineales bacterium; assembly: GCA_021462845.1. Taxonomy (GTDB): domain Bacteria; phylum Chloroflexota; class Anaerolineae; order Anaerolineales; family Villigracilaceae; genus Defluviilinea. Next base: position 556 of record JAJTXU010000312.1, read on the forward strand.
AGCGATCATTCGAGCAGGCGTGTTAATTTTATTCATCGTTGCCCTGCTGGGACCGTGGACATTTGATACGGTGAACGTGCCAAGAGAGTTTGCCTGTTCAGCGCCTTTTATCCGTTTGAACGGCGATTTCTGCGGTTTACCCATCTCAGGAATCCAGTTTTTTCAGTTATGGATCGGGGCTTTTTTCTACATGCCCTTCGAATTGATCACGGGAGGGTTCACAGGAAGCGCGCGTGAATTTCTCCTCGGTCTTTCGATTATTCTGCCCCTCATACCGTTTTTCACCACATTGTTTCTGCTGTGGAAAAAAGAGACACCTCAACTCCGAATCGTCCACCTGACTGCGTGGGTGTTGGCATTGCTCCTCGCCCTGGCATTTATGCTCCTTCAGACACAAGACCCTCTCATCCCCTTGTGGGGACTCTTGTTCTACATCCTGCTGACGGTTGGCGCGATCGTGATCGAGTATCTCGCGGCAAGAAATAATCCCGCCTCGAATATTTGATCCAAACGAGTCGTCTACTGGCTTTCCATCCAATACGAAATGAAAGGATCAGCCTCTTGCAAGGTGGCGATCTCCGCTTCGCACATAAGGGACTGTTGCGCGGACTGTCCTTCCGCTTTATAGATTCGCCCGATCAAGCGCGGATCGCTCCAGTGTTCGCGGTCCACGTAGCCGAGGCGGTAGTAGTCGTCTCCGCTTTCGTAGCACCAAGCCTGCCCGTAGATGATGACCGGTTCGGGAAGCGCGAGAATGGATCGGGGAGTTAACTCAGAGAGCGATGCGGGGTAACGTCCCTCGCGCGCGTAGAACGATTCGATGGCTTGAACGACTCGTTCCGCGTTCTGCGAAGTCAAGACTCGAAAGTCAATGCGTTGCGCCAGAGTCGAAACCCAGATCATCAGAGCAGGGACGAGCAGAAGATAGGCAATGCCAGCCAGTTTTGTTCGGGACGGTAAAGCAATGAGCAACGCAAGCCCTGCGAACAAGACAGCAAAGATTGGAACGAACAACCAGAGATACCCAAGAGGGTCATAGGTATTATCCCAAACTGTTAGAGTATAGATATTGAAGAACGCTCCAATGATAAGAAGAATAGCAACGAGAAAGATGGGAATAGTGATTCGCGCTTGCGACTCAGATGAGGACAGCCTCAGACCCAAATAGAGCAAGAACGCCGCGTTGACTAGCGCCATGGGTACCAAGATGAACATGGCTGTCATTAAGCTTGAGAATATCAAGGATGTTGGGATAAAAAGAATGGCCAGAAGGATCGAGCCTGTAATCAGGGCGATTGCCAATGTTGCTTTCATATCTGCCTTCCTTTTACCATTCAGAGTAACACATATTGCCTGACAGCGTAGTAGCGACTTCAGTCGCTTTTTAGCCGTAACAAGACGACTAAAGTCGTCACTACGTGTCAACCATTC
>JAJTXU010000313.1 GCA_021462845.1 Anaerolineales bacterium
GCGGCGGGCGCGTCGAGCGTGATGATCGGTTCGATGCTGGCGGGTTCCGATGAAAGCCCCGGCATGATCCTTACTCGCAAGGGTCATCGCTATAAAGCGTCGCGCGGCATGGCGTCGCTGGAGGCGAACATCCTCCGCAACAAGCGCGAAGGCAACGACTTAACTCACGAAGAGATCGAGGAGTATGTGGCAGAGGGTGTGGAGGCGGCGGTGCCATATCGCGGCAAGGCGCGCGAGGTGCTTAACCAATTGCTTGGCGGTTTACAATCGGGCATGAGTTATAGCGGCGCGCATTCGATTGCAGAGTTGCAGGAAAAAGCGATCTTTGTGCGTATGACCGGCGCGGGCTTGAAAGAGTCGGGTCCGCATGATGTGGAAGTGATCGGGTAGAGATGAAAGAGGAAAGAAGAAAGAGGTTGGGGCGCTGACCGCGAAGCGCGCAGAAAAACGCAGATTGTTCTTTTCTTGAATCAGCGAAATCAGCGTTCTCGGCGTCCCAAAAAGATTTTGCGTAGTACGGATAAAGTTTAATGGAGCAAAGATGACAAACCAAACACAAGACTGGCTCGAAAAAGATAAGAAGCAATTGCATCCCGTGTATCATCCGAAGTCGCATGCCAACGCGCTCGTCGTCGAACGCGGCGAGGGCGTGTGGCTCTTCACCGCCGACGGGCAAAAAATACTCGACGGCATGGCGGGCTTGTGGAACGTCAACGCGGGATACGGACGCGAAGAACTCGCCAAAGCCGCCTACGATCAGATGAAGGACCTGGCGTTCACCTCCAACTTTGCGGGAATGACGAATCTTCCCTCCATTCGACTTGCCGACAAGTTGGCGGGCTTTGCCTACCCCGGGCTGAACACGACCTTCTTCACCTCCGGCGGATCGGAGTCCAACGACTCGGCGTTCAAGACCGCGCGTTATTATTGGAAGCGCAAAGGCAAGCCGACGAAATACAAAGTCATCGCGCGGAAGGGTTCGTATCACGGCGTGACGCTTGCAACCACGTTTGCCACTGGGCTTGAAAAATATCAGACGATGTTCGGTCCCGCAGTGGATGGATTCGTTCACATCCCCGCGCCGAATCCGTATCGCTTTGAAGGCGAGATGAAAGCCGGCGAGACGGTCGGTCAAGCCGCCGCGCGAGCGCTCGAAGAGGCGATCTTGCGTGAAGGCGCGGACACGGTCGCCGCGTTCATCGCCGAACCGGTCATGGGAGTCGGCGGCGTCATCATCCCGCCCGATGATTATTTTCCGCTTGTCCGCGCGATCTGCGATAAACATGAAGTCTTGTTTATTGCGGATGAAGTCATCACCGGGTTTGGTCGCACGGGGGAGTGGTTCGCGCTCAAGCATTGGAACGTGAAGCCCGATATCCTTTCGTTTGCCAAAGCCATCACCAGCGGATACGCCCAACTCGGCGGCATTCAAATCTCTGATGAGATCCGCGAGACGATGGAATCCGCGGCGGATAGCGAAGCATGGATGCACGGCTACACTTATTCGGGTCATGCCATGGCGTGCGCGGTCGGCTTGAAGAATCTCGAGATCATGGAAGCGGAAAATTATCCCGCTCGCGCGAAAGAACTTGGCAAACGTCTGCTCGACGGATTGAGCGCGCTCAAAGAATTCGGTTTCGTCGGCGATGTGCGCGGATTGGGTCTGCTCTGCGCGGTGGAGATCGTCTCGGATAAAAACGCAAAAACTGCCGACGCCGTGCAGGCGATGAAGATATTCAAAGCCGCGCAAGAACGCGGGCTGAGGACTCGTCCCGTTGGGAATTCGCTTGCCTTCGCGCCTCCGCTGGCGATCAATGAGGAGGAAGTGGACGAGATCGTCAAACGTCTCGGCGCGGCGATGGATTCGGTAGGATAGGGTGCGGGAATTGGGCTATCATTTGAAATCAATGACAATATCGCCGTGAAGAACTTCCGCGTGTATACTGCTAACGCTGGCAGAAATTGAATCTCTTGGAGG
>JAJTXU010000314.1 GCA_021462845.1 Anaerolineales bacterium
GCGCGTTGGGTCTCTTGGAAGAGAAATAGCAGGCGCGCTCTCCGTTAACGGAAATCCGTGATAGACAGAGGTATTCGAGCTATGTATACTCGCGGTGAGATTGTGCTTCGTCGGGCGTCTTGAATCCAGCATATGCAGAATTCGCTTCCAAGGAGTATTAAACATGGCACACCATAATCGGGAGGGTTTAGAGATGTTCCCATTGTTCAAGGCAATCTTCAAGTACTTTGTGGTATCGGTCTGGATCTTTCTGGGTTTTGCGGTCTTTTGGAGTGTTGCATACGCTCAAGGGGCTGCGCAGGCATTTGCACAAGTAGGCAAGGGGGGGACTACTGGGACGCAAAGTATGGTGTGGACGGCGTAAGTGCCAAATCTACAGAACAACTGGCGAGCAAGTCCTGTGGCTGTCTGCACTGATTTTCTTCCAGACTGTAATGCGAGTGCCGGTTTTGTGGAGACTGGCTACGCAAAAGGGACTTTGCCTGTTAATCCAAATCAATTACAGGTTTATGTGGCATGGAAAAGTGTTGATGGGATTATATTCAACAGGTTCCCCAATATCTTGTTGAACGATGACACCTGGTACACGTTTGTCGTGCGAAGCCAGTCGGCGAGAACGAGGTGGGTTATGAAATTGAATGGAGATATCACATGGATATTACCCTACAGCGAGATTAATTTTACTGCAGGCCGGATTGTTTCATGCGGTGCGGAAGCAGCATTAGCTAATACGCAGATGGCGGTTGAATGCAGAGACATGAAATACTTTTATAATGGCTCGTGGGTTCTCTTCAACTTTACGAACACACAGATAACCGGGCCTTATTGTGTCATAAAAACGCAACAGGATTTTGGCGCAATTGCATACGGCCCGAACTGTTAACTAGCGCGGGTTTTGCGTAACCAGAGTCGACTCTACTGAAGAATCAGTTGCAATTTTGCATGGCAAAACTGGCATGCAGGCGCTTTTTTCACCGTTCAGAAGACAAGATTACACGCTGGCGTGTCGAACACACAAACGGGGACGTGTAATGGCGTGACTTTTGGTATGCAAAATTGCATCTCGAACATTGAAATGCCCGCTGGTTGTGCGAAAGTAATGCTAGACCACTCAGGAGGAATGAATGAAACAATCCACATTTATTGGCGCTGCTTTATTATTTGTAGCGAGCGTAGTTTTTGGAGTCGTCCTGTTTGGGAAGCCCATTGACGCTCGCGCAGGTCTGCCTGCGCCAACCCAGGCTCCGCCTCCAACTGCCGGCACGCCTCCTGAAATTAAAGGATTTAGCGGGCCTTTGCTTGAGAAACCACTTACTCGCAAGCAAGCGCTACAAATAGCATATGATTTTGACCAAAGGAATGCTACATGGGACAAATCCTGGTCACCAACAGATCTCAACAATGAATCAGGGCGAGTAACTGTAGAACTCTTCAAGACCAGAAATGTCAATGGTGAGAAAGCCGGACCAAAGTCAGAGAATGGTCCAATGTGGGTCGTTACAGTGAGAGGAAATGTTCGCTGGCACGGGTTCAACGGCAATGATGCCCTACACGATGGGATGGTGTATCAGATTGCACAAGAGAGTGGCAATATTCTTGGGTTCAATATCGGCATAACGAGATAGGAATAATCGCGCTACCGCAAAACTCGGGGATGGTTCCCTACTCTGTGACATAGGCGGGAGATATTTGTGGTTTGGGCAGCCCGACGGCTGAGAGTTTGTGAACCTAACCCCTCCCTAGACGGCTTGCGTTCATAAGGGTCCGGGTTGGACCGACTCGGTGAAAATTTCAACTGTGGAAGAGCATGCCTGCGCAGAATTAAGCAGAAACGAATCCGTTTCTGCTTTTTCTATTTCTTTGCCTTATGGAGTTCTGCCAAATCCATCGGAGAGTATCAAAGCCATTTATCATAACCGAGACCGCTTGCGTTAGAATCACCCTCACTATGATAGCTCTTGCTTGGA
>JAJTXU010000315.1 GCA_021462845.1 Anaerolineales bacterium
GGCAGTAAACGTAGCAGTGATTCACGAAGGTAAAATCTTGTTGACCCAACGTGAAGATTTTGAAACATGGATTTTGCCAAGCGGAGGCGTGGAAGACGGCGAGAGCCTTGCCCAAGCGGCAATCCGTGAGACGAAAGAAGAAACAGGATTAGATGTTGAGTTAACCAGATTGGTCGGCGTTTATTCCCGCCTCAGTAATATGTCACCCGTCCATGCCGTGTTATTCAGTGCGAAGCCGATAGGCGGCGAGATCAGATGTCAAGAAGGTGAAACGATCGCTGTAGAATGGTTTGAGTTTGACGATATTCCAAGCCCACTTTCCGCAGGACATAAACGAAGAATCGAGGATGCAATCTCTGGCGTGACCGGAGTGACTGTTTTACAGGAATTCAAATTACCTGCAATGCCTGAAAAGATAACAAGAAGTGAATTAATCGAACTTCGTGATAAATCAGGATTGTCTCGACAAGGTTTTTATGTACAAATGTTTGAACGGGCAGAATTGATTGAGAAAGTTGAAGTTAGTGGCATAGCAAAGGAGAAGCCATGAAAAAACATACCTTCACAGCCGTCATCCAAAACACAGGCGGAGGCGGCGCGATTGCAATAACAAAGAACTCGGAGATTTTGGAAATCTCCGAGTTCTGCTTTATGACGCAGTGGATCTCACTTTTGCTATATCCCAGATCGTTTCTCATTCAATGCTTTCCAGAAATGCCGCCAGCGCGAGTAACTCCTTTTGAACATTTCTGAAGCAATCGTTCAATCCCGAGGTCAATTCATGCAAGCGGGCGGAACGCAAGTTAAAGGCGTATACATTTCGCACAACATGGCGAAGTCCGCGATACTCATCCAAACAAGTTCTTGTTTCATAGGAGATCACGGCGGGACGCACGCCTTCGATTTCGCCAGCCATCTGTGTGAGCAGATCCACATGCCATTCCGCGCCAGCAGGCACACTCTTTTCCAACGTACGGGCAATATCTTCAAAGATATGTTCGATGCCTGTATAAAAACCATGAAGGTTCAAGGCAACGCCGTCCCAGTATCCATCGTCGCCGCTTTTGTGCGCTTTATCGCTGAGTTGGAGAGCGCGAGCTACGCTGTTGTCCACATCCTGAAGCGAGGTTCGGATGCGCCCTGCCAGCGAGTTGAACTCGCTCATATTTCTTTCCCGTCGCGCAAGATGGTTTCCTGAATTGATTTTGTCGCATCTTCAAAAGCGATAAGATCCACGCCTATTGTAGGGTCCAGACTTTGTAGTACTCCCACTGCTCGATAGTATTCCCGTCCCGTCAATCCCCAAACGGCAAGATCAACATCCGAATGAGCATGGAATAAATGTGGATGAACGATGGAGCCAAATACCGCAACTTTCTTAACTCCGAACTCCTGCTTCAGAACCACAGCCGCGCGGCTGGCGAGCTCACTGGCTTTTTTAAAGCGCGAATCAGCTTGAGTCTGTACAACGTCTGCGCGACTCCTAAGCGCTTTTCGATACTGCTCCAGTTCGGTAGGTGCAAGCGTGCTAAAAGTAAGCGACATTTCTGCTCCTCATCGAAATTATACACGTATCCGCGCATGTTAGAATAATCCAAAGCAGAGGTAACTCATGCCCAAAAAAACACCTTCACAGCCGTCATCCAAAATGCGAGCGGAGCGAGTGGAGGCGGCGCGTTCGTTACTTTATTCAATTCTTGCAAATTGAGTAAAGTATAGTTTGCTCAATTTATCAAAACAAGGGAATTTGGTCGCTATGCCCAAAAAACATACCTTCACAGCCGCCATCATCAACGCAGGCAGGGGCGGCGCGTTTGTGGAAGTTCCGTTCGATGTGGAGAAAGCCTTCGGCGCGAAGAAGCCCAAGGTCAAAGCCACGTTTGATGGAGTTCCGTATCGCGGCATTTTGGCGCGCATGGGCAACGAAGCGAAAAAGGAAGAGACGCGGCAG
>JAJTXU010000316.1 GCA_021462845.1 Anaerolineales bacterium
GGCGCGAAAAACGATTGTGGCAAGAGAATTATCAACAGGACGCGCTGACAGAAGTCGCGCGGTATGCGCCAAAGCGGAATGCGCGCGTACTTGATTTGGATATCAAGCCGTATATTACGTATTTGCGTGGAAAATATGGAGAATTGTATGAGTTGTAGAAAGTAGCGCATTGTAATTTAGCGTTTCTCATTTAAACTCGGGAAAATCTACCCAAATGAATATCGTTGTGTCATTTAAAAAACAATCATTGAAATCTTGAGCGTCAGGGAGCTTTGACAAGGTATGATAAAATGAAATTCGGTTTACCGCTTTTACCGTTGGCAAGAGACATTCAACAAGCGACATTTGTCGCCCAATGCAAGACACTTGAGGCATTATGAAAGCTGCGATTTCTTGGAATCAGATTAGACTTGGTTTGATTGTCTTTGTCGCCTCGTTTGTGTTAGCCCTGTTCGCGAGCAAGCCGGCGGATGCACATGACATCGGTTGGAGGTGGGAAGTTCCCACTGCTCCAATTGTGTTCGAAAATCGAACGGCAAATTATGGGGGCGCTGTTACCCACGCCGCCCAGCAGTATAATAATCAGACTGATCTTACGGTAACCAAATGCCCAGATAATGGTATTTGCGGGACTTTGGTCTTCATTCAAGGCAACTATGGAGGAGGGCCGAATATGTTTAGCGGGCTATCTTTCAATTACAGTCACAGTAACCCATGTACAGTTTTTACCTGGCCTTGGGCTGCAACCGGTAATTGTAATACGACCAATAAAAGGGTAGACTTTGGATATATCTACTTTAATACTGCGTTTCCGGTATCAGTACCTACAAGATGGGTAGTGAAACATGAAGCAGGACACTCGTTTGGTTTAAATCATGTGCCAGACGACTGCCAACTACTCAGCGTGATGATGACGGGGGTTTGTGCGAATCGCCCCAAGAACCTCCAAACCCATGACATACAGGATATTAATGCTTGGTACTAAAAGTTCCAAAGAGGAATTATGAAACGTCTCGCGTCTACACGTCTTATCGGCTTGGTCGCCATTTGTACTTTGAGCATTTTGGGAATCCTTGCCGCTCAACTTGTCGCGGCAAACATCCAGTCCCTTATCGCGAGCACACCAGCTTTGATATCTCAACCACTACAATCAGTAGCAATGATGCCAGTGCCGCCGCAGAACATGAGAGAATTTGTGAAGGGATCGGAAGTAATCGTAATTGGTCGCATTTCACGCTTCACCAAAGAAGGGTTCGAAGGTCCGTATTCAACTACCAACGTTGAGGACAATCGCGATGTACCAAAGCCACCCAACAAATTTCCATTTAGTTACTTTAACCTTGAGATCATCGAGGTAATTGCGAATCCGCGCGGAATCCCGCTTTCAAGCTCAATCTCACTTCGGTCCGGCGGACTTTATAGCAAGAGAAACGAAATTGCGTATGATCCACCATTCTACGAGGTTGGAGATCAGAAACTCTATTTCTTGAACATGAATCCGGATGGCAGTTTTTTTACCTCGTTCGGAGCTTGGGGAGCGCTCAATCTTGATGGCGATGTTGTTACATTCCCGGATCGAGCACGCACTCCCATCAAGTTTACTGACATGACCTCACGGGATACGTTCATCAAGACAGTAAAAGAAGAATCAGCGAAACAATAATCACATGACCGTCGGCTCCTTACCATTCTAAAGCGCCTATACATTGAAACAGACCGCCGCATGTTGCGGCGGTCTTTCTAATCTTTTGCAAATCTTATTTGACGTACAACTTTTCTCCTGAGCCATCCATTGTGAATTCGTCACTCATTCAAGCAAAACCCGACATCGAACGCGCGCTGGAACAACAAATCGAGCCGTGGCTCGCGCACATGCGCTGGCGCGCGGATTTTGACGCGTGGCGCGAAAAACGATTGTGGCAAGAGAATTATCAACAGGACGCGCT
>JAJTXU010000317.1 GCA_021462845.1 Anaerolineales bacterium
TTTTTGTTGCGCTAGCCAACGAACTTCTTCTTCCTTCTCAAAGCGCGTCATCTTGTTCGCCATGCGTTCGTTCTGCGCGTCCTGCCTCGTCTTCTCCGCTTCCAAATTGGACGCATACGCCCCGGCCTGGAAGACGCCATTCATGGTCGCATCCTTGATCGCCTTACTTCTTCCGTCTCTTCCGTATTAGCCACCTTCCTATCCACGCCCCAATAATACCAGCCAGTACCATCCACAGGTTCATTCATCCTCCCCTGCCCACGGGCGATAAGACCATAGATAATTCGAGAAATATTGCGCCAATCCAATGGAGAGCACCGGAAAGATAAAGGCAAGAAAGGTTATTTTATTGTCTATTGAACCTTTCAAACCAAAGTTTGCTCCTAATATCCCTGATAGAATGAGCAGAACTGTGGGACCTCCAAATTGTAGAATTTTCAGATCGAGTCTATTCTGCAAGGCGGCTATATGCTTTGCAAGCGTAGCAGAAATCGCTGGCAATAACAATGCCAGAATCCAAAGAATTACTATAACAGTATTCACGAACCAACTCCAGGGCTTGTCCAACAAGATATTCCAATATGTTATTCCACCTAACAACAGTAAGAGACATACGTACACGCTACCCAAAAGGTTTACAAGCCAACGATGCCACCTATGATATTTGCGTCTTGGTTGCCAAGCCCAGCGACTGTAAAAACCAAGTGGCAAAAGTACGCTTCCAAGGATGATATCCGCAATTGATAGTGATCGTGCCATAGCGCCACTTTGATATAAGTATGCAGTAGAATTAAACAGCCAAACAAGGAAAGTAAACAATATGCTTACTCCCGTTCCAATTAATAAAGTCTTCCAAGGAGAGTAATCTGCAACAGCAGGTTTGGGAAAATTTTTTTGCATTTTCTCTTCCATCTATGGATTTGTGAATAAGCCATTCAACCAAGTTTTCGCCATTTTAGGAATACCAAGCGCATCTACGCCCATCCCAATGAATATACCAACAATAACAGTTACACCCACCACTGCCCATAATGGGGCCGTGGCAGCGGCAGTAACTCCAAGGGCTACGAATCCTGCAATGCTAGCCGCTACTACACCAGCCGCCGCCAATCCAACTAGAACAGATACCCCAAAATCAACCCCCGTTGAAACCCAGAATTCGCGGTTCTTGACCGTGGCATCCCAATACTCCGGACTGCCGAACTCCTCATCTCTTCCAAATTTCCACATATTTGAACCGAACGCAACGAGACCCGTAAGCGCCAACGCGCCTTTTGAAACCGCGCTTTTGAGCAATCCTTTTGATGTGATATTTCCAACTGTACTTGGATTGTATTTGGTCCCGGCAAATTCAAAACCTTCATCTACCACACTCACTTTGTAGTCCAAACGCGTTCCTGCGGGGCGATTCGCGCTCACGCTGATTTGCCCCGATTCAAGTTTAGTAAATCGTAAATCCTTGATTTTCAACGCGCTCCATGTTGATGTAACTATATTTGATAGGTTGTCAGCTTGATCAGATAGCCAATCCCCCGCTTTGTCCCACCAGTTCTCCTCCTCCTGTGCTGCACGGGCTTCCTGCTCCCCTTGTCTCATCGCGGCATAATAGGCGGCATAGCCTGCCTGCAAGTCTTCTGTTTTCATCTTCTTCTCTGCCGCTTTTTGTTGCGCTTGCCAGCGGACTTCCTCTTCCCTCTCAAAGCGCGTCATCTTGTTCGCCATGCGTTCGTTCTGCGCGTCCCGCCTCGTCTTCTCCGCCTCCAAATTGGAAGCATACGCCCCGGCATTGAAGACGCCATTCGTGGTCGCACCCTTGATCGCCTTGCTTTTGGCTGTTGCATCCATTTCCTTGCCATGCTTCGCTTTATATTCCCGATTTGCCTCATAGATCGCCGCGCCGTTGGCGTCCCAGATCTTTTGCAACTCTTTGCACTGT
>JAJTXU010000318.1 GCA_021462845.1 Anaerolineales bacterium
ACTTACGCAAAACCCCAATACCAAGCCGCGAATTACGCGAATTTCCGCTAATTTTTTAAAAATTCGCGTGAATTAGTGAAATTCGCGGCAAAAGGTTTTTGATCTGCGTAAGTCATGAATAGGTAAAAGCAAAGTGAACTTTGCGGTACAAGCCTCAATATTTAACTTGACAAGCATGGCAAGATTCGTACAATAGCCGCCAGTATGAAACCGACAAATTATTTTCAACATTGCTTGTGTCTGTGGCGGGGTTCGTAACCACTGCCTCAGACGTTTCCGCAAGCAGTCAACACGTAAGGCAGTGAACGCCCCCGCGCACCATTATGCCGCGCAGGAATTGTTCGCTGTCCTTTTGTTTAAAGTTGACTGCTTTTGATTTAACCAAGACCATACCAAAAAGAGGAAACCATCATGTCGTACGCCCATCCTGAATTTCTTGTAGAGACCGATTGGGTCGCCGAACACCTGAACGATGCGCATGTGCGCATCATCGAATCGGACGAAGACCCGTTGCTATACGCCGTGGGGCACATCCCCGGCGCCGTTCAAGTGGATTGGTTCAGCACGCTCCAACATCCGTTGCGCCGCGACTTTCTCACGAAGGAAACGTTCGAGGAAACTCTTTCGACCCTCGGCATTGCAAACGACACCACCGTCGTTTTTTATGGCGATAAATCCAATTGGTTCGCGTGCTACGCGCTTTGGCTGTTCCAGTATTACGGACACGAGAATGTGAAGATCATGAACGGCGGACGCCTCAAATGGGAGAAGGAGAACCGGCCGCTGGTGAAGGAAATTCCCTCCTATGGGAAAACAGCCTACCGCGCGAGCGAAGCGGATCGCTCCATCCGCGCCTTCCGCGATGAGGTATTAAAACAATCGAATGAGAAGAAGCCGCTCGTAGACGTCCGCTCGCCGAAAGAATACAGCGGCGAACTCCTGCACATGCCGAACTATCCGCAAGAGGGCGCCACGCGCGGCGGACACATCCCCGGTGCGGTCAGCATCCCATGGGCAACCGCCGTGAATGAAGCGGACAGCACGTTTAAGACGCCCGACGAATTGCGCGCGTTGTACGAAGGGAAAAATATCAAAGCGGACGGCGAAGTTATCGCGTACTGCCGCATCGGCGAGCGTTCTTCGCTGACATGGTTCGTGTTGAAATACCTGCTGGGGTATCCCAACGTGAAGAACTACGACGGTTCGTGGACGGAGTGGGGCAATCTCGTCGACGCGCCGATCGAAAAATAAAACCCTAAAAAACACAAAGGGCGCAAAGAACACGAAGGAAAAGAATTTAAAAACGTAGCGAACTTTGCGCCCTGCGTGACGAGGAAAGATGTCACTGCCAAACAAACTGCAAGAGATCGTAAACGATTTTTCTTCCATGACGCGCGAGGAAAAACTGGAAACGCTGATCGGGTATGCCGAAACTTTCCCGCCCCTGCCTGACCGCTACAAAGAGCAACGCGACCGCATGGAAACAGTGCCCGAATGTATGACCGCCGTTTTTCTGGTTGCCGAGAAACAGCCCGATGATACGATCCTTTTTTACTTCGACATTCCGCCGCAATCGCCCACCGTTCGCGGACTGGCATCGATTCTTCACGACGGGTTGAATGGCGCCACCCTGGGAGAGATCCTCAGCGTCCCCGCCGATTTCTACCTGCCGATGAACCTCCAGGAGGCGGTCTCTCAACAACGCTTAAACGGATTCGTGGGCGTGCTAGCGCACATGAAACATGCGGCTGTGCATCCGCAACCGGGATGAAAATAAATTGCCGAGGCAAGCGAAGGGGATGTTGACCCGAAAAGGCATGAAGTATTTGTGATAGGACTTACGCAAAACCCCAATACCAAGCCGCGAATTACGCGAATTTCCGCTAATTTTTTAAAAATTCGCGTGAATTAGTGAAATTCGCGGCAAA
>JAJTXU010000319.1 GCA_021462845.1 Anaerolineales bacterium
CGGAAGAAGCGATTGGTCGCCCGATGGGACGTTCATCGTCACATACTCCGGCGAGCCGTGGAATCGCGAGGTCTACATCATGAGCGCGGATGGGTCGAATGCGCGGCAACTCACGCCGACGGGCGGCAACAGTCAGGGCCCATCCATTTCACCGGACGGACAATGGGTTGTTTTCACTGCGTATTTCGATCATTATGGCGACGATCACGGATGCGAAATTTATGTTATCCGCACGAATGGCACAAACCTGCGGCGATTGACGAATAACAGCTATTGCGATTATCAGCCGCGCTGGGGACCGTGATGTGTTTATAATGTGATTTATTCTCAACACATGTCATGCTGAGGGACGCCTCGCGTCCCGAAGCATCTCTCTCGCAAACAACGAGACCTTTCGGTCGCAATAGCGCATCAGTGCCACTCCCTCAAGGTGACACATTAGACTTTATCCGTAATAAGCCAAAGCCCTATGCTGGACGCAGATAAACGCTGATTCACGCTGATGAAAAAGAAGAAAATCTGCGCTTTCTGCGCGCTTCGCGGTCAGCGTCCCAATTTTATTTCGGATAGAGTCTATTAACAGAGGAGGCTCTCATGGATCCAAAAGGCAAGGTCGTGATCGTGACGGGGGCATCGTCGGGGATTGGTGAGGCAACTGCGCGTCAGTTTGGGCGCGAGGGAGCGAAGGTCGTCCTTGCCGCGCGGCGTGTGGAAAAACTTGAAGCGCTTGCGAATGAGATCGGGGGAATGGGAACCGGCGCGGAAGCGCTGGTCGTGCAGGCTGATCTTTCCAAACTTGAAGACATTCAATCACTGATTCAAAAGACGCTGGATAAATTCGGTCGCATTGACGTGCTGGTCAACAATGCAGGTTTCGGACGATTGGATTGGCTGGAGAAACTCGACCCAGTCAAAGATATTCAAGGACAGTTCGATGTCAACGTGATGGGTGTGGTTCAGACCACGCGGCAGGCATTGCCGGTGATGATACAACAACGGTCAGGTCACATCATTCAAATGTGTTCGATGGCGGGACTCGTCGGCACGCCGACTTATACGATTTATTCCGCGTGCAAACATGCCGTGCATGGATTCTCCGAAGCCTTGCGCCGTGAGGTCAAGCCGTGGGGCATTGATGTTTCGATGGTGTACCCAGGCGGAGTGGTTACCGAGTTCGCATCGCACGCGGGGATCAAACGCAAGACAAAAGCGACGACGCCAAAGTTCATGTTGCTAAGTGCGGATGATGTGGGACGCGCTGTTGTGAGTCTCGTGCGCCGTCCGCGCGCCATGTGGATCATCCCGTGGCTGTGGACGTTTACGATGTGGATGAATCGCAACTTCAACGGGTTCGTGGATTACACGACGATCAATCGGTTTACGATCCCTGAGAGGGAAGAGGAATTGGGCACGAAATAGAGCGTAAACAAAGTAGACACGTAAACAAGTACACAGGGCATATCTCGTAACTTGTAACTCCTAACGTGTCTACATGTGTACCTGTCTACCTGTTTACTTGTTTTCCTAATCAGGCACCCCCGCCTCTTTCACATCTTTCAAATTCAATTGCAGACTTGTCCGCCCGTTGTATTCATTCGCTTCGAGTGTGTACATCACGTCCACTCGCTGAGGCAGGGACTTAGCCATGTCTCCCATGCGAAAGCCGATCGCGTCGTATTTCAACGCGGGACCGTCTTCGAGGGTGAGTTTCAAGTGTCTGCCCTCCGAACCAACCGCGCGGAATGATTTCACTTTCACGTTACGCGAGACAAAGATGGCATCGGGATTTCCGTATCCCGTCGGTTCGAGGAAGGCGATATGTTTCAGAATGCCGAAGTTCATATCCGCGAGGGGAACTTCCATATCGGCGGATAATTTCTGACGCAAATCTTTTCCATCCAATTGTTGTTTTGCGATCTC
>JAJTXU010000032.1 GCA_021462845.1 Anaerolineales bacterium
AGGTGGGCGAAGTTTAAACGAGGGATTGTGTTCATATTATTTCTCATCCATGTTCGGTGGTTGAGTAGTGGCGCCTCGCGCCACGTATCGAAACCACAGGTTTACAAGTTATATGAAATTTGATTCTAACTTCTGGTCTCGATACGTCCCGCGACGAACACGCGGGACTACTCGACCAGCGAATTATCACGCACCCAAACTCTGTTTCGTCTTCGACCTTCCCCTCGACCTCATCACGTCCAACACGCGCGGCATGATATCCGAATACATCCGATACCAAAATTGATTTGGCGCATAATCCCACGCTCCCAGCGTGCGGACGACTTTGCCGCCAAGTCCCTCTTTGAAGCGATAGACGCCCCACATCGAGTCACTTTCATCGAACACATCGGGCGCACCCCACAGATCGTAGGCTGTGCATCCACGCGCTTTTGCGCGCTTCATCGCTTCCCATTGCAAGAGATACGTCGGCATTTTTTCACGATGCGCATCGCGCGACATGCCGTAGACGTAATATGCGCGACCCGCGAAATAGAAAACGAAGATCGCGGCGACGGGTTCGGAGTTGACTTCGGCGATGAGGGGTTCGGCGTGGGGTAATTGGTAAGTAGTAATTGGAGACTGGAGACTGGAGACTTGTCCTGATTTCGATTGAGAATTTGGAGAATTAGAGAATTGGGATTGGTTGCTCTTCATAAATAAATTCCAAACGGTTTGATAATAACCCTCATCGCGAATCACAAATCCATCGCGCACACTTGTTTCAGCATACATTTTGTAAAGCATGGGCAAATCTTCCAATTTGCCTACGCGCAGGGATACGCCTTTCTTTTCAGCGAGGCGGATGTTGTAACGCGTCTTCTGCTTCATCCGCGCGAGCAGTTCATCCTCGGTTGGATTCAGATCAACGACGACCGTGTTCTTGAATTGGATTTGATCCGACGAGTATCCCCACCCCCTCCGCTTCAACTCGGACGTGATGGCTGTTCCGCTTTTCTCTTCGGCATCTTCCGCGCTTCGAGGGACTCCCGTTCCCAGCACAACATCGGGATCACATTTCAAGAAGATCGCGCCCTGTTTCTTTGCAAAGGATTGCAGATCGTCCAGCACGCGCGTCCGCAGAGGCTCGTTTGTCCAATCAAGGAGCGGACCCTTCGGCGAATAAAGAATGGATAACCGCGCGGCGAAACTGTTTTGGAGGATTCGCCGCCTGAGGAGGAGTGCGGCGGCGGATGGAGGAAAGAGGAAAGAGGAAAGATGATTGAGGTCTCTTTCTTCTTTCATCTTTCCTTCGTTATCCCAAACAAGATAAATCGGCTCCCACCCATACTTCGCTTTCACCTGTCCCCATTCGTAGGTTTGGAGGAAGTGCGGGTTGGGAAGTCTGGAAATTAAATCGTTCCAAAGATTAACCATCGGCTTGCGATTCCCGTTGTTGCGCATTTGCGCGCCATGCCATAATCATCGTATCGTGACCGCCTTTGGACAAGTCTCCAGGAATTTCATGCCAGTGAAAATATTTTGCGGCGCTGGATTCGCCGTTAATTCTTATCTCCCCCGAAATTTCTCTGGCATTGTATACAAAAACAACGCCTTTGCCGCGCGGGTCGTCATCAAAATAATACGCATTGAATAATTCGCCAAGTTCTACGACGAGTCCCGTTTCTTCATAAACTTCCCTGACCGCCGCATCTTTTGGATTTTCATCAGCTTCGACGTATCCAGCGGGGACCATCCAGGTTCCTGACCAGGGTTCATAGCTCCGTCGCAACAACAATAATCTGCCACTATGCTCGATTAAGACCGCCGCGCCAACTTTCAATTGAGCATAATATATCCAACCGCATGCAGGACAGATTTCTCGATCACGATGATCTATCTGACGTACTTCCAACTCTGATCCGCATTGAAAACAATAATGTGACATTATTCGCCGCGACTCCCAATGACTTTCAGATAAGCCCAATACAAAAGTGGATTGTACACTCGATCCAACGCTTGTACCGCGCGTTTAAGTTCACCGCCGAAGCCGCGTTTGAAGCGATAGACTCCCCACAGCCCATCGTGGCGCGATTCGAAATTGGCTTCGAGAGTCGCTTCGTCTTCGTCAGGGACGCCCCAGAGATCGTACTCTTCGCATCCGCGCACTTTTGCCCATTTCATCGCTTCCCATTGTAGGAGGTACGTTGGCATTCGATTGCGTTCATCGTCTGTGGATGCGCCGTAGAGGTAATAGGCGCGGTTCCCGTTGCGGGCAACGAACAGCGCGGCGAGTGGTTTGCCTTCGTATTCAGCGAGGAGGATTTCGCAAAGTCCGCTTGGGTGGAGGAGTTCGTATGCGCGACGATAGTATTCGAGGCTGTGGACTCCGAAACCGTCTCGCCTGCCAGTGACAAGCATCATCTTGTGAAAGGATTCGATATCGTCCCAAGCGCGGACCACTACGTGCTTCTTCTCCGCGAGGCGGATGTTGTAGCGGGTCTTCTGTTTCATCCGCGCTAGAATTGTATCTTCGTCATC
The DNA here is from genome assembly GCA_021462845.1 of Anaerolineales bacterium. Classification (GTDB taxonomy): domain Bacteria; phylum Chloroflexota; class Anaerolineae; order Anaerolineales; family Villigracilaceae; genus Defluviilinea. The sequence goes on from JAJTXU010000032.1 coordinate 2,521, forward strand.
TTTGATGTTGACGAGGATGGTGCTAGGAGGTTGGATGTTGTGGGGGGATATTGGTAATTGGTAATTAGTAATTGGTGTTCCGTCTTCCCATTGGTCAAGTTCAAGTTTCAAAAAAATGGCGCGATGTTGTCGGCAAACGGAATCAACTTCTTTCCAAAACTGCTCACTGTTCACTGATGACTGATCACTGACAACTGCCTTCGGAATATATCCAACCGTAAACCCCAGCGGCAATTTGCGAAAGAGAATTTGCGCGCCGATATTTCCACTGATCACTCTCACTGGCTCCCATCCAAACGCGGACTTCAACTCACCCCACTCCCCTGTTTGCAGGAGATGGGCGTTGGGATGTTGGGAGAGGAAATGATTCCAGTCGGTGAGGGAGGCGAGGGGCATGGGGAAAGGATGAAGGATGAAAGTCGAAGGTCAAAGGTCGAAGGTCAGGAGGGACTTTTGACCTTCGACCTTTGACTCTGATTGTTCGCGGATGGATGAATTTGGAATCAACTCATCGAGCAATGTGATGATGGCGTCGGTGTCGTTGGCGCGACTGAGGGATGAGAGTCGCTCGATGGCTTGAGGCAGGTTCAAATCGGAGGAAGAAGCGTCGGCATCCAGGCGAAAGATGTCGGGGTGCAGAGTCTTCGCGAGCGGAGTCCCTTCATCCCAAAGTTCTTCCGTTAATTTTTCGCCCGCGCGAATGCCCGTGTATGAAATTTCGATGTCGCGATGAGGCTCGAGCCCAGAGAGTCGAATCAAATCTTCGGCGAGATCGAGAATGCGGACAGGCTCGCCCATGTTGAGAACGAAAGTCTCGCCGCCGTTTTCCATGGACGCTGCTTGAAGCACGAGATAGACCGCCTCGGGGATGGTCATAAAAAAACGATACATGTCGGGATGCGTGATGGTGACAGGTCCGCCGCCCGCAATTTGATTTTTGAAAATGGGAATGATGGAGCCGCGACTGCCGAGAACGTTGCCGAAGCGAACAACTGAAAAAGCGTGAGGCGTGGATCGTGAGGCGTCGAGCACGATCATTTCTGCGAGGCGTTTTGTCGCGCCGTAGATGGATGACGGGCGGACGGCTTTGTCGGTGGAGATGAGGACGAAGCGTTCGACGTTTTGGCTGAGCGCGGCTTGGACGACGTTGCGCGTGCCGATGACGTTGTTCGTGACCGCCTCGACGATGTTGACCTCCATCAACGGGACGTGTTTGTGCGCGGCGGCGTGGAAGACAACTTGCGGCTGATGTTGAGCGAAGATTTGCGCGAGGCGTTCGGCGTTGCGAACGTCCGCGATGACGGGCGAGAGGGAAAGAGTCGGATAATCTTGATTCAGTTCGAGCAATATTTCAAAGATGCTGTTCTCGCCATGACCGAGCAGAACGAGTTCGGATGGATTGCGCCGCGCAATTTGTCGGCAGAGTTCGCGCCCGATAGAACCGCCCGCGCCCGTGACGAGGACTCGTTTGCCCTCGAGCGCCGCGCCGACCGCCTCATCGTTGACACGGACGGGTTCGCGGCGCAGGAGGTCGGTGATGTCCACTTCGCGCAGGCGGTTGACGCTGACCTTGCCGCCGATGAGTTCGTAGATGCCAGGCATCGTGCGCGAGGGGATTCCCTTCACGCGGCAAACATCGTTGATCGCGCGGACAAGTTGACCAGGCGCGGATGGAATCGCGATGATGACTTCGTCCACGCGATGCAAGTCAATTGCGGAGGAGAGATCGTTGACCGTGCCGATCACCGTCACGCCGTAGATGGAATGTTTTTGCTTGGCTGGGTCGTCATCGAGGAAGCCGACGGGAACGAGATTCAACTGCGCTGATTTTTGCAGTTCACGGACGACGAGCGCGCCTGCGTCACCCGCGCCGATGATGATGACGCGTTTGCTTTTTCCGCTTGAACGCGCGGACATAGATTGTTCGGCAAGGATTCGCAACGCAAAGCGCGAGCCGCCGATGAGGACGAGCGAGAGGAGCCAGTCAATGCCTAACGCGGAACGCGGCATACCTGGTAAGACACGTCCCGCGCTGATGAGCAGGAGCATCACGCCTGAGACAAGCACGGAAGCGGAAGTAACGGCGGCGGTGATCAATCGCAACTCGCCTGTACTGGCGTAGATCCACAGGCGACGATATAAGCCGAAGAAAAAGTACACTGGGATTTTGATGATCAGCGCGACGACGGACATCAACACAACGGCGGGAAAATAGAACGGCAATTCCTCCACGTTCAACCGCAGAGCGAAACTTCCCAGCACCGAGACGATGATGAGGGCAAGGTCGCCGATGAGGACGAAGCGGTTGCGGATGTGGGGAGGGCGGTACATGGTAATTAGTAAGTGGTAATTGGTGATTAGTGAGTGAGGATTAGAGAATTGGAGAATTAGAGAGTAGAGAATTAGAGACTAGAGATTGGAGATTGGACGCTTCGACTGCGCTCGCCTAACGGCTCGCTCCGCTCAGCGTGGAGGATTGTTGGCGCATGGACTCGATGGCTTCTTTTAGACCTTCGGTGAGGGATGTGGTTGCGGTGAAGGCAATTATATCTTTTGCTTTTTGTGGGCTTCCGACGGAGCGATAGATGTCGCCTGCGCGGGGTGATGCGAATTCGGTTTTCGGCGCGTTGGGGAAAATTTCATATAACACATTGAGCAGGTCGAGCAGACGCGTCTCGATGCCTGTGCAGATGTTGAAAATTTTCCCTGCGGCGTTCGGGTGTTCGGAGGCGATCAAGTTGGCACGAACAACATCATGGATGTTGATCAGGTCACGGGTCTGACCACCATCACCGAAGATGGTGATGGGCTTACCGTCCAGCAATCGTTGAATGAAGATCGGCACAGCGGCGGCGTACATCGAGTCGGGGCGTTGGCGCGGACCATAGACGTTGAAGTAGCGGAGCGCGACAACTTCAAGGCCAAATTCGTCCGTAAACAATTCCGCGTACATTTCATTGATCCGTTTCGACAATGCGTATGGGGATTTCGGCTGAAGCGGCGTTTCCTCCACGAGGGGCAACGCGTCGGACTCGCCGTAGACTGCCGCGCTCGATGCAAGCACCACACGCCTGACGCCCGCGCGTCGCGCCGATTCGAGCAGGAGGTGTGTGCCATTCACGTTAACATCGAAGCACTCTTGCGGCTCATCCATCGATTGCGGGACGGAGACGAAGGCGGCAGAGTGGAAAACAGCGTCCATGCCGCGAACAGCCTCCCCGACGCGCGAAGCGTTTCGAAGGTCGTCTTCGATGATCTCGAGGTGGGCGCGTCCGTGTTTCTGAATCAGCGCTTCGATGTTTTCGCATTTGCCTGTGCTGAAATTATCCAGCACGCGGACCGAGTCGCCGCGCGCGAGCAAAGCATCTGTGATGTGCGAGCCGATGAATCCCGCGCCGCCAGTGACTAGAAAGTTCATCAGCGTCCCGTACGGCGCAACATCGTGCCAATGGTACGAAGGATGATCTGCAAATCCATCGTCAGGGAGCGATGTTTGATGTAGTAGAGATCGTATTCGAGTTTGACCGCCATCTCTTTGACGCTGGCATAATAGCCGTAGTTGATCTGCGCCCAGCCTGAAACGCCGGGCTTGACCAACAAGCGCGCGCGATAGAACGGGACTTGTTTCTGGAACGCGGCGACCAGTTCGGGTCGTTCGGCGCGCGGACCGACGAGACTCATGTCGCCGCGCAAGACGTTCCAAAATTGCGGGAATTCATCGAGCCGCGTCTTACGCAGAAAATCGCCGACACGCGTCACGCGCGGATCGTTCTTCTCGGCGAGTTTTGCCTCGCCTTGTTGTTCCGCATCCTGACGCATGGATCGGAATTTGTAGATCGTAAAACGACGCGCGCCTTTACCCAGGCGGGTCTGTTTATAGGTGATGGGAAATCCACTATCGAGAACGATGGCTAGGGCAACCAACGGGAACAACAAGAGCAGGAATACGATTCCCACCAGACCTCCCGCAACGTCGAGCGCGCGCTTGGTCAATTCGTACATGCCGCCCACGCGCACCTCATCCACAAACGAGCGGATGATCCAATCTGATTCGAGGTGATGGATGGGAAGCCGACCGGTCATCTCTTCGTAGAGGATCGGCATGCGTATCACTTCGACGCCTTTTTCCTGCGCGTCCAAGATGGCTTGAAAGGTTTTCCCCTGTATCTCTCCATTAATGGCAACAACAAGGTCGGTCACCTGGTGTTCATCGATCAGGGCAAGCAAGCGCTCGCTGGAGCCAAGGACTTTCGAACCGTGAAAAGATTTTCGGACCTTCTGGTTATCGTCGTCGACAAAACCCACAAGGCTGAACGAACGCGTCCCCAGCGTTTCATATAATTGAGCGAGGGTCTTCCCCGCCTGCCCCGCGCCGATGATGAGCATTCGGCGCAACTGCCCCGTCCGTTTGTAGATGCGGATGAAGATCATGCGCCAGGTTAGCGTGAGGAGCGAAGCGAAGATAAGATACGCGCCCACGCCGACACGCGGCAGGTTGGTTGGGTCTTGGGTAAACACAAAGACAAACGAGTACAACGCCAGCGCAATGAACGCGGCAATTGCTATGCCGCGCGTCGTTTTGCGTCCGCTCCCCGCAATGGACGGCTCGTATAAATCCACCAGCAAAAGCATCCATAAAATCGGCAGGAGATAAAACCAAAATGGGACTTCGATATCCACTCTGGTGTTGAGAATCGCGACGATCCGCGGTTCGGGGATCGGCGGTTTTGCCGCCAGCAATGCCTGGTATTGCACGTTATAGTTGTAAGCACGCCAAACCGACAACGCGGCAAACACTGAAACAATGGCTAACACGAGATCGCCCAGAAACAACAGAGTGCGGTGTTCGCTGGGGCGCAACCTCAATGGAGTGGTGCGAAGATTTTCAGCCATTCGTACTCAATAAAAAGCGGGATATCATCCCGCCCGCGAAATTCGATAACTGTTCAATTGCCATTCTTTGTAACACCAGAAGTGAGCATACTCCACAACAACCCGCTCCCCCACGCGATGTGCATGACGGGAATCGCCAAGGGCAGACCCAAACTCAGAAAGTTTTTCTTCAAGCGCAGGCGCGCATGAATGCCCGCAAGCAGGCAAATAAAAAAATAGAAAAGGAGTTCGGCGAACAGAAAAAATATTGCAAATGGGGAAAATAGGGATAACAACGCCAGCCCCAACAGACTCAAGACAAACAACGGAGGCAGAGCCTGCCTCCAACGAAGGGTGTTCGGATACCTGCGTAACATGCGCCACTTCCAATACCCATAACGCCAGTATTGCCGCGCCAGTTCCAGCAACGTGGCGCGCGCAAAGTAGATCGAGCGGATGGATGGGTCGAGCCAGATTCTACCACCCGCCTCCCGCACGCGCGCGTTGAACTCGTAATCTTCATTGGTGAGCAGGCTTTCGTCGAACATGCCCACCTTCTCGATCAACGCCCGCTTGAACGAGCCGAATGGGACCGTGTCCACCTCTGCGGCTTGTTTGGCGTGACGATATAACGCGTCTCCCACGCCCAGCGGATGCGCCGCCGCAACCGCGATCGATTCGGCGATCCACGTTTTTGCGCCCGCCTGAATTTCCCATACGCCGCCTACGTTATCGCCGCGTTTCGCTTCGAGCGCCGTCACACAATTTTCCACGTAATCTGGATACGGCTTCGAATGCGCGTCCAGCCGCACAACGATCTCGCCGCGCGACGCTTCGATGGCGCGGTTCACTGCGGAGGGAATCGTGCGTTTCACATTATCCACCACGCGCACATCGAAATCGGGAAACTCTTTCTGAAACCCGGCAATCACTTCACGCGTGTTGTCGGTTGAAAAACCGTCTGCAATAATCACTTCCATTTCGGAATGCGGAAAGGTTTGCCCATGCAGGGCTTCGAGCAAGAGGCGAATTGTGGATTGCTCGTTGTAACAGGGAATGACGATTGAAACTTTTGGCATTTTATGTTTGCGCAAGCGGCAGGCGGATCGTAAACGTCGTCCCATGCCCCACCGAACTTCGGACGCCAATTTTACCACCATGCGCCTGCACGATCTCGCGGGCGATCGCCAGCCCAAGCCCCGCTCCATGACCTTCGCCGCCCGCGCGAGACGAATCCACCTGATAAAAGCGATCAAATAGACGCGGCAACGCTTCGCTTTCGATACCGACGCCTGAATCAGCCACCTCAACTTCCACCCACGCCCCAGCAGATTTCGCAGACAGCGCGATTTGTCCATTGGCAGGCGTGAATTTCAAGGCGTTGTCAACCAAATTTGTGAACACTTGCGCCAGCCTGTCGCCGTCGCCGAGAAGAAGAGGCACATCATCTGAGAGATTCACTTGCAAGTCAACATTCGCTTTTTGCGCCTGCAACGAAAATTTCTCCGCGATGCCGCGCAATAACGCCCCCGCGTCCACTGCGGAGATGTTGAGGTCAGCCGTGCCAGCCTCCAGTCGGGCAAGATCGAGTAAATCCAATGCCATACGGTGCATCCGCCCGGCTTCATCATAAATGATCTGCGCGGCTTGCTTGCGCGCGTCGGGTGAATCGGCGGTGTTATCGAGGATGGCTTGGGCAAATCCCTGAATGGACGTGAGCGGCGTCTTCAACTCATGCGAAACGTTCGCCACAAAATCGCGCTGTGATCTTTGGCTGTTATTCACGCGTTGAACCATCGAGTTGAATGCTTGAGTCAAATCTTGCACTTCGCGCGGTCCGCGCGGCGAAATAGGTTCGGCATCTGCGCCTTGCGGGTAATTTCTGGCGGCAAGGACAACCTGCTGTAACGGGTCTGCCACCGAGCGCGAGATTGCAAACGCCAGCACGAGCGAGAGCAACAGGGCGATAAAGCCGCTCTGCAAGATCGGAGTCAACAGCTCGTCGGCAAAGACATTCAAGAATTTTGTTGCGGGTCGAGGCGCGACGACAATGATCACGTTTCCATTCGGCAAGCGCGATTTGGACTGCAACCACTTCCCGCCTTGCGCATCGGTTGCGAATTGCGAATTTCGGTTCAGAAGCGTGTTGCGCGGAAACGGGATGGCTGGCTGGTCGGGATGCGTATCGAAGACGACTGTTTCTGTTGGATCGAATATCACGATGCGGGCATGATTCTCTTCGGCAATCTCACGGAGCCTGTCTCGGTTCTGCAAGAGTTCGCGCGGGTTGACTGTGAGTTGCGATTGAACGTTTCGAAGTTTTTGCAAGGTCTCGCGATACAAGATCGGATTGCGAAGCAAATAGACAAACAAAACAACGATCACCGCCAACAATGCAACGGTGATCACAAGGGCATAACTCAGCCAAAGGCGTGAACGGAGGGATGTGAACATTCTTAGGAAAACGTCTCGCAGATTATTTTTTCAGCCCCGCGAAATCCGCGAACGATGCGTCAGGATTGCGGATTCGATTTTCGATGTTCCCGCAATTTCTCGCGGAGTTTGAGGAGCATCTCATGCAATTCATCAAGTTCTTCTTGTTTGAGCGCGGACCACGGAGCAAAAAAATACGCGTCGGTCTGGTTTTCAACTTGCTCGCGCAACTCGACGCCCTGTTGCGAAATGCGATACAAGCCAGAGTCGTCGGCTTGTTCGAGCCAGCCGATCTCCCGCGCGGCTTCCAACGCGATCGCGTACTCATCGGCTTCGTAGCCGCGAAAGGCAAGTTGCTCCGCCAGTTTATCTGCTGTCACCGGGTTGCCGCCCGCCGCCGCTCCCAACACATTCCAGACGATGCCCGCCGTATTAAAGTGCGGGCGCGCCGCTTCCAGGTGCGAATCATCACGATAGGCAAATAAATCCAGCAGGTACTCCCGAATCTTTGTCATCAGCGGGCTTTCCCGGTCAGCCACACGGAAGCGTTTGAGGATCGCCCATTTCGTCGGAGGCTCAGGCGCGCTATCGTTTGCGAGCGCGATCTTCTTAAGCAACACCTTGAGGCGTTCAAGATCGATCTCCGGCATAGACTCCGGCGGCGGGAGCTTTGCGTCGCCAGCCATGATAATAAATTTGACGCCCGCCCGCGCCATTTCGGTCACTTTGTATTCATCCTCAGGCTGAGGTTGAATCCATCCCTTCACGTCGAGGTAGGTAAACACCTTCTCGAATTTCTCCGGATTGGTGAACGGGTCGCGCTGTTGAAAGTTAACGAGCGAGAAATAATCCAGCCCCAATTCGCTGTACAGATACAGATCAAAGGGGACATCGTTACGCACGGCGACTTTTTCGATCTCAGGCTCGGTGATCGCCCAAAATTCCTGAATGACGGCATGCATCTGCGCCCAGATTGTTGAAAGTGGGTTGGTCTGCTCGTTCATAATCCAACCTAAGTGTACGCCTCGGCGGGCGGAACAATCTTGCAATGCCGTAACGAACTGCGTCAGGCAACAACGAGTTTATACCCAACGCCGGTCACGGTTTCGATCTTCACAGAACTAGGCTCCAACATCTTCCGCAGATGCGCCACGTGCACGTCCACCGTGCGGGTCTGCCCGTAGAAATCGAAGCCCCATGCCTTCTGCAGAATTTGCTCGCGCGTGAGCACCAACCCGCGATGCTCCGCGAACGTGAGGAGTAGGTCGAATTCTTGCGCGCGCAGATTAAGATTGGATGAAGAGCCGATTCGAACCTCCCTTCGAGCTGGGTCAACCGTCAGGTCGCCGATGCGAATCGTGGAGGCAATTTCCGCTTTGACATTTCGCTCGCCGCGTCGCAAAATCGCCTTGACGCGCGCGACCAATTCGCGCGGATTGAATGGCTTGGTCAGGTAATCATCGGCGCCGAGTTCAAGACCGAGAATCTTGTCAATATCTTCATCGCGCGCCGTGAGCATGAGGATCGCGGCAGGGTGATTTGCAGAACGCAAGCGGCGGCACACGTCGAAGCCATCGAGTTTCGGGAGCATCACATCCAGCACGATCAACGCGGGATGTTCGCGCAGGGCAACATCCATTGCCGCTTCGCCGTCTCGCGCGGTGGCGATGCGAAAGCCCTCGCGCTCCAGATACATGCGCGCCAGCTTGACAATGGAGGGTTCGTCGTCGACGAGGAGGATCAGTTCGTTCAAGGGCAGGGACTAGAGATTAGAGATTGGAGATTTTTCACCGCTAAGCACGCGAAGATCGCAAAGTAAAAAAATGCTTTTTCTTCGCGTCCTTGGCGGGCTTTGCGGTTAATAGAGTTAATCGCCGCGAGAGGGGTTGAGCAAGGCTATGCATTCGATCTCAACTCGCGCGCCTTTGGGCAAACCCGCCGCCGCGACGGTGCTCCGCGCGGGTGGGTTCTCCGGGAAAAACTCGGCATAGACCGCATTCATTTTGGCAAAATCGTTCATGTCTTGCAAAAAGACGAGCGTCTTGACTACAAAATTTAATCCCGAGTCTCCCGATTCGAGCACATGCTTGAGGTTGGTTAGCGCCTGCCGTGTCTCTACTTCGATGCCGCCTTGGACAATTTCCATCGTGGCGGGGTCAAGCCCGATCTGCCCGGCGGTGAATATGAAGCTCTCGGTGCGAATGGCTTGCGAATAGGGACCGATCGCCTTCGGCGCTTTATCGGTATGGACGATCTTTTTACCTTCGGATGTATACATAATCTGCCTCACTTTGTTTTATTTCGATGAGGCGATTGTACTGCCGATTGCGCGTTTGTGGAAATACGATTCACCACAAAGGCTTGTATTGAGCCTGCCGAAATGACACAAAGTACACAAAGAAAAACCTTTGTTGTGTCATGCTGAGCCGCTCGCGACGAAGCATCTCTACCACGTTGTGCCAGAGACCCTTCGGTCGCGGTGAATACTTCCTCAGGGTGACACACCTTAGTGACCTTCGTGTACTTTGTGTTCAAAACTTATGGAGTCGGGGTTTTCTCCGGGCGCGGGTTGGCTTCGCGGAAAGCGCGGATCGCGTCGCGCAAGGCTTTGCCGGCGCCGCCCATCGTCTCTTTGATCTCTTTCAACTTCTCGCCCATCGCGCGGACGGTCTCCTTCGCCTGCTCAGCGTCCGTCACCTTGCCGCCCGCATCGAAGCCCGCATGCGAGTCAACGATAGATTGCGCGCTTTCGTAGATCGGCTTGGCGTCTTTCGCCGCATCCGCAAACGCATCAAGCGCGGCTTGCACGGCAGAGATATCCTTTCCATTTTGCGCGGCATGATCAGTCAACTGCCGGGCTTTGCGGATAAACTCCTCGGTCTTGCCCAAAATTTCATACGCGCGAAGTTGCTTCGACCAGATTTGCTCCAGACGCTCATTCGTCATTTCACCCTGCGGCGGCGGATTCGGGTCATTCCACCCTGCGGCTGAAACGCCAAACACCGACAGGCTCCCCACGCCCAGCGCCGCGACCAACGCCAGTAACACGGTCTTCTTGAACAATATTTTCATCATCGAGGTAATCCTCCTTTCAAGGTTACGATGACGATTGTAGGATGCGCAAGTTACGCCTGTATGGCAGGGATGTAAAATCGTTGTAAAAAATCCAAACCGTTTCCACGCCCTACCTTTACGCATGAGCCGATGATAAAATCAGCGCCACCCAAAACAATCCGCCGACAACGCAGGCTTCATGGAGAAAGGTCAAAGGGCTTTCTCGGTGTTTCTGTGGCTGTGCGGCACACTTCATGGAAGATGACAAAGATTAACAATGAAAACCAGCCTTGAAAAACTTAAGATGATTTCCGAAAAGCCATGGTTCTATCCGATGGCTTTATTTTTGATCACATTTGCCTCCTATGGCTACGCATTGCCGTCCCTGGGGTATTACTGGTCCGATTGGGAGGTGATGTTCTTTACCAAGTTAGCCCCCGCCTTCCAATTTGGATACTACGCTGAGGACCGTCCGTTTCCGTGGGCATATCAGTTGATCTATTTTCTCGTTGGCTCGAAACCGATCGGCTGGCAGGTCTCCTCGTTATTGCTTCGCTGGGCAGGCACTGTGCTTTTTGTCTACGCATTGATTCACATATGGCCGACCTATCGAAAACACTTCTATTGGCTAGGCGCGTTAGTCCTTCTGTACCCGGGCTTCATTCAACAAGAACAATCCGCCGCATTTTCGCGCCACATCATGACGTTGTTCCTCTTCGGCTTCTCCTTATATTTAATGACGCTTGCCATCAGGCAACCCAAGTGGGCAAGACTCCTCTTTCCCCTTTCGTGGATCGCCACCTTCATGCACCTTTTCACGATCGAATATTTTTCAGGGCTTGAGTTGATGCGCCCTGTTTTTATCTGGCTATTGGTCGCAAACGGAAATAAAACAGACCTGCGCTTGCTAAAGAAAGTCGCGTTATATTCCCTGCCCTACATCATTGTTACCGCATTCTTTTTCTGGCTTCGCTTCGTATACTTCCCCAATGTCTTTCAAACCTTCGCCCGCCTTGAAAGTATCAGTTCCACCATCGGCGCTTTTCAAGGCTCCTTTATCGGAACATTGCTCAATTTCTTCAACAAAGGCGCGCTGGACATTCTCTTTTCAACACTGCAAGTATGGACCAATTCAATTACCGGGTTCGGCGATTTCACCTTCCAGCGCCCGCTCGCCTGGTTCGCGTTCGGGCTGGGCGCGTTCTTCGCGCTTGCTTTTTCCTTTTTTTACAACACAACCGAGGGCGAATCCTCAAACCGACCCTCCCCATTCTGGCTGGTTGGTATCGGACTTTTGATGTTCATCACAAGCGCGATTCCCATTTGGGCAATCGGTAAAGAAGTTGGCACAGGCGGATGGAATGAACGCTTCACCCTCGCCCCCATGTTTGGCGCCGCTTTACTCGTGATCGGACTCGTGCTTGTGCTCGTCCGTCCCGCCGGGCAAAAATGGATTTTCGGCTTCCTGCTCATGTTTTCGGTAGCCACGCAGGTTTGGATGGCGAATTCGTACCGGCGTGATTGGACAATCCAACCCGATTTCTATTGGCAACTTCACTGGCGCGCCCCCGCCTTACAAACAGACACAGCCGTGCTCAGTTTTGGTTACCCGTCTTTCATGATCACTCATGATATGGACGCGACCTGGGCGGTCAACCTGCTGTATCATTTTCAAATCAAAGACGGCATCATCCCGTATATGTTCATCACCCCCGAATATGATAAATATTTTCAGCCGGACATCCCCATCAAAATACCCGCCCGTAATTTGATGTTCGATGGGAATACATCCAACACCATCGGCATTTTTCACCAGACAGATTCTTCGTGCCTGCGCGTTCTGGATTCAGTCTACATGTATGATCCCTTGCTGGATGAAGGAAGCCAGAAGTTAATCTCCATGTCTGACCTTACCCGCATCATCCCGGACCCTACGCCTGCCTCGCCGGACGCGGACATTTTCGGTCCTGAACCCGCGCGCACATGGTGCTACTTCTTCCAAAAGGCTGACCTTGCGCGTCAAATGCAAGACTGGAACGAAGCGATCGAACTGTATCAGCAGGCTCGGCAACTTGGCTTTACTCCCGAATATGGCGCGGAATACATCCCGTTTATCGAAGCCTTCGCCCAAACCGACGACTGGCAGACTGCCTACGATCTGACCATTGCCGCCAAGGAATTATCTTCACAACAAAAAAGGATGCTATGCGCCAATTGGTATCGCTTGGCAGAGTTACCGTCAGCGGATAAGACGATGATCGAACGGATCGTTCAAGACCTGCCGTGTTGATGGTTAGACCATCGGAAAAAAATGAAACACCCGTTACCCGCAGTAGACTTTATCGGTAATAAGCAGAATAAGCCGTTTTGGATGCTGAAAAACGTAAATGGACCAGATTTTTTTTCTTTGAATCAGCGTTAATCAGCGTTTTCACCGCGCTTGCATTCGGTGCAAGTGTCTGCGTCCTCGTTTTTATTTCCGATAGGGTCTATTGAATGACTATGCAAGGCAACTATTCAGAATAATCCTGAATGGTTGACACGTAGTGACGACTATAGTCGTCTTGTTACGGCTAAAAAGCGACTGAAGTCGCTACTACGCTGTCAGGCAATATGTGTTACTTTGAATAGGCCTTCTCCATTACCCGCTTTGAATACCTGTAGGAGTTACGCAGTTGAATTTGTTTCGCCGCCGTAGTTGCGCTGCGGCGGCGGACAGATCGATTTGCTTGGCAAATCGATCTGTCCGCCAACTGCGTAAGTCCTACTTCTTTTTCGATTTCAATGTGGGGTTAGCGGAGGCTTTTCTGGATGATTTTCCATTCTTCCCACTTTTAGCGTCTTTGCCGTTGCCCGTGACAATCGTTTCTTCAACCAACGCTTTGAGCAAGGGACCGCTATCGTCGGCTTCCGCGCCGTTTGCCGCGGAGCGAATGACTTCAATGCACGCTTTCCCTGTCAGGTCGTTTCTCTCCAGCAACGCTTTCGCAACTGCGTGCACCTCGGCAGAGTGCTTCGAGAGAATCTTCCCGGTCTGTTCCTCGAGCTTTCTCCAGAATTTCTCCACGACATCTGTTTTATCCTTGCCGATCCCCGCGCTGACCTGCATATCCAGCGGCGGACCGAAATAGCCATAGTGAGCCAATTGCCACAGCCGCGAACGCACATTTTGAAAGTCGCCCGTCGCGCCGGTCCAATATTCGCCGAGGAACAACTTCACCGCCACATGCCCCGCCATCGAAACGAGGATATCCGCCACAAAAGTTCGCAATGGCAGTGAATAAATATCGTAGTTCGGAACGGGCAACACATATCCCAACGCTTCCGAACGACGGATAATGCTCACCCGCACAATACGTTCGTCGGGGCGCAAGTGATACTGCGCCACCGCATGGCCCGCTTCGTGATACGCAATCTGACGGCGCTGATCTTCCTGCATTTCCTCCACCGGGTTCTCCAAGCCCATCGCCTGTTCCTGAAACGCCAATTCGATGTCATGTTGCGAAACTTTATCGCGGTTATCGAATAACGCCAGGCGAACCGCGTCTTTCGTGATCGCCGACATAATCCTCGCCGGCGTCGCCCAAGCCGTGTCGCTGACAATCGCCTCGATGTCAACCGAGTCATCGATTTGAAGCTTGCTCAAATAATATTTCACGATCTCGCGGCGACCGGTGCGGTCTGGTTTATTCACAACTACGGTTCGGTCGAAGCGACCAGGGCGCGTTAGCGCGGGGTCGAGCACATCGGGGCGGTTCGTTGAACCCATGAATAAAATGTGCCAGTCTCGCGGCGGCGCCGGCTTCTTGCGCCATTGATACCAACGGGCGCGTAATTTCTCCCAACGTGATAATTCGCTCACGCCATCCATTTCATACAGCAGGCGAGTGAGCGCGCCGGTTCCGCCGCCCATCATGCCACCCATACCGCCGCCCATCATGCCGCCACCCATCACTCCGCCGCGCGATGTTCCCACCGCGTCGATTTCATCGATATAGGCAATACAAGCGCCATATTCTTTAGCCAATTTCCGCGCTTGAGAAATAAACCGAATCATCTTCAAAACGTCCACGCCCCAAAACATGGCGCGAAAGCCGGAGCCTTCCATCGAAATGAAAGCGATACCCGCCTCGCCCGCCATGGCTTTCGCAAGCAGAGTTTTCCCCGTACCCGGTTCGCCCGCAAGCAACAATCCGTTGATGAACTGACCGCCCATCTTTTGGAATTGCGTGCGGTCCGAAAGGAGCGAAATCCACTGGCGCACCATCTTCAACAGGTTAGGCTGACCTTTGTAATCGTCGAACGTGATCGTCTTCGGATCACCAGGACGGATGATCTCTACGCGCGAACGCGCCATAAACCAAAAGATGGCGACGAACTGGATAATGGCGAACCCGATCGCAAACAAGATCTGAAACGCAAACGCCAGCACGATCAGGATGGCGTTCAATACTACCGGGTTGATGATCGCCCAGTAGACGAGTCCGTTGAAGGCGGCCCAGCCCAAAATTCCGAAGAAGAAGCGTCCTGCTTTTCCCGCCGCCGCCCACAGAAAGACGCGCAGTTGAATGTAGAGGAGGAAAAGTCCAAACAAAATGTACCCGGTCAACAATAGACCGTTGACGATCAATATCCGCGCTGTCTCGTTGGCGATCGCCGCCGAGACAAGGATATTTACGCCAACCCAAACAATAAGCGCAAAGACCGTCCAGAACCTCCAGGCGCGAATGTTGCTGGCAATATACCCCAGCGCGCCGAGCGAGAGCGGGTTGAACCACCATGCGACCGAAATGCCGATCAGCAAACGGTCATTAAACGTGGAGCGCGTGGCGGTTTGCAACAACAGCCAGATCGCCGGCGTCGCGATGAATAAGGTAATGAACAAGCCGATCATCCAGCCGGCGCCGCCGTAAAAATCACTGGAGGCTTTCGCGTTATAGGCGGCGCGATTGCGCTTCGCCTTATCCTCGCCAGCCCTTGCCATATCGTTTTTTGGATCCATCAGGGACATACAATCACCTCAACCAAACAGATGCTCGCACTTGAAAAAAGTGTACCCTAAAAGGAAACCCGACACAACACGAAACTTCATCTCTTATCGAACTCTAAGCGGTTCGAAGGGACGTATAATTACATTCACCATGCCGATCGCTTCGATTCTCCCCTTACTGGATAAAGCCCTCGCCTCGCGCGCCCATCTAGTTGACTCAGACCATGAGGCCGCCTTCCGCCTCTTCAACGGATTCACCGAAGGCAATCCGAATCTTTCGCTAGACATCTACGCGCGGACGTTGGTGATCCACAACTACGCGGATGATCCGATTAGTAACCAATCTTTCATCCAAGATACGGTCAACCAAATACAAACTCAACTAAATTGGCTACGCGCTGGGATTTTGAAACAACGGAATGGAATCACACAAGAAGATAAACGCGGCAAACTTCTCTTCGGCGATTCGCCCGACACAAAAATCAGCGAGCATGGAGTGTGGTACGCGCTTGACCTGACGATGAACCGCGACGCGAGTTTTTATCTCGATACCAGCAACTTGCGAAAATGGTTGATCGAAAACATGCGAGGCAAATCGGTGTTGAACACGTTTGCTTACACGGGAAGTTTCGGCGTCGCCGCGCTGGCTGGAGGCGCGAGCCGCGTCGTCCAAGTGGATCGCAATCGCAAGTTTCTCGATCTGGCAAAGCAATCGTACGCGCCAAACGGATTTCAAATCAACGCCAAAGATTTCATTGCGCAAGATTTCTTCCCCGCTGTCAGCCGCTTCAAACACTCAAAACAATTTTTCGATTGCGTGATCCTCGATCCCCCATTCTTTTCTTCCACACCAAAAGGCAAAGTGGATCAGGAAAAGGAAAGCGCGCGGCTCATCAACAAAGTGCGTCCGCTGGCGAACGATGGCGGATATTTAGTGACCATCAACAACGCCTTGTACGTCAGCGGAAGAGAGTACATGCAAACGCTCGAGGAATTATGCAAGGATGGATATTTGAAGATCGAAGAGTTGATCCCTGTGCCTGAGTCTTTCGTCGGGTACGGCAACATCGGCAAGCCGATCACCGATCCTGCGCCGTTCAATCATTCGACCAAGATCGCCGTGTTGAAGGTGCGGCGTAAAGCATAAATTCCACATTCGACATGCTATACTGGGAGCAGAATGAAACAACAAAAACTCACCCACGCTGGTTGTATCGTCTTCCAAGTCAAAGGCAAGCGCAAGTCTTATTTGGTGGTTTCATCCTCGACAGGCAAACATTGGATACTGCCAAAGGGACATATAGAAAAAGGGGAAACTCCGCGAAAAGCCGCCTTGAGAGAACTGCGCGAGGAGACGGGGGTTGTTGGGAAGATCATCCAAACGGGGCTGACGCAATCGTACTCGATGAAAGACGAAAACGTCGTCGTTCAATACTACATCGTGCGATTCACAAAAACAACCAAGGCTGACGAAAACCGGGCACTTCGATGGGAGTCTCAGAAAAAAGCGTTAGAGATACTTTCATTCGATGAGGCTAAGAAGGCATTGCGAGAATCTGTGAAACTCATCAGGAGCGCCGCATGAATACCGCTCAGGTCAGCATCGAACTCATTTTAGCGGGCATCCTTGCGCTTTGCGCGTTCGTCCTCCCTTTTTGGAAGGGACAGGGCATCAACCCCGAGCTCTTGCAAAGCGAAGCGTTGATCGGGTTTCTTGGTCTCGCGTATTTGCTGGGGGTTGTCTTTGACAAGTTGGCGGACACGATGTTGACCCCCGCGGAACATTTCTTGCGAATCAAGCAAGGGGCAAAATTTCTCGACGATCATAAAACTTTCAAGGGGAAGGATCCCTTCCCTCAGAACGATCTCGAATTCAGTTTGAAAAAAGCAAAGGACGGGCGGCTGGAATGGATGAACTCCCTCAAAAGCCGCATCCGCACCAGCCGCGAACTGGCAGTGCTGGGTTTGCCCGCCGTGATGGGATTGACGATCTACGAAGGCGTCACGAGAACTTGCGGACCGAACCGACCTGCGTGCGCCGCTTGGTGGATATACCTTCCCGTCGTATTGAATCTGCTTCTCTTCATCGCAATGATCTGGCTGGAGTCAAGAACATCAGACGAAGATTCATTGGGCAATAAAAATCAAGCGAAAATAAAAACTAATCAACTTTCGCGCGACAAAGAAGCGAGAGAGACGCAACTTCAGCAAACGAAAAGACAAACGCACATCGCTTCCATCCCGTATTATTTGTTGCTCGCCAATTCAGTAATTACGACGGGGATCATCGCGCTGTTCAATCTCAATAATCAAATTATCATATTACTTGCTGTTGGGGGAACCATCATTTCTCTGTTGGCGTTGTGGTCGTGCTTGCGGATCACGCGCACGTATTTGAAGTTCGTTGCTAGAGAAATGTCTTCGATGTTGAAAAAGTAAAACCGCAAAGGCGACATGAATGTCGCGTTACTGAATGTCTATTCAGACATAACCCTGAATGGTTGACACGTAGTGACGACTTTAGTCGTCTTGTTACGGCTAAAAGCGACTGAAGTCGCTACTACGCTGTCAGGCAATATGTGTTACTCTGAATAATCTCTTTCCTTCTTGCGGGGAATGGCAATGATGATTCCCAGCACGAGGGCGGCGAGGGCGATTGCCGCTACGCTGAGAGTCATCTCTTGTGGACTCTTCGTGGTGATCGCATTAGGCGGAGTTGCGGATGAAGTGGCGGGGATAGTCGCGGTAGCGGTCGGTTGAAGTGTGGGAAACGCCGAGGCGACTGAAACAGGCGTCACCTGCGGAGGAGGCGTGGCTCCCTTCATCACAAGCAGTTGCTGACCGACGTACACATCCTCTGTGTTCCAGTTATTGAGTCGCTGAATCTCTTTGATCGTTGTGCCGTATGTGATGGCGATGCTCCACAGCGTTTGTCCGTATTGCACTTCGTGGATCACGTCGCCGCCTGCGTTTGCGGTGACGACAGCAACGGGAAGCGAATACTGCGGGAGCGAGCCGTTTTGCGCGGCGAGGGTTGCGCCCGCGTTGTACGCTTGTTGCGTGAGCGGAATGCCTGTGAGGATGGCGTTCGCGTTCGATTGCATTTGCCCGCTGGTGGTTTGGAGCGCGGTCTCGATGACAAGGATATAACCATCTTCGGTGACGGCGATGCCCGCGCCGATGTCGCTGCGATACGGCGAGAGCATCGTGTTGGTGTGCGGCTCGTCGCCCAGCCATCCTTGCACCGCGTCCTTTGAAGTTTGCGCGAGGATCCAATTTTCGGAGCGATAGCCATCTTGATAGAGGTCGCCCGAAAGCGGATAGCCCAGCGACATCAGCCATTGACCGAGGGTGAGGTTGTTCGGTCGCCAGTGACCCGGCATGCCCGACGCGATTCCGTTCGCCTCGTCTTGCGCGATCTGCATCAAAGCGGGATGCACCGCCAGCGCGTTCAATCCGCTGGCGAGACGCAGGGCGTTCACTTCGTTGATGAGTTCGGCGGGAGTCGGCATTGATAGCTCAGCAGACGTCGGCGTTGACTCTTGCGCTTCGGCGACTTGTACGCGCGCAAACCCAAACGGGATGAGCACGAGCGACAAGATCGAAGCCAGCAGGATTTTCTTCAGCGTCAAGTTAATTTCCTTTTTCGAACTCACTACACGCGCGATTCTAGCCCGCGCTTGCCATCGCCTCTATCTCGACTTTGTACACTGGGCTCGCCAACGCGGCGACATACAACACGGTACTGCACGGTTTGTGTTCACCTAGTTTGGATGCAACTAGCGCGCGTCTCTTCGCGGTGTCAATTTCACCGACGAAGTAATACGTGAGTTTGATAATGTCCTGCACTCCCATATTCGCGGCTTGCAAGTTACGGAAGATATTCTCGAGAGCCACGTCAATTTGTTCGAGCGGATCCTCTGACACGGTGCCGTCTTCCCTCATACCCACCTGACCAGAAAGGATCAGGATGCGTTCATTCCCTGAAATTTCGACGTGATGCGAATACGCGGCAAGCGGCTGATGGACATTCTGTGGGTTTCGAAACTCTTTCATTGGATCACTCCTGAATTGATATTATGCGGTCTAGCCGCAGACTGCGCAGCGAGCAGAGTCACAGAGAAAAACATAAGTGAGAAATCGGCGTAAATCTACGGCATCTGCGGGTCATTTCCCATAAGTCTGTTAGTTGGATCGCGGTTCCAAATATTATTCAGAGTAACACATATTGCCTGACAGTGTAGTAGCAACTTCAGTCGCTTTTTAGCCGTAACAAGACGACTAAAGTCGTCACTACGTGTCAACCATTCACGGTTATTCTGAATAGGCGCGAAGCGCAAAGACCTGTGTAACAGCAAAAGCGCAATGACCTGCGGTCCATATTCTACCCTCGAAGCGAGGAGTAGATAATGAACCCAAAGACTGCATTACCCAAAGGAACGGTGCGTTTGTATTGGCAAGCAGGATTAACAAAAGCAGAGATTTCTCGACGCGTGAAAAGCCACGCCGCCGGGTAGTTCGTTGGCTGGAACGTTATGAACATCAACAAGGCGCGAAAAGCTTCGAAGATCGTTCAAGCAAGCGCAAAAGTTGGAACCTGCATCAACGATACCCGCCAGTTGCTTGCCTTGAATGGAAAAACGCCCAGCCAGGTTGGGAAGATGGCTATGTTTGGTTGATGAAAAAATCAAATCAAATGGCGGAAGTTGCGTAAATAAGACGGGCATCCCCATGGATGCCCGTCTTATTTACCAAGTTCCTTCAAAAATTTTTCTTTATTCGCAGACCTTGCCGTTTTCCCGCTCGATGTTTTCAATATCCATTTCGAGTCAACAACCTTGACGTAGCGCAAGGCAACTGCCGAATTTTTGGTCACATGCAGGCGAATCGCGTCCGCTACTTTTTGTTGCTCGGCGGGGTCTTCCGAATCCACTTCGGCGATGATCACAACGTCTTCTGTGCCTTGCTCCTCGTCAAACATTCCAAACGCCACCGAACGCCCCGCGTGAACGCCAGCGACTTCGTACGTTAGCGATTCCAAATCTTGCGGGTACACATTCTTCCCGCCGACAATGATCATGTCTTTTTTGCGCCCCGAAACAAAAACCTCCCCATCAGAAACAAAACCGTAATCGCCCGTCAAATACCAGCCATCGTGAAATGCTTGTTGCGTAGCGTCGTCGCGATGATAGTAGCCCGTCAACATGCAGTCGCTTCGCAAGGCAACCTCGCCGATGACGCGCTCGGGCAATTCGTTTCGATTTTCGTCCAGCACTTTCACCTCGACATTATCAAGCGCACGACCCGATGACATCATTTTCATTGTCGAACGTTCCTGCGATTTGACATCATCTACCAGTCTGGCTACGCGCTCCGACATAAACGCCTCTCGATCAATCTCAAGGACGGCTGGTTCGCCCCCTAGCGGACTCTGGGTCACCGCGAAGACATTCTCCGCCATCGCGTACGATGTTTGCAACGCCTCGCGCTTCAAGCCATACGTTTTGAATTTTTCATAAAATGCGTTATGGCTCTCCCAGCGGACAGGCTCCGAACAATTGATGATCGCCCGCCATGATGATAAATCCGCGCCTTCGAGGTGACGATCGCGGATCTTTTGCGCGCAGAAGTTGTAAGCAAAATTCGGGAGCCACGACAGCGTACCGCGATATTTTGTCACAGCGTGCATGAGTTTGTACGGCGCGCGCACCCAATCGAACGGAGATTGCAACACAAGATGAATCCCTGAAAGAACGGGCATGATGAATCCCGCGATCAGTCCCATGTCGTGATACAGCGGAAGCCATGAAACGACAACGTCGCTTTCGGTTAACTTCAACGCCATGCTGTACGCATCCAATTGATTGAACACCGCTCGATGCGATAGCGCGACTCCTTTCTGCAAGCCTGTTGTGCCAGATGAATGTTGAAGGATAACAATGTCTTCGGACTTTCGTTGGAAACCAGCCAGCGAGTCGAAATTCAATGGGACTTGGCGATCCACTTTATTAGTGACAATCACCTCGCGGACCGAGTCCCCCTCTTGCAACGCGCCTTTCACCTCCGCCTCAAATTCTGGATATGTGACAATTGCGGCGGGTTGAGTCACCGAGATCAACGCGGATAGATCAGCGCGATAACGTTCAGGCGATAACTTCTCCGTGAGAAACGGCATGATGGAGGGAATCGCGCCGTGTAGGATCGTCCCCCAAAAAGCATAGACCAAGTCTTCGCCGTGCTGAAGGATCAAAACGACAACTTCGCCGGGCTGAATCTTTGCGCGAGCCAACACATTGGCATACGAACTCGCGCCGCGCAGGAGTTGATCCACGCTGAGCGAGATGTCGGCGGTGGCGGAAAACTGCAAGGTGAGCGCGACCCGGTCCGGGGTCCGAGAGTGAAGCGCTTTGAGTCGTTCGGGGAACGTCGTCATTTCTTGCGAGATTCGATCAGCCCGGCAAGTTGAGTCAGCGTGTCGAATGTCTCCGCGTTCAACTCGGTATCTTCGATGCGGACGCCGAAGGTATCTTCCACATACAAAGCGACATCCATCAGGCTGAACGAATCGATCAAGCCGCTGGAGATCAACGGCTCATCGGCGGCAATGACTCGGTTGGGTTGCTTCAAGATTTTGGAGGCAAGATACGAGCCAATTTGAGAAATCAGTGTTTCAGACATAACGGTTTCCTTTTTGAGTTTATCGGCACAACATAGATTGCACCTGCGGATCCACCTGTTCGATGAGCAGGCGTTCCCCTTCCGCCGAAAGATGCAACGCGGTATCCAAAAAATATTCGGGCGGAATTGTATTCCATAAATCGAGATAATTCCACTGCGAGCGAATCGCTTCGTCTTGCATCGCTTTGCGGTACAGATCATACGCCCAGCGAGGGTAGCCTCGGTTGTATCGCAGGTCGCTATTCTCGCCGCTTGCAATGAACATAGGCTCATTGACGATCAGGATGGGCGCGCGACCGGCAATCCTCCGCCCTGCCGCGAAGGCTTCAAACACCATCATTTTTTGCAGATCGGTTGTCGGTTCCATTTGACGATATAAAACATGGTCTTCGACGTCGGGCGAGTTGCCCGGAACGATTTCGGCGAACCCTTGCATGGCGATATCGGTCCTGTCGGCAGACCAGACAAACCCGAGCAATTGCAATTTAAACCAGCGATTCAAATAGGATCGTTGACCCGCAATCGTCCGCTCATAGAAGGAAGGGGTCATTTGCTCGAGAGTATCTTTTTCAGGAAAGGCAAGATCGTACTCGCCCATCAAGCGCAACGCATCGTCCCGGTTCGCCTCCATGAAAGCGCTGATCCTGCGCGGAATTAACGAGTTGAGAGTGGTAAACCACACGATCAGGTCGGGATCATATTCGACCGCTTTCTCCAGAATGACCAGGTCTTTGATGACGGAAGGATGCGGGTAGCCCAGGTTATAAAATTTAATCGTCTTGCCATTACATTGGTCGCCCAGCGAATTCCATTGTTCTGAAATGGTTTCTTGAGGCGGGAGCATCTCGCCCCACACCGACGAATCGCCGATCAACAACACGCGATATTCATCGTCTGGTTTCGGCGCGGCAACGGCATGAGAAGCCAGCATAACGCCCGCGTCGTCAATCATTACCGTATACGCGCTCGATCCATCGTCAAAAGGAAGACGGATGCGACCGGGGAACATCCAGTTATACAGGGAGAGACGCGAAACAGGCGGTTGCGCCGCCGCATACGCGACGTTCACAAGCGCGTATAACAACAACGCTTTCACGATCAAGCGAAGCGGATGCGCTCTGGCTTTCATAACGCGCCTGCCAGTTTCAACATCGCATTCCACGCAGATTGAGGGGATGGAAGCGCGAAAAACAACCAGCCCAGCGACACAAAATTGAATGTAACGAACGTTCCAACAATCTGTAAACCTCGTTGAGCAAGGACGGATGTCGCTTGCGGAACAAGCCGCGCGCGCGCAAATTCGCTCCAGCGATTTTGGACGAACAATCCGCATCCGTGCCATAGCCCCCACAATAGATAGTTAACCGTCGCGCCATGCCATAGCCCGATCAGCAACATGGTTGTCACTTGTGAAAACAAAATCAGCATCCACGGCGAGACGGGCTTGGAGGCTGAACGCATGGCGCGCGTGAGCGGGTTGAAAAAGTACGACCGAAACCATTGGGTCAGCGTGATATGCCATGAGTTCCAGAACTGGGTCAGGTTCGGCTTGAAGTACGGAGAATCGAAATTTTCAGGCAGGCGTATACCAAGCAATCGTCCAAGCCCAATGGCGATATCGGTATACCCGCTGAAGTCGAAATAGATCCGCAGGGAATACGCGTACAGCAAGATCCACAACCAGCCTACCGACTGAGCATCGCGCGTAAAGGATTCGTTCAATGCGATCCAGGCGAGCGCGTCGGCAACGACAAACTTTTTGAACAGCCCGACAAAGATCCGCTGACCCGCGTCCAGCCAGCCATCGGCATCTAAGGGAAGCGGCGAGTTTAATCCAGCAACAAATCGCTCCACCCGGTCAATTGGACCCGCCGTGATCGCGGGAAAGAAAATCACGTAGCTCACATACTCTGCCAGTGTCACGGAGGGCAGTCGCCCTGCGAGCCGGTCGAAGATTGTATGCAAGAGACGAAACGCAACGTAGGAAAACCCCAGCCATGCCAAAGCAGATTGCCCGCCCGAATCTTTTCCACGCAGAGTTGCCAGGGCTTCGAACGCCCACGCCAGCGCCGAGGGAGACTTTATCAGCAAGAGCGCGCCAACCAACCCGACGACCGCCAGCATCAAAACGATACGATTGAACTTTCCAAGCCGCATCAAGATGAATGAAACGATCAGGACAACCAGAAAGGCAAGACCGATCCATTGCACTCTTGGGGTTTCACTGGAAAAGAACCATTCGAATTGAAAAAAACGATTCAGGTCAACCAACACGATCACCCCCGATAAAACCATCACAGCCGCGCCATTCTTCTTCCATCCGCGAGATTCAGGTTTGGCGGTAATGAGCCATGACAAGATTGTCGCAAACACCGTCAATGACGGTAACCAGAACATCAGGTTGACCGGCTCCTGAATTGGTTGAAGCCAATACAGCGCCAGCGCGCTGACCGCCATCAAAGCCAGCTTGCGCGCCTTGCCCAGCCAGCCGACCGCCACAGCGATACAGGCAAGTACCGCAATTTCAAACACCGACATTTAGAATCCCTGATAGATCCAGGTTGGGGATGTGTCCGCCGTAAAGATGGTCAGCGCGACGAGGATCAGACAAAGCAATAGAGCCAGCATATTTTCGCGCGAAAACAAGGTATCGAAAATCCTCTTCATCGTTACGCCTTTCTAAGAAACGCTTCCATGAATTCGTCCAGTTCACCATCGAGCACTGCCTGTGTGTTACCCGATTCGTGATCGGTGCGATGATCTTTCACCATTTGATATGGATGCAATACATACGAACGGATCTGACTCCCCCACTCAGCCTTTGTGTATTCGCCGCGCAGGACGGCGCGTTCTTCCTCCCGTTCAGCCTGCCTCAGTTCCAGCAAGCGGGCTCGCAAGATGCGCATGGCAAACTCGCGGTTCTGCGTCTGCGAGCGTTCGTTTTGACAAGTGACCACGATGCCCGTCGGGATGTGAGTCAGCCGCACCGCCGTCGCATTTTTCTGCACGTTCTGCCCGCCCGCGCCGGAGGAGCGGAAGACATCCATTTTGATCTCGCTTGGGTCAATTTGAATTTCCGCGTCGTCCATTGCCACTTGCGGCAAAATTTCTACGAGGGCAAACGACGTGTGACGCCGATGCGCCGAATCGAACGGCGAGAGGCGCACAAGACGATGCACGCCTTTTTCGGAACGCAGATAACCGAACGCATACTCGCCGTCCACTTCGATGGTGACGCTTTTGATGCCCGCTTCTTCACCCGAAGTTGAATCGAAGATTTCCGTTTGGAAGCCGCGGTCCTCCGCCCAGCGGAGGTACATACGCTGAAGCATCGCCGCCCAATCCTGCGAGTCGGTTCCGCCCGCGCCGGCGTGGATGGCAAGGATCGCAGAGTCGCGGTCATATTTGCCGGAAAACATCGCCGTGAACGAACGCTTATTTAATTCTGTTTCAAGTGAAGAAATTTCAGTTTCCAATTCTCCGCGCAGGCTTTCATCATCGAGTTGCGCCAGTTCAAGCGCGTCATGCAGTCGGCGCGAAAACGCGCGCCACGATTCCACCTCGGTCTTCAGGGCGTTGTGCTGCTTCATCAAACCTTGCGCGCGCGAAGGATTATTCCACAGGTCGGGCGATTCTATTTCTTTGTCGAGTTGGGAGAGTTGCGTTTCTTTAGACGCAAAGTCAAAGGCGCACCAGTAATTGCTGGGTTAGGTCTTGCAGAGGTTTGAGGCGGTTGACGAGGTCTTGCATTGAATCTCCTTTGTAGCGCAAGCGCAAGATGGCATCTTGCGCTACTCTATTTTCCTAAAATTCCATCTACGAACGCATCCGGGTCGAACGGGGCGAGGTCTTCGGGTTTCTCGCCGAGACCGGCGAACAAGATGGGCAAGCCGAGTTCGCGTTGAATGGCAAAGGCAAAGCCGCCGCGCGCGGATGAATCCAGTTTGGTCAATATCACACCGGTCACGCCGACTGCGTCTTTGAATGCTTTTGCTTGTTGCAGGGCATTTTGCCCGGTGGTCGAGTCCAGCACGAGCCACACGGCATGAGGCGCGCCGGGCATTGCCTTGCCGATCACGCGATACACTTTTTTGAGCTCTTCCATTAAATTGAAGCGCGTGTGCAAGCGACCAGCAGTATCGATAAAGACGATGTCAATTTTACGCGCGACGCCCGCCTGCACGGTATTAAACGCGACCGCGCCCGAATCGGACTCAGGGGCGCCTGATACCACATCGACGCCGATTCGTTCGCCCCAGACCTGCAACTGATCCACCGCCGCCGCGCGGAACGTATCCGCCGCGCCGAAAAGAATTGATTTTCCTTCCGCCTGATACCGCTGTCCCAGTTTGGCGATCGTCGTTGTTTTTCCTGCGCCGTTGACGCCAACCACCATGATAACGCTTGGAGCCGATTTCCATTCGAGGGGCGGCGGGGTTTCGAGGCGAGAGCGAAGTTCTGCGCGGAGGGCGGAGGCAAGCTCGTCGGAGCGAGTCAAGCCTCCATCCCGAACGAAGCGGCGAAGCGTATCCAGAGTATCGCCGGCAATTTCGATCCCCAAATCCGCTTGAATCAGGGATGCTTCAAGTTCATCCCACGATTCGCTGGTGATTTCCGTCGCGCCGACCAGAGTTGCGATTCGTCCGAATGTTGCTTTGCTTGTTTTTGCAAGCCCCGTCTTCCATTTTGCAAACAGATCGGTCATGACGGGCGATTATAACATGCGGGTTTGTGTTATACTCTTTTCGCTTGATGTAAAACAATTGAAGAAAAGGCAACTCATGTTCAACGAACCCATTCACATTACAGATGAAACGTATGAAAAAACTGTCCTGCAATCTTCGATCCCGGTGATCGTTGATTTTTGGGCGCCCTGGTGCGGACCTTGCAAAATGATCGCGCCGATGCTCGATAAATTCGCAAAAGAGTTCGAGGGAAAACTTCTGGTGGCAAAGATCAACACCGATGAAAACCCTCATTGGATGATGGAGTATGGTATTCAGGGGATTCCGACCATGCTGTTCGTGGCGAACGGAAAAATCGTCCACCGCCAGGTGGGCGCGTTGCCCGAACGCATATTGCGCGACACAGTCACACAATTTCTAGAGACCGTATCTGCTTCGTAACACACGAGGAGTCGCAATGAAGAAGGTCATCCCCGCGCTCGTTGTACTTCTGCTCGTTGGCGCCTGCCTGCCAACGGTTCCAACCCCGATTGCACCAACCGCCACCGCGGTGATCGGATCTTCGAGTACCCCAACTCTCCTCGTGCCTTCCGTTACGGCTCCTCCGACCGAGACGCCTGTGATATTTAACCCATCGATCACTCCCGCTTCGGCTTCATCCACCCCCGAATCGACAGCCACATCTTCACCGTTGCCAAACCTGACTTCCACGCTGGCAACATCAACCGATGTGCCTGCCACGCTGGCGCAGTCCACGGCTACCGGGGCGCAATTTACTTCGACGCCAACGCTTGGGACGCCGGGCGCGCCATCACTTACGCCCACACTTGGTATTCTGAAATATGGGACTCTTCCGCCTGAGGTCCCATTCAACAGGATAACCCTGGTCAATCGTTCTAAAAGGCAGGCATATATCTCTTTGCAGGTTACTATGCCCGACGGTCGA
>JAJTXU010000320.1 GCA_021462845.1 Anaerolineales bacterium
GCTACACTTATCCACAAGCCGCCCTATGACGGACGGCTATAGCCCCTGGTCAAAATTCAACGCGCACAGGTGGTCAGTTTTAAACGCGCGCCGACACTCGTAACTAAACCTCGCGCAGTTATGCATGCGAAGCTAGAGCATCGGCAGGATACGCTGCCGCTACGCTGCGAGTTACGAAGTCGCATTTTGTCGCTCTGGATCTACCCGCCCCACCAGATCAGTCTAGTTATGGCTCACCGGTTCACCATCATGTTTTTCGCCCATGGATTCGGCGGCACTGTCACAGGGGCGGTGGCGAATCGCCCTCGGCACGTTGTCGCACGTGCAAGCGCTTTGTTCGGAATTTTATCTATGTGTCCAGGAAAGTTCAAGGATGACTTATGAGGTAGACGTTACTGGACTTAATAGGACGACCCATCCCTGGATAGGCGCTAGGTTGAGCGTATTCTGTCCAGTTCGTCTGCCCACCACTGCATCATCCGTCTACGCTCGGACAGTCTGCGGTCGCCACGGTAATAGGCCCCGCGCACTTGGTCGACCGGCTTGTGCGACAACTGTGCCTCGATGGCATCGCTGCTCCAGCGTTCGCTCTCATTTACATAGGTCGAGAAGGTGCTTCTGAATCCGTGCGCGGTAACAGGGAACCCGAGCGCTTTGGCGGCATTTCCTAGAGTATTCTCGCATAGGGTTCGTTTAGGGTTGCCCAGCGCCGGGAATAGGAAATCTGCTTCTCCGGAAAAATTCTTGGTCTGTTCTACGGTCGCGAGCGCTTGTGAAGAGAGCGGTACGATGTGCTCCTGCTTCATCTTCATTCGGCTTGCTGGTATTCGCCATTCACCCTTGTCGAAATCGAACTCCTTCCACTTAGCCATCCGCAACTCACCTGGTCGCGTGGCAGTCAGTACAAGCAACTTGAGGGCGAGTCGGGTGAGTGGCGCAAGTCGTACTAGCGGGTTGTCAAGCGCCTTCAAGAAGGCTGGTAAATCGGATTTCGGAAGGGCAGCATGGTGCCGGACAACTGGAACACGTAGCGCTCCCCTCAGGTTTGCAGCTGGGTCGTGTTTGCACTTCTTCGTGATCACAGCATAGCGAAAGACGCGGCTTGTCCACGCTCGAACACGCCGCGCCATTTCCAGGGCGCCTTTCTTCTCTATGGCTCGCAGCAACTCAAGAATGGGATCGATGTCGATCTTGTCGATCGAGAGGTGGCCGATCGATGGCAATGCGTGAATGCGCATGCTCGCGCGAATTTTCTCGATGGTGCGTTGAGACCGGTTGGCCGCCTGCACGTCGAGCCATTCCTCGAACACCTGAGCGAATGTGGTTGCTGAAGAGGCGAGAGCCTTTTTTTGTTCTTTGCGATCTGCTGAAGGGTCTGTACCATTGGCGAGCAGTTTGCGCGCTTGCTCCCGGCGCTCCCTGGCTTCCTTTAATCCGATTTCAGGGTAGGTACCGAACGACAAGGTTTTGGTCTTGCCGCCAAAGCGATATTTGAAACGCCACCATTTGCTGCCTTTCGGGTTGACGAGAAGGTACAGTCCGCCGCCATCAAACGCGGATCGCGGCTTATTGCCGCCTCTGAGCGCCCTGATCTTCGAATCGGTGAGTGGAATAGTTTGGCGTGGCATGACATGAGCAGAAAATGGTTTCGCCAGGGCACATAAGTTACACCAACGCCAGAAGTTACACCATAAATTACACCCAACAATCGCGGCTCTCAATGGACGGATGCGGACGCTGCTGGAAATAAAAAAGCCGTCACAACAGTATGTTGCGCGGCTTCTTGGACGTTGCTGGATTGTGCTGGAAAATTACTTGGTGCCCAGAAGAGGACTCGAACCTCCACAGTGTTGCCACCGCTAGGACCTGAACCTAGTGCGTCTACCAATTCCGCCATCTGGGCAAAGAGGGCGCA
>JAJTXU010000321.1 GCA_021462845.1 Anaerolineales bacterium
ACGAAAACTGGCGATCCATTGACCGCCAGTTTTTTTGTCCCGTTCTCGTTTTGACCGATTTCCCTCTCTCATTTCATCCCCTTTTTAGACAACCCCTGTATTCTTTCGACGCCATCAGGCTTACAACTCTTTTGCCCTTTTTTCGATCCGATCTTTTGCGCGGGCGATAAACTCACCCAGCGGAATATTATTCTGCTGGCTTCCATCCCTCACGCGGAGTGACACCTGCCCCGCTTCCATCTCGTTCTTGCCGACAACCAGCATATACGGCACTTTCATCAACTGCGCCGAGCGGATTTTCGCGTTCATGCGTTGCGACGATAAATCCGCATGGGCGCGGACGCCGTTCTCGCGGAGTTGTTTCGCAATCTTCTCCGCGTATTCGTTCTGCTCATCTGTGATGGAGATCACGCGCACCTGCTCGGGCGAAAGCCACACAGGGAAGTTGCCTCCGTAATGCTCCAGCAGGAATCCGATCAACCGTTCATGCGTGGAAAGCGGCGCGCGGTGGATGCACAACGGAACTTCTTCCTGCCCGTCCTTGTTGATGTATTTCAAGTCGAAGCGTTCAGGCTGGGCGAAGTCCACTTGATTCGTGGCGAGCGAAAACTCCTTGCCGATCACCGACCAGATCTGTACGTCAATCTTCGGACCGTAGAAAGCGGCTTCATCCTCGGCTTCCACGTACGGGACTCCGCCGTTGTCCATTGCGCGGCGCACCATGTCTTCCGTTTTCAGCCATAAGCGCTCGTTGTCCACATACTTCTTGCCGAGTCCCGCTTTGCTATGCAGGGACAGTCGCATCACGTATTTCTCGATACCGAATAACTCGAAGTATTTGAGGTACAGGTCAACGACGCCGAGGAACTCCTGCTCGAATTGATCTTCCGTCACGTACATGTGCGCGTCGTTCATCTGCAACGAACGGACACGCATCAAGCCGAATAACTCGCCTGATTTTTCGTAGCGATACACCGTCCCATATTCCGCGAGGCGAATCGGCAGGTCGCGGTATGAACGTGGTTTTGATCCAAAGATTTTGTGGTGCATGGGGCAGTTCATCGGTTTGACGTAATACTTTACGCCTTCGAGTTCCATCGGAGGGTACATGCTCTCCGCGTAATATGGCAGATGCCCCGAACGGATGAACAGGTCTTCTTTCGTCAGGTTCGGCGTGCGGACGCGCACATAGCCCGCTTTGTCTTCCATCTCTTTGGCGAGTTTCTCCAACTCTTCGATCATCACTCCGCCATTCGGCAGGAACAATGGCAAGCCTGGACCGATCTCCTCATCGAACGTGAAGATTTCCAACTCTTTGCCGAGTTTGCGATGATCCCGCTTCTTCGCCTCTTCGAGTTGATTCAGATATTCTTCAAGTTGTTTCTTACTCTCCCACGCCGTGCCATAGACGCGTTGCAACTGTTTGTTCTTTTCGTCGCCGCGCCAATACGCGCCAGCAATGGACATCAACTTGAACGCGTCCTGCTTGATCTCTTTCGTGCTCGCCACATGCGGACCGCGGCACAAGTCCACGAACGTGTCTTGTTGATAGATCGAGATCTCAGGCTTTTCTTTGAGCGGATTCCCGTACTCATCGAGTCCGCCTTTTTCGAGTCCCTCGATCAACTCCAACTTATACGGCTGGTTCGCAAAAATTTTCTTCGCCTCCTCCGCCGAGATGACCGTCTTCTTGAACTCGTGTTTGCCTTGCACGATCTGCCTCATCCGCTTTTCGATGGCTTCCAGGTCTTCGGGCGTGAGGTTGCGCGGCAGATCGAAATCGTAATAGAACCCGTTCTCCACAGGCGGACCGATCGTGATCTTCCCGTCGGGGAACATCTCCATCACCGCCTGCGCCATCACATGCGCCGCCGAATGACGGATCTTGTACAGATTTGACTCTTCGTA
>JAJTXU010000322.1 GCA_021462845.1 Anaerolineales bacterium
GTCGGTGGAAATATTTTGAGTTAGCGGAGGTTCGGGGTTGGGTTTGGCTGGGTCGTCGAGCCAGAAGGGGGTATGCGAAACGTCGGCAACGGCTTGCTTCGCTTTGGAACTGGGGGTGGAGGAGTAGATCATGCTCTCATGGTTGTTTTATACCTCAGGGGTAGTTTGGCTTGCTGGGCTTGATTATACACTGGGGAGAAAGAGGAAAGAAGAAAGGCGACATGAATGTCGCTTTACGAAGTGACTGTCACTTGCAAGGTGACAGTCACTTTTATGCGTTGAATTCTTTTTGTACCACTTCGATCTTCGCCGCTTTCAGGAAGTTCGCGGCGTTTTCGTCGGTGCGATAGGACACGCTGTAGACGATGCGCGCAATGCCTGCATTGATGAGCGCTTTTGTGCAGTTGATGCACGGAAGGTGGGTCACGTAGCACGTCGCGCCTTTGGTAGAGACTCCGTGCAGCGCGGCTTGGATGATGGCGTTCGTCTCCGCGTGAATCGTGCGGACGCAATGCCCGTCCACCATGAGGTGACCGATCTCGTCGCAGTGACCTTGTCCTTTGGGCGAGCCGTTGAAGCCTGTCGTGAGGATGCGTTTATCTGACACCAGCACACAGCCGACGAAGGCGCGGTCGCAGGTGCTTCGTTCTGAAACGGCAAAGGCGATTTTCATGAAGTACGAGTCCCAATCGGGGCGCATGTTGGTTCTCCGAAATAACAAAAAAATTGGACGCTGAAAAACGCAGATTTCGCTGATTCAAAAGAAAATAGAATCTGCGTTCTCAGCGTGAATCAGCGTCCAGATTTTATTCCACAGTCACACTCTTCGCTAGATTTCTCGGCTGGTCTACGTCCAGTCCGCGCAGGGCGGCGATGTGATACGCGAGCAATTGCAGGGGAATAACCGTCACGATGGGAGAGAGCATCCACGGCGATTCGGGAACCCAGAGGATATGATCCGCCATCCCGTGAATCAATTCGTCACCGTCGGTGGCGATCGCGATGACCGTCCCGCCGCGCGCTTTTGCCTGCTGGATCTGCGAGATCATTTTTTCATGCCACGGATCTTTCGGCGCGAGGCACAGCACGGGCATGTGTTCGTCAATCAACGCGATGGGACCGTGTTTCATCTCGCCCGCAGGATAACCCTCCGCGTGGATGTAGGAAATCTCTTTCAACTTCAACGCGCCTTCGTACGCGATGGGCATGTTGATTCCGCGACCAAGATACAAACAATCGCGGATGTCTTTCAGCGTTTGCGCGACCTTCTCCACTTCGCTTTCGCGGTCGAGCGTGCGACTGACTAAATCTGGAACGAGCCGCAGGTCTGCCACGAGTTCTTTGCGTTGTTTTTCGTTGATCGTGCCGCGCAAGTCCGCGAGCAGAATCGCCAGCATGTATTGGTCAACGAGCGGGGCGGTGAATGCTTTCGTCGAAGCGACGCCGATCTCAGGTCCCGTTTGCATCGAGATGAATCCATCCGACACGCGCATGGCTTGCGAGCCGATGGCGTTGACGATGCTCCAGATCACCGCGCCTTTGCGTCGTCCCTCTTCCATTGCGGCGAGCGTGTCCGCTGTTTCGCCCGATTGCGAGATGGCAAGAACGACTATTTTGTCATCCAAGATCGGGTCGCTGTATCGAAACTCCGATGCGATGACAACTTCCACAGGCACACGCGCGATTTTTTCGATGAGATATTTGCCGACCAAGCCTGCATACGCGGCAGTGCCGCACGCGGTGATGTAAATTTTTTCGATTTTCTTGGCGAGTTCTTCGGTCAACTTCAGATCAGGTAAGCGGATTTTTCCGTTGGCAAAGTCCACGCGCCCCGCGAGCGTGTCGGTCAACGCGCGCACCTGCTCGTGGATTTCCTTCTGCATGAAGTG
>JAJTXU010000323.1 GCA_021462845.1 Anaerolineales bacterium
TTGAATTGAATCGTTTCGCGTTCGCTGCAAAAATAGTTCGCTGAACCCAGCAAGGTCTTGAGCCGATATAGGTGACTGTTCAAGTTGCGCCGCGCTTGCATTTCCGAACTTTCGGGCCAAAAGACGGCGGCGACAAAGGCACGCGCGAGCGGACGTTCGCGCTGCATGACCAAGTATGCCAAGAGACTCACGAGAGTTGGCGAACCCATCAATTTTGCCAACGGTTGATTCTCTACGAGCAGCAAGGGGGCAGAAAAAAATTTCAGATTGAGCATCGCGCGCGACCTCGTTTGATAGATATTTGATAGAGGGATGCTACACTCCAACCATCCTGATTTTATCATTAACCTTGCGAGGCAGAAATCCGAATTGGCAAAGAGGCATTGCAAGTCAGAGACTCGTCCAACAGACAAAAGGAGCCCATTATGCAACGATTCTTACTGTTCGATTCTGGCTGT
This sequence comes from Anaerolineales bacterium, assembly GCA_021462845.1. Taxonomy (GTDB): domain Bacteria; phylum Chloroflexota; class Anaerolineae; order Anaerolineales; family Villigracilaceae; genus Defluviilinea. Next base: position 459 of record JAJTXU010000323.1, read on the forward strand.
TCGATTTGCAGCGATATTGCGCGCGAGGTCGAGCATGAAAGCAACGGATGGCTAAGCGCGCGCAGTCTGCATGATGCAGAAATGCAATCACTGATCAGCGGCACGCGCCCAAATTGGCAGTGGGAACCAACGTTGCTTGAAGTGAATAAAGCACAAGTCTGGGTATCCACTGGCTGGGAATTACGGTTGCGATTCATTTTGGGAATGGGTCCTCGACGCAGTTGGCGCATTGCACAGATCGTACGCCGAGGTATAGCATCATCTGGGAGTAGTGACCTGCGAAGGCGAGGTTTCTTCCGTCAAGCTGGCACATTATTGGCTGGATTTTTGATAGTTGGATCATCTCCAAAATTGCGGTTGGGCGATTCTGATGAGAACAATACCCCCAATTTGCAAGCTTTGCTAGGTGAACTTTACGCTGGTTTTGTGCTACTTATCGAAGGCGCTCCTTTGCCTGATTTTGTTATCCCCTCCCGCAATGGTATTCCAATTGTTTGTGGTGTGGGTTTTGGACGGGGCGGTCCCAAAGCAACGGCAGTAACCAAAAATATCGATACCCCTCAAAACTTGGCGAGAATGGCGCGTCTACCTCTATACACATTGGGCAAGCTACCCGATAGTTTTAGACCCGCAGGCGGTTACCAAATAGAGCATGAATCTGGCGAGGTATTTGGGGCATCAGTAAATTTTGATTCATATAACGCGAAAACCGAAAACTGGGAAGGTAGTGTAGGTATTTGGGCGCAGCCAGATTTTCCACATCCCTATCCTCTTTGGTCTAGCGTCCCCGCCGAGCCTGACCTCCCTGCGGTCATCTTGGAGAAAGTAGATTTTCTACCCTCTCGCGGTATCATGGTGTCAACTCAAGATGGATATGTGTTTTATTGGATCGAGAACGATGTTTTTTATACACTAAGAGCGGAACATAATCCCACCCGCAAAGAGATTCGCAAGTTGGTGGACTCGTTAATATTAGTCACTTAGCAAGTCCTAGTACAATAACAAACTTGAGCTTGGCTTCGATTCTGAAGGAGGTCATCGCATGCCGAATGTCTACATTTATTCCCCTGTCAATGCACAAGTTTGGGCGTTAGAATGCTATTGCAAAAAGACAGGTTGTAATCTCGTTCCACCCTGTGGACCGAGCGGGTGTGTGCATACTATAGTCGGCGGAAGCGAGGGTTTTTGCTGTCCAATTGATTTGGGGGGAGGACTCGCGGACGGAACAGTCATTCCGTTTCGTGCAAGCAATAGAGTTAACAGTATAAAGATCGAATACATTAATAGCGTTTGTGGAGGGGGTACTCCCACACCCTGGACCTATGGCATCAAGGTACATATGTACCGTTATACCAATCAAGTATGCTATATGTACCGTTATACCAATCAAGTATGCTATATGTACCGTTATACCAA
>JAJTXU010000324.1 GCA_021462845.1 Anaerolineales bacterium
ACGGTTGCGTTGTCCCATCACGAGGGTCATCGAGCGCAGGTAATCGGTTTTGAGTTCCCAGGGAGTGAACCCAAGCACAACGGCTTTTCCTCCAGTGGGGTGGAGCAGACCCGATAACATTTTGAGCGTGGTCGTCTTGCCCGCGCCGTTGGGACCGAGAAAGCCGACGATCTCTCCCTGTTCGATCTTGAAGTTGACCTCCTGCACGGCTTTCACGTCTTTATATTTGCGTTTGAAGAATCCGCGCACCGCCGCGCCGAATCCGCCTTCGCGTTCGGGCACTTGATAGGTCTTGCTGAGTTGTTCAACGAGTATGGTTTCTGAAGTCATTCCCTTGTTCCTTGTGGGAGGCGCGATTTTATCATTGATAGAACAGAAGTGCTAGAGGGTGTTGCCGCGTTCAGGGTTTTAACCAGAGACGGGGATTTTTCAACGCGAATATCACGAATAGGCGAATGACGCGAATAACCCTTTAAAAATTCGCGTCATTCGTTCATTAGCGGTATTCGCGTTAATAGATTTTGCCAACTCTTATAAGCAAGTAAAAATCGCCTTCGTTTGGGAACATTTGTGAGAAAATATCGTCAGATAAAATGAAATCCAATTGATGAGGAGTACCATGAAAAAAATATACTTGTTGATCGTTGCTGTGTTTCTACTTGCCGCTTGCGCCCCCGCTGTATCTCCATCCCTCGCGGGAGAGTGGCAACTTGTTTCGTACGGTTCGGCATCCAACCCAACGCCTGCCGACCCGAGCATTGACACCTCCATTCTGTTTGACGCTGAAAAGATCAGCGGTAATGTGGGTTGTAATCAATTCAACGGGAGTTACACGCTGAATGGAAGCGACATCACATTCGATCAGTTCATTTCAACGAAGATGGCGTGCATTGGAAATGCAAGTGTGCAAGAATCCGCCATCCTCAGCGTATTTGTCGGCGCTGCAACCTATTCGTTGAATGGCGATACATTGACCATCACCTCCGCCGACGGCGCATCCGTGATCGTGCTGGCGAAGAAATAAATTAGACTCTATCGGAAATAAAAATGGGACGCAGAAAAACGCTGATTAACGCTGATTCAAAGAAAAAATCTGCGTTGTCAGCGTGCATCAGCGTCCAAAATGGTTTGTTCTGCTTATTACCGACAAAGTCTATTCTTTAGTCACAGATTTCACGAATTGTCGCGGATTTTTTATTTTCGCTCCGTGATGAGAAAATCCAAAAGCCAACCCTCTCATCTGGGTTGGCTTAATTTGTGTAAATCAGTGTGATCCGTGGCTTGGTTTTTTGGGGTTATAACGCGGACACGCGATACCAAATCTCTACATTGACGTTGATCGTTTTGTTGTGCTGAATGTCCATGCCGAGGCTGGGTTCGGGGGTGATGCCCACCGAGCGTTTCATCGGCGCCGCCTGCATCGCCGCAAACTGCGGATACGGCATCTCCTCGTCGAACGTGTTTTCGATCAGATCGTACACCCCAAGAATTTTCACGCCCATCGCCTTTGCCACTTTATCAGCCTTGCTCTTCGCTTTTTCCAGCGCGGCGAGCAGACCACGTTCGCGCGCCTCGTCTTCGTTGTACTTCCATACGATTCGTTCCAACGTAGCGTTCTTTTGCTCGGAGATGATATCGAGTATCTCGGCAAGTAAATCCAATTTTTCGCATTGGATTTTCAGCCGATACGTCGCGCTGGATGATTTCAACAACGCGCCGCTCGACGTTTCGATGTGGACTCCCTGCAAATGGATCGCTTCATCCTTGACCTCAGCCTGCTTCAACGCTTCGACGAGTCCGCTCACCTCTTTGGCTTTCTTCATCGCCGCATCCCCGCTGACGAGCGACGACCCTTTGACG
>JAJTXU010000325.1 GCA_021462845.1 Anaerolineales bacterium
TCCAAAATGCTGCCCAAGCTCGAAGATGGTTCGCGGCGCACCTGCCCGAGGCTTTCGCCTTGCTCACTACCCCTTTTTCCTGACTTTGGAAAAACCATACGCAAGGCTTTTTTAACTCTTGACTCTCACTCCCCTCAATCATACAATGGATACAACAACATAACGGGCAATAGGGAAGAGACTCAAAAGTAGTGACGACTTCAGTCGTCGGCAAATAACGACTAACTCTAAAGAGTGCTTCGCAAAGTCGTTACTACAAAAAGGGCGCCGAAGGTGCAAATCTGGATCAGGCGAAACCAGATGAATCTCTCAGGCAAAAGGACCCTGTCCCCGAATCAACTCTGGAAAGTTTGATCGTCCCGCAGTTCAACTACGGGACATCAATACCGACGGTGTAAAGTTAGTTAGTTAGATGGTTTGGTAGTTCAATAGTTCGGTAGTTGAAAAACTACAAAACTAAGTAACTAGCCGACTACCGAACTAACAAACTAATCTCTCAGGTCACATTACAGAGGCGCGCGAACATATCTTCGTGCGCCTTTTTGATTCGCCAAAACCCAGTACGGCAAGATTCATCTTGCGCTCTCGCAAAATGAATTTTGCGGCACAACCTCACAAGGAGAATACACATGAACACCCCCTCCAATTTGAAATATGCAAAGTCAGATGAATGGTTCGACCCCGCGAGCGGAAAGGTGGGCATCAGCGACTATGCCCAAAACCAACTCTCCGACATCGTCTTCATCGAGATCTTCGTCGAAGCGGGCGAAGAGATCGCGGCAGGTAAGGCGATTGCCTCCGTTGAATCGGTGAAGGCATCCTCTGAAATTTACTCGCCAGCCAGCGGAAAAGTTGCCGCGGTCAACAAAGACCTCTCCAACAAGCCCGAGACCATCAACACCGATCCCTTCGGCGCGGCGTGGATGATCCAACTCGAAGGCGCGACGGCTGGCGATGTGATGGATGCGGCGGCGTATGAGAAGCATTGCGAGGAGAGAAGTCATTAGTTGGATAGTCCGCTAGTCTGCTAGTCAAAACCAGCGACTAAAAGACTATGAGACTATCCGACCAGGAGACTAACATGACATATATCCCAATAAGTCCTCACGAACGCGATGAAATGCTCGCGACCGTTGGCGTGAAATCGCTTGACGGATTGTTCGACGCCATCCCAGCCAAACATCGCTTCCCAAAACTGAACCTGCCTCCCGCGTGGACAGAAATGGAAGCGCTGGAAGAACTTTCCAACATTGCCAGCGCGAATGAAAACGTGCGCGGCGATCTGATCTCCTTCCTCGGCGCGGGCATGTATCATCACTACATCCCATCGGTGATTGACCACATGCTGAGGCGCGGCGAATTTTATACCGCGTACACGCCATACCAGCCCGAAATTTCACAAGGCACATTGCAAGCCATCTTTGAATATCAATCGCTGATGGCGGCGTTGACAGGCATGGATGTGTCGAACGCCTCGCATTACGATGGGGCGACTGCCACAGCCGAAGCGGTGAACTTGGCGAACGCGCAGTTTCGCGGCAAACGCAAGAAGGTGGTCGTCTCTCCCACTGTGCATCCGCAATATCGCGCGGTAATCCGCACGTACACGCAGGGCATGGACTTACAACTCGTCGGCGATGAGGCGAACGCCGAACTCGATACCGATCCGAGCGATTTACTTGCGCACGTTGGCGAAGATACTTGTCTCGTTATCGTGCAATATCCCGATTTCTTCGGGCGCGTGTACGATTACAAAAAATTCATAGACGATGTCCATGCCAAAGGCGCGTTGGTGTGCGTGGTTGCAAATCCGACCGCGCTG
>JAJTXU010000326.1 GCA_021462845.1 Anaerolineales bacterium
CAAGAATGAATGCCGCGACAAGACAAATCAAAATTTGGAGGAGGAAACCAGCCTGGTCGTTGTTCGGACCAAGCAAACGCAACGCCAATGCCGGGAAAGCAATCAATGAGGCGCCCAACCAGCCGGCGTAGACCGGCTTGAAACGATCATCGCTTGTGAAGCGCCATAACGCGAATATGATTCCCGAAAGGAGAACCGCCTGCGTCGCCAGCCCGATCAGCCCAAACCAGGCAAGGCTCGAAAGACTGCCGGAGGCGATCGCCGATTGTTCCATGGACCACAGCGTAAAATGGTATATGAATGAACAAATCGGCATGAAGATTGCAAACAACAGGAACAAGACCAGCGCGCCTGTCGAACGATTCGTTGGCGCGTGTTCCGGGATCGTTGGGATGGGTTGATCGATGCGCGTTTCGTCTGTCATGTTAACTCCAGAGAGGACAAAGTACGGCAACGTTCACGTTGCCACGCCGGGACAAAGATTATTCAGAGTAACACATATTGCCTGACAGCGTAGTAGCGACTTCAGTCGCTTTTTAGCCGTAACAAGACGACTATTGCTCTTTTCTAAATTAATCGAGCAATAAACCAAACCACTGAGACACAGAGACACAGAGAAAGCAAATTAAAAACTCCGTGACTCAGTGTCTCCGTGGTTCAAAATGCAGTGGAAGGATTGCTCGGTTTAATTGTTAATCCGCAAAAGTCGTCACTACGTGTCAACCATTTAGGGTTATTCTGAATAGTCGATCATTTTGGACGCTGACACTTGCGCCGAACGCAAGCGCGGTGCGAACTCGGAAAACGCGGATTTTTTTCTTGAATCAGCGAAATCAGCCGTGCCCTGCGTCGCGGTTCACTAAACTGAATTCACGTTATTGTACTCTTCGATGGGTATCTTACCATTTGCCCGTTTTCTTTTCAGTAAGCGCAAAGTGAATTTTGCGGTACTGCGCAATCGATACTGCGCAATTATTCAATCTGCCGTTGCTTCCACTGCCGCAGGCTCTGGCTTGTGCGGTTTGACGTTGAGCAATTTGAACGCCCACTGCACCGACGGTCCGATCAAAATGGCGAACACCAACGTCCCCACCCCCAGCGGACCTCCCAACAGCCAGCCGATGGTGACAACGACGAGTTCCAAAACGCCTCTCGCCACGCGAACGCTCAACCCTGTGGTGCGGTGAATCGCGAGCATCATGCTGTCGCGCGGACCCGCGCCCGCGTCCACGCCGATGTAGACGGCGGTTGCCAATCCTTGAATCAAAATTCCCGCGAGAAAGAGCGTAATCTGTAAAGCGAGGTTTCCCTTCACGGAAGGAATCAGCCACAAGCACAAGTCCAGCCACGGACCGATGCTGAGAATATTCCCCAGCGTTCCCCAGCCAACTTTTTCGCGCATTGCCAGCGCGAGGAATAGCACGGTGAATCCAACAAAAACGGTCATCTTCCCGATGGTGATTTTGAAAATTTCTGCCAGCGCGATCTCGAAGACGAGCCAGGTGCTTGTCCCCAAGTCGGCGCGTATCAACAGCGTGAGGGCGAGTCCATAAAGAAGGAACCCGAATTGAATGACGAGAAAGTCGCGGGGGAAGGTTTTCCAGCGAATAGGTTTGAGCATGAGTCTCCTGTTATTCAGAGTAACACATATTGCCTGACAGCGTAGTAGCGACTTCAGTCGCTTTTTAGCCGTAATAAGGGGCTGTCTAAAAAGGGGAAAGGCAGCCCTCCTCAAGATGGGAAAAGTTTAATACAATGGGGGTATGAGACACAAACAAATCACCTTCAAGCCCT
>JAJTXU010000327.1 GCA_021462845.1 Anaerolineales bacterium
GAACGAACCAACCACAAGGTTCAGCCCCGGACTGAACATGTAATTGAGTTCGCGCACATCGTTGGTGGAACGCGCCATCGTATCGCCGACGGGTTGCAGGTTATGGAAGGTCATGCTCTTGCCGAGCAGGGAGAGGTACAACTCGTCGCGCACCTGTCGTTCCATGTGTTGCGCCAGCAATTCCGCGCCAAAATTGCGCCCCAGTTGTAATACGCCGCGGATGATCTGCGAGATGCCAATGGTGAACGCCAGGGGCCAAAGAACGCTCGTGTCGGGGGTGGGCTTGAGCATTGCGTTGAACGCGTCGCCGGTCAGCACAGGCACCACCGCCGCAAGACCGGCATTGCCTGCCGCCCCAAGCACCATCATGAAAATGATCCAACCATGCCGCGACGCGTGCGACCAGACCCAGCGCGCCGGGCTGGAGCGATCGGCAGTGTGGGCGCGTTGTAATGAAAATTCAGCGGGATGAGATGTTGTAATAGCCATGACAGAAAAAGTCTCTCGCGGTGTTTTCCTCTTGCCGCGAGAGAAAAGTATCTCTAAATTCTACCACGCAGGACGCGCAACTTCTGATTTGGAGGAGGGTTGTCGTATTTAGTATCGTCCACACGGACGATCAAATCTAATTTCAGGAGTGTATGAAATGGCTACAATTGCGGCTTGGTGCACGGCTTTGTTTTTCCTTTGGTACGGGCTTTCTGCTTTTGTGCCGGCGCTTGCGACCGACATGTTCAGGAAGATCGGCGCGGTGCTGGCGTTGATTATCGGCGCTGTGGGCTTGCTTGCCCTCCTGGGCATGGGCTAAACCAAGAATAAAAACAGCCTCCGTTGGGAGGCTGTTTTTATTTGATATCGGCAATCATTTCTGCAAACCGCATCGAATACTCCCAACCTGTACGATCTTCGATTCCCCACCACGCGGATAGGATCGCATGAGCCAGACTCCATTCAAGGATTCGCTCGCGCTCGAATCCCAAATGCTCGCGCAGGATGTCAACCCGCCTCTTCATCCGGGACTTCAACCTGCCTTCTCGTGGCAGCCTTCCCCACGGGTTCATCATCAGCGGACCCACCTCGTAGCACGCGGGCCCGATGACTCCCTTCGGGTCAATGACCAGCCACCCGCGCTCCGACGAGAGGATATTGAAATGATGAAAATCCCCGTGCATCAACACGGGACTGTGATTCTCCGCGAAAAAATCTTTCGTTGACCGTTCGACTCGCTCGACCAGTTTTTCATCCAACGGACCCGTCCCGCCGTTGAACATTTCCCGCAATCGTTTCAACCCATCGAACCAATCGGAGAGTTGGATAAACTTGTTATATGTCACTCTGAGCGGAGCGAAGAGTCTCTGTGATGATGAGGGAGACCCTTCAGGACGCGAGGCGTCCTTCAGGGTGACATGATTGAGCGGTTGCCAAATCCTCTTCATCACCTCCGCCGCGATGCGAGTTGCTTCCTCGTCATCTTCAAGGGTTGAAAGCATTTCACCGGGCTGTAACCGTTCCAGCAAAAGAAATCCCTTCGCCTCATCCGCGTCAATCAACTTGCATGCGCCGTCGCCATTGAATAATCGCAACGCCGCGATCTCGCTCGTCAACTCCTCGCGCGGGATGCCGATTTTTAAAACCACATCTTTTGAACCGCCAAGCACGCGAAGCGCGCAAAGGTTTAATTTTTGCCTGGCGTCCTTGGCGGTCTTTGCGGTAGAGTTTGAAGGTTTTGCGAACGCCACAAAATTATAGGAAAGGTTCGAGACGGGCTGAACAGTCGTCAACCCCCAGCG
>JAJTXU010000328.1 GCA_021462845.1 Anaerolineales bacterium
GTATCCGACTTTTCTTTGTGAACATTTGGCTTGTCCCTTTGCAAAACTTTGATAGAACCATTATATTTCAACTGTTCAAGTTATTTTTGGACAAATCCTTAGAGGAGGCGCGTGGTCACTAGGCTGTTCGCCGTTCAACATTCGATGTTCAGTTTCCTATTTTGAAAGCCCAGATAAAAAGGATTCCGACATAGGCTTTCGCTTATGTTTGAGTTCAATTTAAAATTCACATCGCACCTCATAAATTACAACCAAAATCTCCAATTCGTTACTTTCAAAGTTAAATGGATTTCGTATCACCCTACGGACACACCCTCTCCCCCTCCTGCGGGACATACAAAGCGATCTCCTCCTCGGGGAAAAAGACCCCCTCTAACGAATCTCCGTCGAGACTTTATAGTGGATAAGGGAATTTAGACACGAAAACGGGCATAATTAAGGTGCAATTTCTGGAGAAAAACATGCCCAAAAGAAAACGCCTATCTGCACTTCAAAAAGCACAAATCGTCTTGGAAGCAATCCGAGAAGACAAGAGCGTGGCTCAAATTGCCACCGAAAACAGCGTTCATCCAAATCAAATCCATAAATGGAAAAAGCAAGCGCTGGAAGGCTTTGCCCAGCTTTTCGAGGATGATCGCAAAGGGGAACGCGCTCGCGAAGCCGAACATGAAAAACAGATCAACAAACTGTATGCCGAGATCGGGCGGCTCAGCGCCCAGTTATCCTGGCTGAAAAAAAATCTGGCTTCAAGTTTGAGTAGAGCAGAGCGACTGGAAATGTTGGAAGAAAACAACCCTTCGACAGGCTCAGGACAGCGTCCAGATATGCCGCTGAAAACACAGGCAGATCTGCTTGGAGTCAGTTACGCGAGCCTGTTTTATGAGCCTGTACCGCCTTCCGCACGAGAATTGGCAATCAAGCGACGCATTGATGAAATCTCACCGCGGTGCTGGATTGGTACTCTCGCTATGTGATGAGCTGGGCGCTCAGCCAACCCCTGGAGATGGAGTTCGTGCTGGCGGCAGTGGACAATGCTTTATTCCAAGCCAAGCCTGAAATTTGGAACGGCGATCAGGGCAGTCACTTCACCAGTCCGAAATATCTGGAACGCCTGCAACGCGAAGAAATCAAGATCAGCATGGATGGGCGCGGTCGCGCAATGGATAATATTTTTACGGAAAGGCTGTGGCGTACCGTCAAGTACGAAGAAGTCTATCTGCACGAATACGCCAGTCCTAAGGAGGCTTATCGTCAACTCGCCAATTACATTCGTTTTTACAACTTTGAACGTCCGCATCAGGCGCTGGACTACCTGACGCCCGCGCAAGTGCATGGGGCTTGCAAGCCCCATGCACTTGCAGTAGACTCAACCTTAACAAATCACTCCACCTTATTTTGACCCTTTTTCAACTCTAAAGAGTCTTATCCACCTCACGCTCGGGATTTTCCGCACCGCGACACCAACTGCTTCACAAACGAACACACCAATAGCAACTAACACCATGACCTTCACACCTTCAATGACCCCAACCTCAACCGCTACTCTCACTCCCACTGCTACGCAAACACCGACATATACACCTACTTCAACGACCACTCCTATCCCGCCACCGCCAACCAAAGAATCAAATGATAATAACGACGGTGGTGGAAATAATTGCACGCCACCTCTATTCAGAGTAACACAAATTAGTTTACCGTAGTAACGACTTCAGTCGTTTGTTTTGCGGCGTAAAAGCGACTGAAGTCGCCACTACGCCGTCAGGCAA
>JAJTXU010000329.1 GCA_021462845.1 Anaerolineales bacterium
AAGTTGGACTTTGCACCCGGCTTAGTGATTCTTTCCCCTAGCGTCTGTTGACCTCTCCGCTTTTCTTCCGGTTTGCCAACAGTATCTTTGAGAAAGCCACGACAGTTTGTAACGGGAAGCCTTTCTCCATCACTGTGTCTTCGCGCAGCGAACGGCAAAGGAGACAAAGTGGCACAATACTTTCACCGTACGCAAGCGCGGTGAGGAAAACGCCCTTCCAGATACGCCTTCGCGACCCTTCATGGCAATAAATTTCCCGCCAGAAACGGGAAACCCCTTTTTGTTTATCCATCAAATTGGACCTCCCTAAATTTCGCATGGCACTAGAAAAAAGGTGATGGTAAGATAGACCATCAAACCTACGGGAGCCTGAATGGAATCCATCGGCAAGAACGTCTACATCGAAGAAAAATATATCGGCGTCACGCTTGGGGTCATCAACCAGCCGCGCGGACTGGTGTTGATCGACGCGCCGCCCTCGCCCGAAGACAGCCGCATGTGGCGCGCCTCGCTCATGGGCATGGGCAACGGACCCGAACGCATGCTCGTCAACCTCGATTCGCATCCCGACCGAACCCTCGGCGCGCGCGCCATGGATTGCACGGTTATCGCGCACGAAAAGACCGCCTTCGCCTTCCGCAACCGCCCCAACACATTCAAAGCCCAAGGCGAGGAGACCGGCGCAAGCTGGGAAGCAATTCCGGGTCTAGGCAGTGTGCGCTGGGCGCCACCCGAGATTTCCTTTATAGACCAACTCTCCCTGCATTGGGGCGAAACGCCCATCCGCCTGGAGAGTCACGCGGGTCCCACACGCGGGGCAATTTGGGCGATCCTCCCCACAGAACGCATCGTCTTCGTCGGCGACTCGGTGTTGAAAGGTCAACCTCCATTCCTTGCCCATGCCGACCTGCCCGCATGGATCGAATCGCTCACCCTCCTCCTCAGTCCCGCGTACAAAGGCTACGCCATGGTAAGCGGGCGCGGCGGCGTGATCACATCGCAAAACGTCAAAGCGCAGGCAGAACTACTCAAACGCGTCTACGACAAATTCGATAAACTCGGCGACAAGCGCGCCCCCATCGCCGTTGCCGATAAACTCATCGAACAATTCATCAAGGATTTCAAACCTCCCGTCGCCCGCAACAAACAATACGCGCAACGCCTGCGCTACGGATTGCACCAGTATTACGTCCGCAACTATCATGCCTCCTCGCGCCACATGATGGATGAATGATGAACGCGCCGCAACCTCTCCTCGAAGTCACTCGCGGCAAGGTTGTCGAAGCCATTCATTATGGCTCCATCGCGGTCGTTGACTCTCACGGCAAATTGATCGCATCCTACGGCGACCCTCACAAGGTCGCTTTTTTGCGTTCCAGCGCCAAACCATTCCAGGCGCTTCCCTTCGTAGAGCATGGCGGCGTGGAGCATTTCGGGTACGCCGAGGCTGAACTATCCATCTCGTGCGCTTCGCACATCGGCAGCGCCATGCACGCGCAGACCGTCGCGGCGATGCAACAAAAGATCGGTATCCACGAATCTCAACTGCAATGCGGCGCGCATTTACCCGAAGACGCCCCCATGTTCAAAGAGTTCATTATCAGCGGGCGCGCGCCTACGGCGAACTTCAACAACTGCTCGGGCAAACATACCACCATGCTGGCGTACGCGAAGATGCGAGGCTATTCGCTGGAGGATTACCTCCACATCGACCACCCGCTTCAACAGGACATCCTCGCCTCTTTCTCCGATTTATGCCTGATCCC
>JAJTXU010000033.1 GCA_021462845.1 Anaerolineales bacterium
GGAGAAGCCCGCGTACTGGCGCATCGTCCAAAAGCGGGAGCGGTACATCGTCGGTTGGACGCCGCGCGTGAAGGGGTATTCGCCGGGGAAGCCGAGCCGGTCGAGGTAAGCCGAATCAGCCTCACCCGGAAGAGAGAGGCGGGGCAGTTCGATCCCCGCAGTCGTTTCGAATCGCGGTTTCCGTTCGGGAGTTTTATCTAGCGACTTCTTGAGAATTGTCGCTTTCCATTTGTTGTATTGATCTTGAATGGTCATGATGACTCCGCGTCTCGGTGGTTCGCCTCTTCTCAAGTATACAGCAAACAATAGCGATTGAATTAATATCAGAACTTTGATTTATATTATTTGATTTTCTGAAACCTTTGGGCTACACTATTCGTACACTTACACAGCGTCATCCATCATCATTGAAAAACGGAGTTCCTATATGGCAAGCAAAACGCTTCTCTATATCGGCGCGGGTATTTTATTTTTGATCGGTGTGTGTCTGTTTGGTTACGGGCTCTTGAACGTGATCGGTTCAACCTCGGCGCAGGGGAGTTCGAATTGGCTATCGTTCGGGATCGGGTTCGGGTGCGTGGGCGTGTTATTTTTAGCGGCAGGCGCGGGGTTGATCTATGCCGCGCAACGGGGGACGAAGACCGAAGTGATCCAACAAGTGACGATGAAAGTGGACCTGCCGGGGGAAACAAAGATCGAGCAGATGAAATGCCGTTCATGCGGCGGAAGCCTGAGCGCGGATAACGTCAAAATGATCGCCGGCGCGCCGACGGTGGAATGTCCGTTTTGCGGGACGACGTATCAATTGACCGAAGAACCGAAGTGGTAACGCGCCGTTTAGTCAGAGAGGTTCCATGAAATCTATGAAATTAAAGATCGCCATTTTGCTCACACTCGCGCTCACGCTGGCGAGTTCGCTGGTCGTTTCCGCCCAGTCGGAATATTACTTTGCGGTGGAAAACGAAACCGTGCATGTGTATTGGAACGCCGACGGCACGATGAGCCTCGATTACGTGTGGGATTTCGTCAACCAGCCCGGCGCGCATCCCATTGACTTTGTGGACGTGGGCATGCCCAGCGGCAACTTCAACATATCAACGGTGACAGCAGACGTGAACGGAACGCCCGTGACGGTTTCCACGAGCGAGTATCAAGGGAGCGGCTCAGGGTTCGCCGTGGTGATGGGACCGCAAACCATCCCTGCCGGCGGACGCGGGCGCGTGCATGTATACGTGGGAGAGATCACCAAGGCGTTGAATCCCGACACAGAAGACGACACGTATGCCAGCGGCGTGTTCGGCACGACTTGGTTCGGCTCGCAATACGTGACGGGCAACACCAACCTCACGATGGTCTTTCACTTTCCGCCCGGCGTGGCAAACACCGAGCCGCGCTGGCATTCCGCGCCAGGCGGGTTCCCCTCCGAGCCGCAAACCGGATTCGACGCAGATGGGCGCATCACCTACACGTGGATCAACGCGAACGCGAACGCGCACACGCAGTATACATTCGGCGCGTCATTCCCCGCCAGTTATGTCCCCGAATCGGCGATCGTGCGCGTTAATTTTCTTGAGAACATCATCACGGGACTTGTATCGCTCGTCATTGGTTTGGTGAGCATAGTGGCAAGTTTTCTACCGTGCCTGATCTTTCCGATCATTTTCGTCGGCGCCCCGGTTCTGGGTTTCATACAAAACCGACGCCGCAAACTGCAATACATGTCGCCGAAGATTTCCATCGAGGGGCATGGCATCAAGCGCGGACTGACCGCGGTCGAGGCGGCGATCCTCATGGAGACCCCGCTCGATAAAGTGATGACGATGATCCTGTTTGGGTTGGTGAAAAAGAACGCGGTCACGGTCAAATCGCGGACTCCGCTCGACCTCGACATCACAACGCCAATGCCCATTGACTTGCACGAATACGAATCGGGTTTCCTCAACGCGTTCCGCGAAAAGAACACAGCCACGCGGCGCAATCTTTTACGCGAGATGACGGTGAAACTCATCAAAGCGGTCTCTGAGAAGATCAAGGGTTTCAGCCGCCAAGAGACCATTGCCTATTACAAAAACATCACCGAAAAAGCCTGGCGACAGGTGGAGCAGGCGCAAACCCCCGAAGTGCAGGGACAACTGCTGGATGAAAATCTCGAATGGACGATGCTCGATAAAGAGTACGACGACCGGACGCGGCGAACGTTCACTCGACCCATCATCGTGCCTTCGTGGTGGTCGCGCTACGATCCGATCTATGCGGGCGGAGGGAGAACGATCTCGACGGGCGCGCCAGTTTCAAGCGGCGGACGAAGCGGTTCCTCCGCCCTACCGGGGGCTGACTTCGCCGCGTCGGTCGTCACGGGCGCGCAATCGTTTGCGTCTAACGTGATCGGCAACGTCACAGAGTTCACCAGCAAAGTCACCAACGTCACCAACCCGCCTCCGCCGCCATCCAGAAGCAGTAGCGGAGGCGGACGAAGCGGCGGTTGCGCGTGTGCTTGCGCCTGCGCGGGTTGCGCGTGCGCCTGCGCCGGCGGCGGACGCTAAGGAGAACCGACATGGCGCTTTTAGAATCGATCAAAGAGAGAATCGTCGGACCGAGTTTGAAGAATCCGCAGCCGGGCTTGTATCATTATCAACTGGAAAAAGAGAACGAGAAGAGCCGCGCGCATTTGCGAATCGAAGGCGACGGGAACGCCACGCTGATCGTCAACGCCAATCGCGTGATGCGCCTCAACCCCACCGCCGCGCTGATGGCGTATTTCATCATGGAGCAAATTCCCGGCGACGCGGTCATCCGCATGATGACAAAACAGTTCAAGGTTCACCCCGAACAAGCGCGGGCAGATTTTGAAGAGTTCCAATGGCAGATCGGGGAATTGCTCCGACCGGATGGCGCGTGCGCCGTCCACGACATGGACCTGGAAACGACGATGCCGTTCAGCGCGCGTCCCACCGCGCCCTATCGCATGGACATGGCGCTGACGTATCGCTGTAACAACGATTGCGCCCACTGCTACAACGCGCGCGAACGCACATTCCCTGAGATCAGCACAGAACAGTGGTTCGCCGTCATTGACAAGTGTTTCGATCTCGGCGTTCCGCACATCGTATTCACCGGCGGCGAAGCCACGTTACGCGACGACCTGCCGGAACTGGTCGCGTACGCCGAATCGAAGGGGCAGATCACCGGGTTGAACACCAACGCCCGCCGCCTCATTGACGAGCGCTTTCTGCAAAAATTATTAGACGCCGGACTCGATCACATCCAAATTACGGTTGAGTCGCACGACGAACACATCCACGATGTGATGATGCGCGCCAAAGGCGCCTTCAAGCAAACCATTCAAGGACTCAAGAACGCGCTGGATACAAACCTGTACGTGATGACCAACACCACCATGTTGCGCACGAACGTCCACACCATGCCGGAGACGTTGGACTTCCTCGGCGAACTCGGCGTGCCGACCATCGGCATGAACGCGCTCATTTATTCCGGGCATGGTCTCACCGTTGGAACGGGTCTGCGAGAGAGCGAACTGCAACCCATCCTTGCAATGGCTGTCGAAAAAACATCGGCGCGCGGGCAACGCCTGATCTGGTACACGCCCACGCAATATTGTCACTTCGACCCAACGCAGATGGACCTCGGCGTGAAGGGATGCACCGCCTCGCTCTACAGCATGTGCGTCGAATCGAACGGGAACGTATTGCCGTGCCAATCGTATTACCATCCGCTGGGAAACATTCTCACCGACTCGTGGGATTCGATCTGGAACCACGAGTTATCCATCCGTTTGCGCGAACGCCGCGGACTGCCCGACATGTGCAACGATTGTTCGATCGTGTCTGAATGCGGCGGCGGATGCCCCTTGCGCTTTGAAGGTCATCGCAAACAATATGAAGTGAACGACGAGATCGTCCCGTTGCATGTGCTGGCGTAGGTCAATGAGGTTCTACCGTTTTTAACGCGACAACTCTTTTCAAACACAAAGGCTTGCACTGACGGTTCGTCTTTCGCTCACCGTGTCGAAGTGACACAACGGTCACAAAGGAATTACCCATGAAATCACTGGCTCTTTCCCCTTTGTGTACTTGGTGTCCTTCGTGTTAAGGCTCTTTACCGTTGATGACGGGAAAGCCATCAATTACTTTGTCAAAAGGAAAAGCCATGAATATTCTCAATCGCATTTCCGAACTCTTTACCAAGGTTCAACCCCTGCCGGAAGGCGCGCACAACCTGCGAGCCGCGCCGGAGCGCGAAAAGCCGTATCGCCTGCACTTGCGCCTGCTCAAAGATGGGACGGGGATACTCGTCGTCAACGCGGCGACGGTGTTGCACCTCAACCCGAACGCGGCGGAGTGCGCCTATCACTTCATCAAAGGCTCGTCTCCCGATGAGGCGGCAAGACAGATCGCGGCGCGCTACCGCGTCAGCAAAGACACGGCGCTCAAAGACTTCACCGACTTCGCCGATCGGATTCAGACCCTCATCGAGACTCCCGACCTCGACCCCGTTTCTTATCTCGACTTCGAGCGGGTCGCGCCTCACTCAGCCGACCTGCCCGCCCCGCTGCGCCTCGATTGCGCCCTCACGTATAAACTTCCCGAAGGCGGTCAGGCGGAATCTGCGCCGGTGAAACAAGTGAAGCGCGAACTGAGCGCGGAAGAGTGGCAGACCATCCTCGATAAAGCGTGGCGAGCGGGGATTCCGCACATCGTCTTCACCGGCGGCGAAGCAACCCTGCGCGACGATCTCCCACAGTTGATCGCGCGCGCCGAGGCGAACGGTCAAGTCTGCGGCTTGCTCACCGACGGCTTGAAACTCATTGACGAAAACTATCGCGCGAGCCTGTTGCAAGCGGGGCTCGATCACATCTTGTTCATTATGCAACCCGAGGATCAGAGATCGTGGCAGGCGTTGGAAGCGATCCTGTCGGAGGATATCTTCGTCACCGCGCACTTCACGGTAAACGCGAAAAACGCCGGCAAGGTCAACGATATCCTCGAGCGACTCGCGGGCGCGGGGGTTAAAAGCCTGTCCGTTACGATAGCGGATACGTCCTTGAAGCCGGTTCTCACAGCGACTCAGAACCGCGCCGCCGAATTGGGGCTGACGGTGAAGTCCGATCTGCCGGTGCCGTACTCGGCGGAAAACCCGGTGGCATACGAAACCGCCGAAGACGAAACTGCCGACGGCGCGGGCAAGGCGTGGATGTACGTGGAGCCTGACGGCGACGCGCTTCCGGCGCAAGGGATGAAGGAGCGCGTCCTCGGTAATTTCCTCAACGACGAGTGGGAAACGATCCGCCGCGCGTAATGGACTGGCACAAACGCTATGTGCAACAAGCGGGCTGGACGCGCGACCTGCGCGCCTATCTGTTCGCACAGGCGGAGGCAAAGTGGGCGCGGCGAATCTTGGAAGCGGGATGCGGAAGCGGGGCGATCCTCTCGACGGTCGAATCTTCGGCGGTTCTTTACGGCGTAGATATTGATCCTCATGCGCTTGCCCAATGCCGGGTCAATGCGGCGGATGCGATCCTCACGCGCGGCGATGGGCTTGCCCTCCCCTACTCAAACGAATCGTTCGATCTTGTCTTTTGCCATTATTTTTTGTTGTGGGTGAGCGATCCTTTGCAAGCGGTCCGTGAAATGAAGCGCGTGACGCGCACCGGCGGGCACGTCCTTGCGTTGGCGGAGCCGGATTATTTTTCCCGGGTGGATGCGCCGGACGAGTTGAAATCCCTCGGCGCATGGCAGGTCGAATCGTTGAAACGGCAGGGAGCCGATCCCGGCTTCGGCGCGCGGCTGGCGCAGGTTTTTTTCGAGGCGGGGATCAAACTCGAAGAAACGGGACCCATTCAACCCGTCGAAAAAGAAGCGGATGCCGGGGAGTTCGAGTTGGAATGGGCGGTGATCGAATCCGATTTGGCGGGGATGGTCGAGGCGCGGGAAATCCAAAAAATGAAAGCGTTGGATGCGCAAGCGCGGGGGCGCGGCGAGCGCGTTTTGCGCGTGCCTACGTATTTTGCGTGGGGGCGGGTTTAACTCTCGTCAAGTACTTCGCTTATTCCGAGTAACCATGATTGCCTGACATCGTAGTGGCGACTTCAGTCGCTTTTTCGCCGCAAAAAAAACGACTGACGCGAAGCGGTTACTACGGTAAACCAATTTATGTTACGCTGAATAGCGATCACCACCCAGTTATGGCAGAATAACAACTAAACCGAGCAAGTCCTAAGAATCAAGAAGCAGTAACCGCGTAACACCGGGGTAGTAAAACAGAAGGCTGGCGGAAACCGAATCTGCCAGCCTTCTGTTTTCAAAGTAGTTGATCACGTTAAGATCAGTGATGGTGATGCCCATCTTCGTGGACGTGCCCATGCGCCAGTTCCTCTTCGTTCGGTTCGCGCAAGGAAACAACGCGCACATAAAAATGTAATTCATCTCCCGCCAGGGGGTGATTGAAATTTAGCGTTACCGTATCGCCTTCGATGCGGTCGACGCGCGCCATGCGGGCATTGTCTTCGTTATCGCGCACGGTCAACTCCACACCTTCCTCCAGTTTCATATCTTGCGGGAATTGGTCGCGCGGCACATCCATGAACGCGTCCTCTTCGAATTCGCCATATCCATCTGCCGGCTGAACGACGACTTTTTTGCTGTCGCCGATCTTCATCCCCATCATTTCGTCTTCGAGCCCGGGGATGATATTTCCATAGCCGACTAAAAACTGCAACGGACCTTGTCCATCCGAGCTATCCAGCAACTCGCCGTCCACATGCAGGGTGTATTCCATCGACACTACCACGCCGTCTTTTACCGAATCAATGCTCATGTTAGGTTCCTTTCTTGAAGTGCGCTGATTGTATCAGCGGCATGGGAAAACGTGTACACGGAAACAGGTGGGCGTGTAAACAGGTAGACAGGTAGCTTGAAACTTGAAACTTGTATCTTGCAACCTTCATCCCTCATCCTTTACAATCCCCCCATGAACTACGACCTTTGCCTCCCCTGGTATTGGGAACATGATATTGACTTCGTTCACTTTGTTGAACATGCCTGCAACGAACAAGGATTAACTTTTTGGGAGATCACGCCCGACAATTTGCTTGAATCATTGTCCGCGTTGTACAAGGGCGAAAAGACATTCAACACACTGCTCGACCGTTCGCAGGGAGAAGATCGTTTTTTGCCGATCAACAATTGGGCGCGGGAATATAACAAACGCCGCATCAACCCTCCCGAACTTTCGGCATGGTCGGAAGATAAAGCCACCATGCACCTCGAACTCATCAGCGCGGGACTGCACACGCCGCACACGATCATCCTGCCGCCGTTTCTCGAACAGCCTGTGCCTCCCGACTTTGATCTTTCTCCGCTTGGGAATCATTTTGTCATCAAGCCATCGCACGGCGGAGGGAGCGAGGGAGTCATCCTCGGCGCATCATCGCTCGAGCAGGTCCTGCGCGCCCGCATGGAATTCCCCGAGCAAAAATATCTCGTGCAATCCACGATCACGCCGCGCACCATTCAGGGACGCCCCGCGTGGTTCCGCGTTTTTTATTCGGTCGGCAAAACGTATCCATGCTGGTGGCATCCGTTGACACATGTGTTCGCAATCGTTACGCAAGCCGAAGAATACAAATACGAACTATTGCCGCTTCACAACATCACTCAGCGAATCGCGTCCCTCTGCCGCTTGGACTGGTTCACCACGGAGATCGCCCTCACGCACGAGAATTTCATCGTCGTGGATTATGTGAATGATCAGATTGACACGCGCGTTCAATCCAAGGCGGTGGATGGCGCGCCTGATGAGGTGATGAAGAATGTGGCGGAGGGATTGGTGGGGATAGCAAAGAGCAGTGAGTAGTGAGCAGTTATTAGTGAACAGTGAGCAGTTATCAGTTTTTACTGCGTACTGCGTATTACGTAATGATGGCATAAGGGAAAGAACGCCGAAGGCGTGAAATGATTGTAGGTTGAAGTGTTTTGTTTTCAACCCCGAAGGGGTGTCATACCTTTCCACGGATTATGTCATCCCTTCGGGATTTGTAATGGTTGATATCAAAGGCTAGAATCATTCCATCCCTTCGGGATTGATAATCGGGCTGGACTGATTTCAAAGGCTGCGTATTGCAAACTACGTAGCACGCAATACGAAGTATGTAACTCGTATCTCGTAACTTGTACATGCAACAGTTCATCCCTTACCAAGGAGCTTATTATGAAAAAACCACGCGCGCGCGATCTGGGGATTCCATTTGAGGGAAGCACAGGCAAATATAACGCGATCACGGATGTGGAGGGGATCACCGTCGGTTACTCAACCATCATCGAAGGCGAATCGGCGCGGACGGGGGTGACGATCATTCATCCGCGCGGAGGGGCGAATCACGATCCCGTGTTTGCGGCGTGGTTTCCGTTCAACGGCAACGGCGAGATGACAGGCGCGGCGTGGGTCGAGGAGGGCGGGTTCCTCGAAGGTCCGATCGGGATCACGAACACGCACTCGGTGGGAATCGTCCGCGATACGATCATCGAATGGCAGGCGAAGAACAACGCTCTGTTCCAGAAATGGTCGTGTCCCGTTGTGGCAGAGACCGCCGACGGCTGGCTCAACGACATGAACGGATTCTTCGTCAAGCCCGCTCACGTGTGGGAAGCGCTCGAGAAAACTGAATCAGGCTCGATCGCGGAAGGAAGCGTCGGCGGAGGGACGGGGATGATCTGCTACGAGTTCAAAGGCGGGAGCGGGACGTCATCCAGAAAACTTCCTGAAAAATTCGGCGGGTGGACCGTCGGCGCGTTCGCGCAATCCAATTTTGGGACGCGGTATCAATTGACGATCGCGGGAGTCCCCGTTGGGAATCATTTGAAGAGTCATGCGGTGTGGTCGGACGGCGAAAACCCGTACAGGGAACATGGCTCGCTGATCGTTGTCCTTGCCACGGACGCGCCGCTGTTGCCGCATCAACTCAAGCGGATCGCAAAACGCGCAACGCTTGGCATGGCGCGGACAGGCTCGCTGGGAGGCAACGGCTCGGGCGATATTTTTCTCGCGTTCTCGACCGCCAACCCAAACACCGCGCTCGGAAAAGAAAACGGACTCGCCGACCTGCGCGCGCTCGATAACGATCATCTCAACGCGCTGTTCGCCGCGTCGGTCTTTGCGACGGAGGAAGCCATCATCAATTCGATGGTCGCGGCGGAGGATATGACGGGTCATAACGGTTTCTCGGTGAAGGCGCTGCCGCATGAGGAGGTGCGGGATGCGATGAGGAGGTTTGGGAGGTTGACCGATTCTTATTGAAATTTTCCTACAAGGAGTTCTTGACCGTTAGATTGAAGCGCAGTAGGATTCTCGATGGTAGTTGTGGAAAAGATTAGAAATGCGATGTACATTCTGTCTAATACATAGTTGGCGGCTGAACATTTTTCAAAGGATAGGTTATGAGTCATTTGAAACCCTGGGCATTAGCACCTTTTGAATTGTTAGAGCATGCAGAAATGCACCTAAAAGGTAATAGCGACTTTGACAAGCGCATGGCACTTGTTAGCTTTGATAATTCGATAGAGTCGTCAATTTCTACATACTTATTACTGAATCCAACACAGAGAAATGGTCAACAATTTCAAAAAACCGACGTAGAGAAGTGGCTTTTCAACTATCACTCCAAAATAGAGTTTATTGAACACTTTGTTCTGCAAGTGCTAAAGAAACAGATGGAAGTTGAAAGAGATGATATTGTTTTTTATCATGGATTAAGAAATGAGCTTTATCACAAAGGCAATGGTTTTGTGCCTGCTGAAATCCATGTACAAGGCATAAGAAAAGCGGCGTTTTGGGTATTTTCAATTCTGTTTAACATTCAGGATGTAAATAGAATACTTCTTCAAAAGAGCAATGATTCTTTTAGCTCAAAACAATATGAAGCTTCAAGTGTGTCTCCGGAAAACGCCTTCTTAGAAATTTTCAGTAATTTTAAAAAAGAGTTTAACGATTTACTTGAAACAAAAAGCAAAATATCAAATGATGAAATCAAATCATCGGTAACTGAAGTACTACGTGAAATAGCACAGAGCAACCCCAACATTTTGCCTAACCAAACAATAAGTTTATTAGAAAAAGCAGGAGAAATCAGAAACACGATCATACAAGGCAAAACCATTGACGAAACACCTTTGGAGCTTAAAAATATTAATAGCCAACTAGCGCAATTGGGTGAAAAAATTAATTCTAGTCTCAGAGCATATCAAAAACAAGTCGTTGATGCTGCCATACAGGCTACCACCAATGCAATAGATAATAAAAACAACAAAATTGGCATCGTTCTACAGCCTGTGGGGAGTGGGCTAGGTATCTCACTTTTATCGTTTATACTAACAATTAAAACGAATCCTGCCACAAAGCATCTGCCAATTTTGGTGCTTTGTGATCGTAGCGAGACAAGAGAACAGTTGTATTACACGCTTGTAAAGACGTTAGGGGATGACGCAGACTTAGCAATAATAGCAACTGATAGAATATCTCTAATAAGTAGTTTGTCACTTAAACAGCCCAAAATAATATTTACAACTATTCAACTTACCAGGTTAGGCAATCAAACTATTCTTACCGATAAAGAATGTCTAGTAGTTGGTTACAGTGTCCAGCCACCTAACGAATTCGAGAGAATGACCCCAAAAGCATTTTTTATTACTTTTACATCAGCGCTTCCTGCAAACAGAAACGCTTTCGGAAATATCATTGCAAATTATGAATTTAATCAAGCAGTACAAGATGGCTTTCTGTTGCCCATCAAAGTAGAAAGACGTTTCCTTAAAAATATTTCAGATCTTCACAAAGGACAACTAACCTCAAAGGAATTTTGCCTTCTTGCTCAGGATATATTAAGTCATTTTGAATTAAGGCAAAAACAATGTTCAGGAAAAGGTTTTATCATTGTCCCAAGCATAGAATTCGGAAACCAACTATATCAAGAATTTCTGCAACTGGGATCCAAAAAAATCTCTATTGAAAATATTAATAGTAGCATAAGCCCAGAAATAAGGTCGGTCTTGTACAAGAGATTTAATGATGAAAACGATAATTTATTCTTAATAATAACAACAGGCTCTGGGCTGATGGGAATCGACTTTCCCCTCCTGAATGTTGCTTATATAACAAATTCTGTTTCAGAGCAAAATATCTTGCAAATAATAAGTCGAATATGTCGACCATATAAAAACAAGGAAAATGCGCTAGTTATAGATTATGTGGGAGTAGATTGGAAAAAATTTGACACAAGATTTAGTATCGCTTTATAAAACAATACCTACCGATAAACACCGATGAACAGCAGTGTCAAGGGTTGAGAGGAAACTTGGTCAAAAACCCCCTCTGTCCGTTGGACATCTCCCCCAAATACGACGATAGTGCTGTCGGATTTGGGGGAGAACATGATAGGTAGAGTTTTTATGAAAGAAATTTTCATTTCAAGAGCACAAGTCCCTCCCCAAATTCGACGTGTTCGTCGTCGCATTTGGGGAGGCTAGGAGGGGCAAAATGCCCCGACCGCCCAGAAGCAACCCAAAAACCAGGACCCGCGCCATCGAATTACGAAAAGAACTCACCCTTGCCGAGCGTAAACTATGGACTAATTTGCACGGAGATCAACTGGGAGTCAACTTTCGCAGGCACTGCCCGAAACGGCATCAAGCCGTTATCAGGGCGATAGGCGACACGAGTCGCCGAACACGCCATCGGAAACTTTATCCCCGATTTTCCTGACACCAACCGCCAGGACGGTGTGTGTGCATCGAGAAGAAACTCATCATCGAACTGGACGGCACTCCCTTTGGTCGCAACACTTGGAGCAAGAGAAATACGATGAAGAAAGAACAAAGCATTTTGAATCGTTTGGCTACAAAGTCATCCGTTTTTGGAACAGCGATGTAATGAAGGACATGGATGGCGTAATCCGCGCGATCATCTTTGCGTTGGATAAAGAATAAACCTTGCCCTCGAAGGCGCTACACCCGCCCTGCGAAAATCGGCGCGTGGTTTCCTTACTCGCCGAATTGCGCGCGCTCGATAACGAGCATCTCAATCCGCTGTTCACCGCGTCGGTTTTTGCCACAGAGGAGGCGATCATCAATGCAATGATCGCGGCGGAAGATATGACCGGGCATCATGGGTTTTCTGTGAAGGCATTGCCGCAGGAAGCGTTGAAAAAGGTGATGAAAATATAACAGTGAAACCGGGCGCACATCAAACCGGGTCGAGCAATTGGTTACAGTTGCCTTGCCTTTTTAATTCCCTTCATCTAAAATGGGCAGGCGGGGAATCGAAATACTTTGGTTCGATTGTGATCGATATGAGGAGGTGCTTTGCGTTCGTAAAAACCGAACTTCACAACCGACCAGCCTTTGAGGCATATTTGCACGTACCAACCCATCCAAAATTTCTGAGGAGAAACGTATGAAAAGGTACCTACCCAAGTTGTTTTCAGTCAGTTTGATTCTGGCGCTGATGTTGAGCGGGTTATCAACCGCCCGCGTTGCCCAAGCGGCGCCGCGCTCGTTTTCAAATCCCACCTCAACGATCTTCATCAACGAAATCCATTACGATAATGTCAGCGACGATGCCGGCGAATCGATCGAAGTCGCTGGACCCGCAGGCACCGACCTGACGGGCTGGAACATTGTCCTTTACAATGGCTCCGGCGGAGCGACTTACGATACCGATGCTTTAAGCGGAACGATCCCGAATCAACAAGGCGGCTATGGGACGGTCTTCCTTTCCTATCCGTTGAACGGGATACAAAACGGAGCCCCAGATGGTATCGCGTTGGTAGATGCCAGCAATACGGTTATCCAGTTCCTGAGCTATGAAGGCAGCTTTACCGCAACAAACGGACCCGCCAGCGGCATGACCAGCACAGATATTGGAGTCGCTCAGCCGAGTTCGACAACGGTTGGTTCGTCGCTACAATTGACCGGCAGCGGCGATACCTACGGCGATTTCACCTGGGCATCCACCGCCGCCCACACATTTGGTAGCCCCAACACCGGGCAGACATTTGTTGTGGCTGGTCCCACGAATCCATCCGGCGCAGGCTCCGCCTCCCCGTCAAACGTTGCGCCCGGCGACCCCAGCCTGCTCGCAGTCACAGTGACGCCCGGCACAAACCCTGCCAGCACCGGCTTGGCAGTGAGTTGCGATCTTTCATCCATCGGCGGGAGCGCCACACAAGCGTTCCTCGATGACGGCTTGAACGGGGATACAACCGCCGGCGACAACATCTTCTCCTTCTCTGCAACCGTAGACAACGGCATAAGCGAAGGCGTCAAAACCCTGGCTTGTTCCATTTCAGACGCGGAACTTCGCACAGGCAATACCTCGATTGCATTAACAGTGCAGGAGCCGGTCGCCATTGTCATCAACGAGATTCATGCCGACCCAGACGCAACCAACGGCGATGCGAACGGCGATGGCGCGATCAGCGCCACGCAGGATGAATTTGTCGAGATCGTCAACAACGAACCAGCGAGTCTGGACATCAGCGGCTGGACGTTGAGCGACGCCAACAGCGTGCGCCATACCTTCCCGTCCGGCACCGTGATCCCTGCCAGTTGTTCGATTGTCGTCTTCGCAGGCGGCACACCAACCGGAACGTTCGGCTTTAGCCTTGTGCAAACGGCTTCCGCCGGGCAGTTGGGGCTGAACAACGGCGGCGATACCGTCACGTTGAACAACGGTGCGGTGGATGTGGCGAGTTACGCATACGGCACAGAAGGCGGCGACAATCAATCCCTGACGCGCGATCCAGACATCACGGGGGCTGACCCGCTCGTCAAACATTCTATTGCCACCGGCTCCGGCGGATCGTTATTCTCGCCCGGCAAAAAAGTGGACGCTAGTCAGTTTGGCGGCTGTCCATCAGAAAATAAAATTCACGATATTCAAGGCAACGGCGCATCTTCGCCGCTGGCTGGGCAGACCGTAGTCGTTCAGGGCATCGTCGTCGGCGATTTCCAGGATGGCGCCAGCGGCACGAACGGCGACTTCAACGGCTTCCACGTGCAGGAAGAGGATGCCGACGCGGATGCCGACCCGCTCACATCTGAAGGCATCTTTGTCTTC
This sequence comes from Anaerolineales bacterium, assembly GCA_021462845.1. Taxonomy (GTDB): domain Bacteria; phylum Chloroflexota; class Anaerolineae; order Anaerolineales; family Villigracilaceae; genus Defluviilinea. Next base: position 14,128 of record JAJTXU010000033.1, read on the forward strand.
GACGGCAGTTCCCCGGCGGTCAACGTGGCAATTGGCGATCTCGTGCAAGTTGTCGGCGTTGTCTCTGAGTTCAATGGTCTCACCGAGATCACCGCCTTCACCGGCGTGACCATTCTCAGCAGTGGCAACCCGCTCCCCACCGCCGCAACCGTCACACTGCCGGTAAGCGCCGTATCCGATTTTGAATCCTACGAAGGCATGCGCGTGACCTTCCCGCAGGCTTTGGTTATCTCCGAATACTTCAACTTTGACCGCTTCAACGAGATCGTGTTAACTTCGGAACGCCACCTCACCCCCACCGCCGAGTTCGAACCCGGTTCGCCGCAGGCGATGCAAGCCATGCAGGATTTCCTGCTCGATAAGATCACGCTCGACGATGGACGCTCGACTCAAAACTCGAACCCCGCCATTCACCCCAACGGAAGCCCATTCGATCTCTCGAACCTCTTCCGCGGCGGCGATACGGTTGCGAACGTGACCGGTATCATGGACTTTGCGGTTGGCGCATATCGCATCCAGCCTACACAAGGCGCATCGTACACCAGCGTGAACCCTCGCCCGGCTACTCCGGAAGATGTTGGCGGCAGTATCAAGGTTGCCTCGATGAACACGCTTAACTTCTTCCTGACGCTTGATACCACAAACAGCGACACTGGAGGCGGTCCATGCGGCGCGAATCAAAATCTCGATTGCCGCGGCGCCGATGCCAGCCAGCCGCTGGAATTCCAACGCCAGCGCGATAAATTGCTCGCCGCGCTGACCGGCTTGAACGCCGACGTGATCGGCTTGAACGAGTTGGAAAACACCCCCGGCGTCAGCCCGCTCGGCGACCCCACCAACGGGATCGTTGCCGGACTCAATGCAACCTTCGGAGCCGGCGCCTATTCCTTCATCGACACCGGCGTGATCGGCAGTGACGCGATCCGCGTGGGCTTCATCTACAAGACAGCCACAGTCGTGCCGGTTGGAAACTTTGCCATCCTCGATTCGTCGGTTGACCCGCGCTTCGACGACAGCAAGAGCCGCCCGGCGCTGGCTCAAACCTTCGAAGAGATCGCCACTGGTGCGCGCTTCACAGTGATCGTCAACCACTTAAAATCCAAAGGCTCCGCCTGCGCCACCGACCCGGATACTGGCGATGGTCAAGGCAACTGCAACCTGACCCGTAAAGCCGCCGCGCAAGCCCTGGTCGACTGGATCGCCAGCGACCCGACGAACAGCAACGACGCCGACTTCCTCATCATTGGCGACCTCAACTCCTACGATAAGGAAGACCCCATCGACGCCATCAAGGCTGGCTCAGACGACCTCCTCGGCACCAGCGACGATTACACCGACCTTGCCTTCCACTTCCAGGGTGAGGATGCCTACTCGTACGTGTTCGATGGGCAAATCGGCTACCTCGATTACGGCTTGGCAAACAACACCCTCTTGCGCCAGGTGACAGGCATGGCAGACTGGCACATCAACGCCGATGAAGCCGACCTGATCGACTACGACACCTCTTTCAAACAAAACGCTCAGGATGCCATCTACGCGCCGGACGCCTACCGTTCATCGGATCACGACCCGGTTCTCATCGGACTGGAACTTGATCCGCCCTTCCCCGGCACATCCGTGCTTGATAACTTCAACCGCCCCGGCAATGCGCTCGGACCCAACTGGCGCGGCTCCACCAGCGCGTACAAGATCTTCGGCAACCAAATGGTGGATGTGCGCAACAACGGGCCCATCTACTGGAAGAACGCTTTCGGCGTGGATCAAGAGGTCTTCGTAACCCTCACCGATGTGGATGAGGATGGGCTTGAACAAAACCTGCTCTTGAAAGTTCAAGGTTCGTTCCTGCCCAATTGGGGTTCCGGTGTGATCGAAGTGTTATACGATGCCAACACCAACACGGTCACCGTGTGGACCTATCGCCCGGATACGCTCGCATGGTACGGCTATAGCCCGATCCCCGTCACCTTCGCAGATGGCGATCAGTTCGGCGCGCGCGCCCTCTCCAACGGCTTGGTGCTGATCTACAAGAACGGAGTTGAGGTTGGCGCCGTCACCCTTAACGCCGGCGACCAGGCGTTCTTCAACCCCAAAGGCGGGCGCATCGGACTCTGGTTCATCAATGCCAAAGACGCCTACTTTGACGACTTCGGCGGCGGGAATATTGTCCCGTAAGCGCACCTAATAGACATAACTTGGTCTTGAAGCCAGGTTGATAACAAGAAAACAGCCCTGCGATTGTTTCGCAGGGCTGTTTTTGATTTCAATGAGGAAACTACGATCACATCGTCAACAATCCCTTACCTGCCGCCACAGCGACTGCCGCCGCGCGCGAATCGACGCCGAATTTTTGATAGATGCTTTGCAAATGCGCCTTGACCGTGCGCTCGGTGATTCCCAACTTGTAGGCGATCTCTTTGTTGCGTTCGCCCTTCGCGGCAGATTGCAAGACCTCGAGTTCGCGCTCTGTCAGCGTGGAGTCGGCTTGGGTCGGCGAAACAGGCTTCCCCTGAGGTTGAGGCGCAAGTATGCGGGCGAGAATCTCTGGTTTGAGCAACGTCTCGCCCTTCGCGGCGGCGTGGATCGTATCCAATAAACTTTCGCGGCTTGAGTCTTTGAGCAAATATCCGCGCGCGCCCGCTTGCAAACCGCGGATCATTAGATCGTCTTCGTTATAGGTGGTGAGGATGACGATGGCGATTTCGGGAAAATCTTTTCGCAAGCGCTCGATGGCAGTGACGCCGTCCATGCGCGGCATTTGCAGATCCATGAGGATGACCTGAGGGTTGAGTTGTTTTGCTAACTCCAAACATTCCGCGCCATCCACCGCCTCGCCGACAACTTCAACATCCTCGGCGGTTTCGAGAATCAAGCGCAATCCCTCGCGGACGATGAGATGGTCGTCCGTGATCATCACGCGAATCATCACGGACTCCCCACTACAAATTGCACGCAAGTTCCATTGGAATCTGATTCAATGGAGAGTTGCCCGCCTGTCAGTCGCGCGCGCTCGCGCATCCCTATCAGCCCGTAGTGACCTTTCGCCTGCCGATTCACGTCGAAGCCTTTGCCGTTATCGCGGACTTCCAACTGCAACGTTTGATTTTGTATGAAAAAAGTCACCTTCACTTTGCCAGCCTGCGCATGGCGCGAAATATTCGTAAGCGACTCGCTCAGGATGTTCATGGCATGGGCAATCACTTCAGGCTCAAGTTGATTCTCTGTCACAGAGAGTTCCAACTCGCACGCCGCGCCCGACGACTGCTTGAACCGTTCCACTTGCTCGCGCACCGCATCCGTCACATTGACCGGCACAGCGCGGAGGTTATCGATCGCGGCGCGCGATTCTGCCAGCGTGCTTCGCGCCCGCGCAATGGACTGCTCCACAATAGACGCCGCCCGTTCATTGCGGTTTGACGCGAGATGCGCCTTAACCGCTTCGAGTTGCAAGACGAGTCCCGCCACGCCCTGCGCCAATGTATCGTGCAATTCCCGCGCCATGCGTTGACGTTCGTTTTGCAAGGTCAGCGACTCAATCTTGGCGGCAGAGGCGGCGAGTTTGGCGTTCGCGCTCTCCAAAGACTCGGCAAGCTCGATCGCTTGTTGGCGTTGCGCGAACAAGTGATTGAACATCACCATGAACAGGATGATCGCCCCGCCGTTAACCAATAATCCCGTGAGCGAGCCGAAGAATGTCTCGCGGTCGGAAAACAAATACAACATGCTCAACAAGAGAGAGAGATAAAACAGACCGACAAAAAATGCGCGTCGTGTATTGCCCCAAACCCCCAGCGCTTCGCCCACAATGGAAATGGTGGCGGAAAAAAGAAACGCCAGCCCCACCTCCGAACGCCCATTTAACAACAACACAATTCCCACCATCGCCGCCGTTTGCGCGGGGTAATAGAAATAGACCCAGCGGTTGTGGCGTTCCACCCACAGCACGTTGAGCCAATACAGCCCCACATGCGTGGCGAACAGCGCAATCACCGAAACGATGATGATGGTCTCGCCCGCCTCCCAAACGGAGGTTACCGCCGCCACGCCCATGTACCCCATCAGCAGGCTCAGAAAAATATAGAACGGGAAGACCACTTTGCGATCGAGATTGATATTGCCAGCGCTCATGCCTCGCATTGTACTTCAACCCGCCCACGCGTATATTGTCCGAACGGACAATGTCCGCTTTGGGACGGGATGGACGATGTGGATGGCGGGATGAATCTGTAGAATGCCAGTTATCAGTGAACGGTGAACAGTAATCAGTTTCGCCAATCGTAAATCGTCAAAGGAGTCCCCATGTCCCACTACCTCTTTCTACTCATCGTTTTCGCCCTCAACTTCATCGCCGTCGGCGGCAAATGGAACATCCCCCTCGCCGCATGGATCGTGCCCGTCTTCGCGTTACGCTTCTATCGCAACAGCGCCCGCCCAGGGCTCGACTTCGTTCTGCTCTGGCTCGCCACCGCCATCCCGCTCATCGTCTCATGGAACGGCGCCACCTTCTTCCCGCGCATCGGCGAGATCGGCTTCTTCCTTGCCGTTGCCCCCATCACCTTGCTCGCTGTTGTCATCGACCGCTACTTTCACGTCCGCTTCCCCGCCTCCGCATGGATGCTCATCATCTATCCCATCGCCGCCACCGCGCTCGACTTCTTCCAAGCCAGCGGCAGTCCCTTCGGCTCGTTCGGCGCATTGGCATACACACAACGCAGCTTCCCCATCGCCATGCAAATCGCGTCCATCGCTGGGATTTGGGGAATCAGCTTCATGATGAGTTTCTTCGCCAGTCTTGTCAATCATTTTTGGGAAGGACATGCTTCGCCTCTTTCCTGGACTTCGGCCGGTCTACTCACCCTCGTCCTTTGTCTCAGCCTCGGCAGGATTCTGCTCCCGTCTCAACCCAAGCAGACTGCCGTGATCGCGGGCTTTTCGCTCCCAGAGGGGACTCTGTCCAAGTCGCTGAATCAATTCAAAAGCGGGGATGAAGCGGGTTTTCGTCAAGCAATGGATGAATTGCACGCGGCAGAGTTGAATCAGATCCGCATATTAGCTCAAGATGGCGCGAACATCGTCGTCATTCAGGAGGGCGGCGTAATCGGCGTCACCGACCAGATCGAGACGATGATCCAAAACGCAGGCGCGCTCGCCAAAGAAGAAAACATCTACATTGTCCTACCGACGTTTGATATCGGACAAACGCCGCCTGTGAACTCCGTCCGCATCATTGACCCAAACGGCGACGTGGTTCTGCATCACATCAAATACGGCGGCAATATGTTTGAAGGCACGCTCAAAGGCGACGGCGTTCTACAAACGGTAGACACGCCCTACGGCAAACTCAGCGCGGTAATTTGCTGGGACGCGGACTTTCCGAACATCATCAAACAAACTGGCGCGCAAAACGTGAACTTGCTCATTGTCCCCTCGCAAGACTGGCTCGGCGTGCGCGACATCCATGCAAACATGGTAACCTTCCGCAGTGTGGAAAACGGCTTGACCATCTTCCGCCAAACAGGACAAGGCGTTTCGCTGGTCAGCGACCCGTATGGCAAAATTCTCAATCAAATTGACACGTTTGAAGAATCCGCCAGTGACTTCGTTGGCATCCACAAAGTGACTGTGCCGATCGCATCCGTCAACACGTGGTACCCAAAGGTCGGCGATCTGCTCGGCAACGCGATGCTACTCAGCCTGTTGGGGCTGTTCATTGGGATGTTCGCGTCGCGCCGCAAGCATAGATCCGTGAAATAATCGCATCCAACATCCCGCAGGTTGGTTGAACTTCACAAAATGTTCGATCCAGCCTGCGGGACGATTCAGGTAAAGGAAACATCATGACATCATACACCCTCCGAAACCACACTACTGCCGACTCTCCGCATGTTGTGGAAATGCTGAACGCAAAGCACGCCTCGCCCCGCGCCGTTGTGGACGGCGCGGGCAATATCCGTTTGATCCGCTATGTTCCATTTTCAAGCAGGAAAGTTGTTATCGAAGATGGGCAAAACAATATCGTTGGGTATGCTTATGTCGCAGACAAGGAAAGTAATTTCGTCCTTGAAACAGGCGGCGGAGTCCACCCCGATCATTGGAACGCTGGCGTTGGGACCATGCTGGTCCGATGGGCGCAAGAGCAAGCGTTCCAATTAAGTACAAATGCCCCGAAAGATGTCAAATGCGTCTTGCAGGTCAACCTCTTTGAAACGGACGATGAATCCATTCGATTATTCGAAGACGCGGGCTTTTCCAAAGTCCGTGAGTGGGCGCATTACGATATTCAACTTGAACGCGAGTATCCGATTTCAGACGCCGTGAAGATTCGCCCTTTTGACTTGGACAACGACGACGACTGGGATTTGGTTGGACCCGTGCAAGATGCCGCGTTCATGGATCATTGGGGCGCGTATTCGCTTCCACCTGTTGAAAACCCCGAGCCTGAGCAAGCAAGCGATGATAATAATGAAGATGAGCCTGTTATCGATTCTTCCTATTCCAACGCCCAAGGATTTTGCTTCATTGCTTTTATTGACGATGAAGTCGCAGGCGGGATTTTGTGTAACGCAAAACTGGTCGAATTCCCGAACACGGGACGCGTGGGCAGTGTGTTCACGAATCCGAAATTCCGCAGAAAAGGCGTCGGCAAAAACCTGATGCTAACCGCGTTCAACGCCTTTTATCAAAACGGGATGCGCCGCGTGATCCTGGATACCGATTCGCAAAGTTTTACCGACTCATCCAAGTTTTATACCAGCCTCGGGATGAAGATCTATCGCCGTGAGTTTTTGTATGAAAAAGAGATCCGTGCGGGTGAAGAAATTCGGCGCATGAGCAAATAGACTTTTTGTGAAAGTCGTTTTCGCCACAGAGAACACAGAGAAAAAGAGCCTTTCGCAAAGGTCTCTGGGAACTCTGTGGTTGAGCAAGAAACATTTACGCAAGAGGTCAAAAAACGAAATTTACCCGCCCGCGATTTTTACTTTGTAACCCAACTTCGACAACAACGCCGCGATCTTCTCGCGATGCTCGCCTTGGATTTCGATCACCCCGTCCTTCACCGTCCCGCCTGTGCCGCATTCCTGCTTGAGCCTCTTCGCCAGCGACTTCATCTCCTCCGCAGACAACACAAGATTCCTCACCAACGTCACCGCCTTGCCGCCGCGTCCAGCAGATTCGCGATGGAGGTAGATGGTTTGTTGCTGAGGAGGAAGAGACTCCCCTCTCCCTTTGGGAGAGGGCTGAGGTGAGGGCAACTTCCGCAAATCACCTTGCTCCGAAGACCAGACGGTTTTGTTGTTCGACATACTTGACGTGAATTTTATTACAAGCAACATGAATCATCAAATATCCCGTTGACACCTCCTCCCACCTCGGCTAAACTACACGAAGAAGAGGAGATGTCATGCCCGAGAAACCAGCCTCACACATAAACCAAAATACGCCGCTCGTCAGCGCGATCAACTCGTGGGAGAGTTACCTCGCCGACCAGGGACGCTCGCCGCACACGATCAAAGCCTTCCTCTCGGATGTGCGCCTGCTCACCACGTTCCTCCCCGAAGATGTGACCATCGGCAAGGTCACCACCAAGGAACTCAACCGCTACTTCGAGTGGATGGAAAAAGAGCGCGACGTGCCATGTAGTCCGAAGACATTGGCGCGACGTATCACTGCGGTTAAATCGCTGTTTCGCTGGCTACACAAATTCGGCGCGTTGGTCGTTGATCCCGCCGAAAAGGTTGCGCAACGCTCCGCCATCAGTCCCATCCCCACCGTGTTGACGCCGAAAGAATACGACGAAGCGCTTCTCGCCGCAGACCGTCACCGCCGCGCATCCAAGCCAGACGCGCGTCCGTATGCGTTGGTGTATCTGTTATTGTCAACGGGAATCAAAAAGAGCGAGACTCTCGGCATCAAACTCGAACATCTCGAATTGGATTCGCCCAACGGGCCGCAGGTCTTCATCAAATATTCGACGCCCGCAAATCGCTACAAGGAACGGAAGATCACCCTGCCCGAAGATTGGATTCCCGCCTACGAGGAATATGCCGCCCAATACAAACCAGTGGAAAAACTCTTTCCGTGGTCGCAACGACGACTGGAATATCTGCTCGAAGATGTCAGCAACGAGGCGGGGCTCAACAAACACCTCTCCTTCGACATGTGCCGTTGGACGTGCGCGCTCAACGATTACAACGCCGGTGTAGAGCCGGATGCGATCCGTCAGAAACTCGGCGTGTCGAAGATCCAATGGCGTGAGTTGTTCATTAAGTTGCAGAAATTGGCGGGGAATAAGGGATAAATCGCTGGCTTCGACACGAGCCGATGAACACGGCTCTACTCGACCAGCGGTGTCTTTCTTCTTTCCCCTTTCTCCCTCGTTTCATTCGCGTCTTCGCAGTGAAACCTTATCCCCTCGTCAACGAAAAATATAACGCCTGTCTCGTGGACTCCGTCAAGCGGAACGGATGCGCCGGGCGATAGCCGGGCACCCACACGATGCGTTCGCCAATACATAAGAGGGGCCATCGGTCGCGCGCGCGTTGGGGTAATTTCACATTGATGAAGAAATCGGAAAGTTTCGTCTCGTGACCGTCCATGCCGAGCGGCTCGAAGCGGTCGCCATCTTGTCGCGCGCGGAGTTCAAGCGAATCGGATAAGTCCTGCGCATCCAGCCACACTTGGAACGGGTCTTCATTCGACTTGGCCTCTTCCATCGCCAGCGAGGGGATGTTCCAGCGTTCGCAATTTAGTTTCCAGCCGCCCGATAATTCAACTTGATCGGGAATACTCAGCGAGATCACCGATTGCCCTTGAGGTAGTTGGGGCCAGCGTTCAACCGGCAGTGTGATGTGACCCTCCACCACGTAGAGCACCGAGCCCTCGCGCAATAAATGCAAGCCTTTAGACAAGTCCATGCGCGTGGGTTGCTCGGGATCAGTGATGAACTGGACAGCCCGTTCGAGGGTGGCGTAGCTCGCGTCGAGGTTATCGGGGTGGAGATGTTCCATGGCGCGGCGAATCAGGTTCCTTTGGAGTCCGATCCGTTGTTGGGTCAGCGCGGAAATATCGAAGGCCACGAAATCCGCTGTTTCCTGGGCAACGACATCCTTCCACGCGTCATCCAGCGCGTTTAACAGGATTTCGTGATCGCCTGCCAGAGATTTCGATGTGCGCCAGATCGTCTCGCGGAAACGCGGATTGTACGATTCGAGGGCGGGAATGAGCAGGTGGCGCAAACGGTTGCGAAAAAAATCGAGCGAGGCATTGCTGGGGTCGTGCCGCGCACGAAACCCGTTTGCCGCGCAATATACGACCGTCTCTTCGCGCCAGACATCGAGCAATGGGCGCACGATAGGGATCTCAGAATCAAACATGTGGATGATCGTGCGATGACTCATGCCTTTCAAGCCTGCCAAGCCCGCGCCGCGAACAAAGTGCATCAGCACTGTTTCGACCTGGTCGTCTGCCGTGTGGCCAACCGCCACGGCTTGCGCCTTATAACGGCGAGCCTGTTTCATCAGGAAGCGATAACGCAATATCCGCGCGGCTTCTTCAATCGATAGTTTTTCTTCGCTGGCAAACGCGCGCACATCGCCGTTTTCGATCACCCATTTGAGGTTGAGCCGTCCTGCCGCTTGCTCGACCGTGTTGGCATCCGCATCGGAATCGTTGCGAAGTTTGTGATTGAAGTGCGCAACAACGACCCGATAGCCCGCTGTGCGAAGCACATTCATTAAACACAAACTGTCGGGGCCGCCGGAAACGCCCGCAATGATCGGTTTGTCTTTTTGGAGTCCGCAGTGTTCGCGGAGGGTGGAGGCGATGTGATCGAGCATGATTGGGTCACTTGCCTCTTTCGCCTCGAATGTAGGGAACCCCCAATGCGGCTGGCGCGCCGAGGCGTTTGCGGATCGATTCGCGCGAACCGATCACCAGCACGATGACCGTGAACGCGTAGGGAATCATCTGCAAAAAGAAACCGAGGTAAGCGTTGTAATAAAAAGGATTATCGAAACCGAACAGGGTGAGCGGACCTTGAATGTCGAGAATGAGGCGGCGAAGCGCGCCAAACGCATACGAACCGATCGCCGCGCGGATGGGATTCCACTGCGCGAAGATGACGAGACCGACCGCAATCCAGCCTTGTCCGCCGGTGGTCAGTTCGCTGAACCACCCGGGAGCCACTGCCAGGCTGATCGCCGCGCCGCCAAGCCCTGCGAGCATTCCGCCAACGAAGACATACGCATAACGCAAGCGAAAAACGTTGATGCCGAGCGCATCCGCCGCGGAGGGATATTCACCGACCGCGCGAAGATGCAAGCCCGGGCGAGTGTGATTGATGTAATACCACGCAAGCGGCGTCATCAAATAGCCGATGTAGACCAACACGCTTTGGTTGGTAAAGAAGATCGGACCAAGGATCGGGATGAGCGCCAGCAAAGGAATGGAAAAACTTGGCATGAGCGAAACGGTTCCCGCCTTGCTCAAACCTTCGCCCAACACGAGGCTGATGCCTGCGCCGACCAGGGTAAGCGCAAGCCCGCTCACCACTTGATCCGCTTGCAGGGTGATGACAATGAACGCATGGATCTGGCTGAGTAAGCCCGCCACGATCATGGCGGCAAGCACGCCGATCCATGGGTTGCCGGTGGCGATGGTTGTGCTAAAAGCGGCCATCGCGCCGATCAGCATCATGCCCTCAACGCCCAAATTGAGAACACCGGAACGTTCTGCAAGCACTTCGCCCAGCGTGGCAAAGAGGAGCACCGTTCCGCTGGCAACGCCTGCCTGAAGAATAACAATGGGATCCATAAATGATTTCTCCGATGATACCTATTAAACCGCAAAGCACGCTAAGCGCGCTAAGAAAACCTATAAAAAATCTTCGAGTTCTTTGCGCTCTTCGCGGTTAAAAAATTACTCCTCTTCATTTTTCACAACCCGCACACGATAGCGCAACAAAAAATCGCTTGCAATGAGACAGACGAGAATGATGCCCTGAATCATTTTTGGAATGCCCGAGGGTTGAATCTCGCGTCCCGCCAGAATCAACGCGCCGAACAGGATCGAAACGACGATGATCGCCAATGGATTCAATTTCGCCAGCCACGCCACGATGATACCGGTAAAGCCGTATCCCGCGTTGATGGGAGCAGTCTGCAATCGGCGGACAACGCCCGACACTTCGCTCATGCCGCCCAAGCCAGCTAACGCTCCCGAAAGCGCCATGACAAGAATCGTGTTCTTCACAATGTTCACCCCGGCATACTTCGCCGCATGAGGGTTATCGCCAATTAAGCGAATTTCATATCCCCAACGGCTTCGATACACGATGTACCATAAAAAGACCGCCGCCGCAATTCCAAAGAACAAACCGGCATGCGTGGTGAGTCCGCGCAGAAATGGAATGGTCGAAGCGTAATCCGAAAGGCGCGGCAAGGAAGCGGCTTCGGGAAATTTCGGGCTCATCTGGAATCCGCCTTCGCTCCACACGCCGAAGATCCAATAATTCACCCACGAGACCGCGATGTAATTCAACATCAACGAACTGATGATCTCGTTCACGTTGAACTTTGCTTTGAGATAACCGGGGATCAATCCCCACAGCGCGCCCATGCCCATCCCAGCCAGAGCCATCAACGGGATGAACATCCAGCGCGGCGATTCGGGCGCAAGCACAGGCGCAAGCACGATCGCGCTCGCTCCCCACGCGCCCATGATGAACTGCCCCTCCGCGCCGATATTCCACAACTTCATGCGGAAAGCGATCGTACAAGCCAGCGCCGTCAGAATGATCGGCGTCGCCTTCACGATCGTATCCGAAAGCACGCCGATATTTCCAAACGCGGCGCGCGCAATGTGCAGGTACGAAGCGAACGGATTGCCTCCCACAACTGCGATGACCACGCCGCCCAAGATCAACGCCACGACAACTGCGCCGAGCGAGATCAACAGCGATTCTTTTCCCGTCGGCTCATCGAGCCGCGGTTCGAGTTTGACGCGCCACCCGGTTCGTTTTTTCGTCAAGGAAGATTCAGCCATGCAACGCGGCTCCCTCTGTTTGGATTTGATCCAGCGGCGTACCGGTCATCATAAGACCAATCGCCTCGATCAACCTTTCGTCTGGTTCGCCCATGGTAACTTTCACCTCGCCCATAATTTTTCCCTCGTAGATCACGTAGACGCGGTCGCTCAGGGCAAGCAATTCCTCCAACTCCTCAGAGATCAACAACACAGCCGCATCCGCTTCGCGTTGGGTTAACAACAGGCGGTGGACTCCTTCAATCGCGCCCACATCCAACCCGCGCGTCGGTTGAACCGCCACCATGAAGTTGGGATGCCCTGAAATCTCGCGCGCTAAAATGACGCGCTGAAGGTTGCCACCGGAGAGCAGACGCACGGGCGTATTGACCGTCGGCACGATGATGTCGTATGCCTCCTTGAGTTGCTGGGCAAATTTGGTCGCCGCGTTCATATCGATCGTCGAACCTTTCGAGATGGGCGCCTTACGATAATTCTTCATGATGACGTTGTCGGTTACGCTCAGGTTGGGCGAACTGCCCACGTGTGTGCGGTCCTCCGGCACGTACGACATGCCATGTTGGATTCCATATAAAGTATCGCGGTTGCTTACCTTATCGCCGTTCAAGATCACATCGCCCTGCTTGCACTTGCGCAGACCGGCGATCACCTGCGATAACTCGATCTGCCCATTGCCAGCCACACCGGCAATGCCCACGATCTCTCCCGCGCGCACATGGAGCGATAAACCGCGCAAGGCAGGCAATCCTTTGTCGTTCTCGGCGTGCACCTCTTTCACATCGAGGATAACTTTGCCCGCCTCCTTCGGCTTTTTGTCCACGAAGAGCACCACTTCGCGCCCCACCATCATGCTGGCAAGTTCCTGCTTGCTCACGCCTTTGGCAGAGACGCCCGAAGCGGTCACCTTTCCGCGTCGCAACACACTCACGCGGTCTGCAATCGAGGCAACTTCGTTTAATTTATGACTGATAAAAATCACCGATTTCCCTTGCGCAATCATCGAGCGCAACGTTTCGAATAATCCATCAATTTCCTGCGGCGCGAGGACGGCGGTCGGCTCATCCATCACAAGCACGTCCGCGCCGCGATACAGCATCTTCAATAATTCCACCCGCTGTTGTTCGCCGACCGACAACTGCCAGATCTTCGCGCGAGGATCAACTTTCAAACCGAACTGATCGCCCAAGTCCGCAATTCTTTTATCGTATTCATTAAGACGCATCAGAAAGCGAGGCTCGTCAAGCCCAAGCAAGATATTCTCCGTGACGGTCTGGGAAGGGACAAGCATGAAATGCTGATGCACCATGCCGATCCCCGCTTTGATGGCATCGCGCGGAGAGGAAAATACCAGCGTTTGTCCTTTGATGTTGATAATACCCGCATCTTGCTTATATAACCCCGCTAATACATTCATCAATGTGCTTTTGCCCGCTCCGTTCTCCCCCAACAAAGCATGGATCTCTCCCGGGCGCAATTCAAAATCTACGCGGTCATTGGCAAGCACGCCAGGAAAACGTTTGACAATGCCGCGCATTTCGACGATGAGAGGAGGCTGTTGCAGATCGCTTACTGTGTTTTCGGTCACGGGTTGCTCCTCGGGGAAAATGTAGACATGTACACATACCGTGTGTACATGTTTACCTCTTTACCTATCTACATGTTTACACTTACACAAAACGGGGCAGAACTATATCAGTTCTGCCCCATCCATTTCAATTCGCTTACTCGGGCAATTCAGCGGTGATGCCTTCAGCCCACCACTTCATGCACACATCAATACTGCACGGCAAACCGAATTCAGGGAACGCATCGAGGTCAACCTGTTCGAGGCTCTGCCCCGCGGGCAAAACCACGTTACCCTGATTATCGTTGATCGGACCTTTGAACACATCGAAGCGGGTGAACTCGCCAGCCAGCATCTGCGCAAGGATGTCGCGCACTTCCTGAATCACGGCAGGGTCAAGGTCGGCAACGCCCGGCGTCAATTCCTGCCCTTCCATGAAGCCATACAGACCCAGCGAGCCTGTTTCGGCGTCAAAGTAGTCCCAGCCGGGGACGTACGTGCCGGCAATCACACCGTTGGCAATGCGGGCATATTCGGGACCCCACACCCAATATGGCGCAGTGAGACAACGCTCCACCTTGCACGAACCGTACCAATCATAGGTTACGCCATACTTCCCCTTCTCCATCGCCACATCCGCAACGGCGGGCGTATCGGCGCCGGTGAATACAACGTACGCGCCCGCATCGAACAACGAAGCCGCGGCTTCCTTTTCGATCACCGGATCATGCCAAGTGCTGAGCCAGCGGATATCCATCGTACATTCGGGGCAGGTCTTCCTCATGCCCAGCGCGATTGCATTGCCAAGACGAACCTCTTCGGGGATCGGGAAGGTCGCCATGTAACCGAGTTTCGTTTCGCCGTCCTTCTTGGCGCGCGCGCCGGCCAACATGCCAGCCAGATACTTCATATCTTCCATGGCGCCCATCAGGTTGCCAAAGTTCTTCTGGTTCGACTTGATGCCGGTTAAGTGAATAAACATCGAGTCGGGGAACTCGCCTGCCACGATCTCCATCGGGTCGCCGAAGCCGAAGGATGTGCCGATGATCAGATCGAAGCCCTTGCGCGCCAACGCGCGGAACACTTGTTCCGAATCGGCGCCTTCGGGCACATTCTCGATGTATGCCACGTTCGTGTTCGGCACATTCTCTTTCACATACAGCAAGCCTTCATAATGAGCCTGCGACCAGCCGCCATCGTCATGCGGTCCGATCAAGACCATCGCCACGTTGAACTTTCCATCCTCCACAGCCGGGATCTGGAACCCGCCCACCTCTTCGACAGCCGGGGCGCATGCCGCCAGAACTAATGAAAGGATCATCAACAAACCGAACACCTGCAAAAGTGACTTGCGCATTTCTCTACTCCTATTGTGTGATTTTGGTGAAGATACAACTCAAGCAGCAAGAAAATAATTCTTTGGCGGTAGCCTCCTTTCAAAGTTAAATTGTCTGACAACTTGTCTATACAAGTAAATTTTATCACAAAAGGTTAATCTTTTCCTATTCTAGACAAACCGCACGATATACGCAAGTGCTTTTCTCATGGATTACAAGCGAGCATCGTCTGTGCAACAGATAAGGCTTCGCTTCGTCTCGGACCTTCGGCTGTCTCAGCCGCGATGCGTTCCCACAACCGACAAAGCGGCGCGGTCATCAATTCGGATTCTTCAAACGAGAGTTTGGATAATTCCACCGCGCGAACCCACTCCCCCGCGTGAGCATATCCCTCGATGAACACGAATCGCTCCGACGGGTCGGCGGGTTGCAAACCCTCGGCGAACGCGGCATCCCCAAGCGACGCGACTTCATCCCACTGTTTGAACTGACGCGCCAAGTCCGCTTTTTGGAAGTAATAACACCAGCCGTGCGCGGGTTCGGGATAATACGGCTTCGGCATCTGCGCCATTGATTCATTGACGATCATTTCATAATTTGTAAGCCGCGACGCAAAGCGCATCAAACTTTGTTCGGGTATCGAACGGTTGACGCGATCTACTTCGGGGTCGAGAATCCTCATACAACCTGGCGGCATGAAATAAATTGCTAATGCCTGCGATGTGTTTCCATGAAATTGTCCCGCCAAATATTCAGTGAAGATGGGCAAGTCAGGTTCGAGTTTCGGTAGCGCGGGGCTTCGCAAGCGGGTTGTTGGGTAAAGCAACACATAATCAATATCCTCGCCGCGTTTTTCAGGCGCGTACACCCAATTGAGGACGGGACTGAGCGAATTATCCGCATAATAGTCCAGCGCGCCTTCGTTCAAGATGATCGCGGTATCGGGTTGCAAACTAGGCGCGCGCCATGTCAGTTGCCAGAATAATTCTTTTTGAGTTTCCCAATCTTGCTTGTAGTTGTTTGCCAG
>JAJTXU010000330.1 GCA_021462845.1 Anaerolineales bacterium
AACGGTTTGCGTTAGTGGCTTGTGGGTGGGCGTGGACAATGCTTGGGAGCAGGAAAAACTCGAAGGGGGGAAAAAGCCTGAAAATTCGTACCGTACCCACAAGTCCACTGCACGCTTTGTTGGACGAACGGCTATAGGGATTACGATTTGGATTATAGTCCTAAATCATCGAGCAGGTGTTTCCTTTTTGGAAAAAAGAATCCATCCACTCGAAAAATAGAGACCCGCAAGATAGGTCAAAAAGGGAAAAAGCGGGGAGCAGGCAGAGTCCACCTGCCCCGCAGACGGGCAATGTCTCGACGGGTGCGACAACCGAGCAAAAAACAAGAGGTCAGGCAAAGGCGTTTTTCCATGAAGTGAGCAAACCAAGAGCGGCATGGACTTTAAGCCGCCAGCCAAAGACGGGACCAAACTCACGGACGGGCAACATCAACCCAAGACCGCAGAACTTGCAAAGGCGCGGGTCATCATCGGCGCCAGTAATCTTTTTGAACCAATCGAGGAACTTCAATTTCAAGATGGCGGGTAACTCAAAGGGCAGACCTAAGACGCGGCGGGCATGTTGGAGTTTTGAACGGCACGAACTGTGATGCAGTCCGAAATGACGAACGCGCACAAAACCAGCGGGCAGGACATGCGAAAGGAAACGGCGAATGAACTCCAGCGCGGGCAGGGTCATTAATTTTTCTTTGCCATCGTCGCGATTATCGAAATATTTGAAGGTGACGGTATCTTTGCCAACGGCAACAATCCGATGGTTGGAAATGGCAATGCGGAAAATGTAGCGACCGAGATACTCGATCAAGGTCTCGACGCCATAAAGTGGGGCTTGAATATAGACTTCCCAGTTTTTGGACAAGCCTTGCTTCAACAGATCCTGAACATCAAGAGAGCCGTCAAGGGTATTGAGTTTGCCATCTGCCCAAAATTGAGAGAGGGCAAAGCAAAAGCGATTGCGGAATTGATTGGACAGTAATTTGACGGGAAAGAGAAACTTGTGTGAAGCCGCTTGCCAACGATAGCCAGAGGGGGAGGAGACAAGCGCGCCGCCCGTAACGATGAAGTGAATATGCAAATGTTCCTGCATGGTCTGACCCCAGGTGTGCATGACCATCGAGAAGCCAATTTCGCCGCCGAGATATTTTTGCCCAAACTCCTTCAACAATTGAGCGGCAGTATCAATGAAAAGATTGAAAAGAAGTTTCTGGTTGAACGCCACCAAGTTGTTGAAAACATGGTCAATCGTGAAGACGACATGGAAATAGTGGATTGGCAAAATCCATTTCTTCTGGGCTTCGAGCCATTGCGCTTTTTCAAACGCACAGCATTTGGGGCAATGGCGATTCTTGCAGGGCTTATAGTAGAACTCCCAACGCTTACATTCTGAACAAGCCTTTAAGACCCCACCGAGAGCAGGCGTGCGACAATCCAAAATGGCGCTCACCGCTTTCGACTGCTCATACGAAAGCCGATGAGCGCGTTTGTATTCGCCAATGTGTTTGCGGAAAACCTCAGCCACATCGTATTTCGCCCCTGACTGTTGCGTTGATGTACTTTCTATATATCACCTATAGTTGTGCGAGGTTCGTCCAACGGTTTGCGTTAGTGGCTTGTGGGTGGGCGTGGACAATGCTTGGGAGCAGGAAAAACTCGAAGGGGGGAAAAAGCCTGAAAATTCGTACCGTACCCA
>JAJTXU010000331.1 GCA_021462845.1 Anaerolineales bacterium
GTCGTCCGTCAAAGTTGGCGGAAACGTTAAAGCCATTCTCTGCAAAGACGATAATTATGGCGGCTGTGAAGAATTCAACGGCGACGATGGCAATCTGGGTGACAATGGCATCGGCGATAATCAAGTCTCGTCGCTCAAGGTGCAAGACCGCGGCAGCAGCGGCGGAAACGGCGTCGAGTTTTGCGATGGCACGAATTATGGTTCGCCATGCATCACATTGACTGCCGGCAAATACGGTAATCTCAACGACATTGGCTGGTACGACCGCATCGAATCGTTGCGCTTTAAAGGCAACTATGTTGGCAATTATCATGTCGTCATGAGTACCGAAACGGGTCACGGCGGCACGCCCGGACATTTTGAAAAGGACGAGCCAAACTTGCAAGACCCGTGGCGGAATCGCACCCGCTCCATAGAGATTTACTATATTGACCGCAACAATCCGCCCGGCACGCCTTCACTTTCAAGCCCCGGCGATTGGTATGAATCCAATGATGGCACGGCGCCCAATCTGTGTTGGAACGCTTCGAGCGATCCCGAGGGCGATAATCCGGTGCAATACTATACAGAAGTTTTCGACAGCGCGGTGAATGGAAACAGCGGCTGGACCACCAACACCTGTTGGCGTCCGTCAAATTTGGACAATCAGTATTTTGGCTATCAGTGGCGTGTCAAAGCGCGCGACAATAAAAACAAAGAATCGGGTTGGAGCGAAACGCGTCACTTTACAATCAAGCAGCCCGCGCCGCAAAAACCCGACTTGCGTCCGGCGACGCTTTCCGGTTATCCCGCGCCGCTGGTGCCAAGTTCGACACAAGGCACGCATCAAACGAATACGTTATTCGCCAACGCGCGCACTTTTATTGATTGGCATTTTACCAATGTGGGTAATGGCGTGGCGTCGGGCAACTTTTACGTGGATGTCTATTTCGACGACCAGCGCGTCGTTCATTATCCCTATTCAGATTTTGGCGCGGGAGGAACAGGTGGCTTTGATGATTGGGCTGCAACGTTTAACGCGACTGGAGTTCACAAGCTCAAGATTGTGACCGACCCTGATAACGCGGTCCAAGAATCGGACGAGAATAACAACGTGTGGGAGCAGCAGTTCATTTGGGTCGCCATCAACGGTTGGCGCGGCGAATATTTCAAGAATGCAACTCTTGACTCGAATCCGTGGCTGACGCGTGATGATGCCAACATTGATTTTGATTGGGCGGGTGGTTCGCCGGACGCAGCGCTGCCCGTAGACAATTTCTCGGCGCGCTGGACGCGGACGGCGGCGTTCGAGTGCGGACGTTATCGTTTTAATGTCCATGTGGATGACGGCGCGCGGCTCTGGGTGAACAATCAAAAGATTCTTGATGAATGGCGCGACCAAGTCGCCGATTTTCATCCGGAAGTTGACCTTACCGCAGGCGCATTGCCCATCCAAGTGGAATATTATGAAGGTGGTGGCGGCGCGGCGATCCAAGTGAGTTGGCAGAAACTCTCGAGCTGTGTTACGAAACCGTCTGCGCCGCACGATCCCGCCCCTGCGAATGGCGCGAGTTTAAGCTATCGCACCGAGTCGGATGTTTCGGTGCAAGGCGAGGGCGATAAATTCATCTTTCACGTGTGGGGAAAC
>JAJTXU010000332.1 GCA_021462845.1 Anaerolineales bacterium
AATTCGTTTTTGGACATGAGTTCCTCCAAGCAAGAGCTATCATAGTGAGGGTGATTCTAACGCAAGCGGTCTCGGTTATGATAAATGGCTTTGATACTCCGATGGATTTGGCAAAACTCCATAAGGCAAAGAAATAGAAAAAGCAGAAACGGATTCGTTTCTGCTTAATTCTGCGGAGGCATATTCTTCCACAGTTGAAATCTTCACCGAGTCGGTCCAACCCGGACCCTAAGGAGATTCCCCGTCTTCTGGGCTATGACATAAGTAATCCCTTGATGGGTCTTGTCATCGCCATTCAATCCGTTCCATCGAACACGCCCTTTGATTATTATGACCCACACAGGACCACGTTCGGTACCAGGGCCATAATATGGCCCATCGTAGTCTCGCTCAGCGTGCCATTGAACTGTGATCCGGCTTGATTGTTTACCTGCATCATCGGGTGACCACGCCTTATCCCACTTGGCATATTGTTGGTCTATCTCAAATGCTCGCTGAACTGCCGCTGCCTCATTGAGCGGATGCTCAAGGTACGGTCCAACGAATTCTTCAATAGGTGGGGGAGGACCAGGCGTTCTAGTTGGCGCCGCTGTTGGTGGGGGCGCGCCTGCGCGAACTGGATTGGTTGTCGGCGAGAGCACAACGATGCCTAACAATCCGGCGACGAGCGCTAATCCTGAAGTGATGAGAAACAGCTTTTTCATACTTGGGTCTCCTTTTTGATTCGGTTAGCACGGTCTCCAGCCCACTGCGCCAAAATCGTATGGCTTGAAAACACAGTAATCCCCGGAGATTTGCGTGTGCGTATAGTTGAACGAATTCCACGCACCGTCATAGCGATAATGCATATTTGAGCATTCAACTGCCATGTCTGTTCCATTGTTCCATGCTTCACCGCCGCAGGCAACCATACGCCCAACACTGAAATTAAGCCAACCGTAAGGGACTTTATATATTATCACACCATCGCGTTTCAGATCCCACCTACTCTTGGCTGGTTTGGTCACAACAGTAAAGGCATACCAAGTGTTGTCGGCAAGATTCCCGAGACCAAACAAGTTATCTATTTCACCATCTGGCGCTTTCCATGCTGCATATTGCTGCAGCACATTGTCTTGCGCACCAGGCATGCCATGCCCTTTAAAATAGCCGGTTTCGATAAAAAAGCCAGTGCAAGGTGGGGTTGTCGTGCATACTCCCACTGGACTCGCGACCCAGTTATTGTTGAAATTTCCTTGCTGTGCAGTCCAGATGGTAGCGTTAATACCCTGAACTCCTCCCTTTCCAAATGCAGCAAAGGCTTGAGCTGCACCCTGTGCGAGAGCTATTTCGCCAAATAGCGCCGATTGTACTATTAGAGCAATGAGGGTGACCACACACTTGCTCAAGTATCGTACAGACAGCTGATTATGGTGTGCCATGTTTAATACTCCTTGGAAGCGAATTCTGCATATACTGGATTCAAGACGCCCGACGAAGCACAAGCTCACCGCGAGTATACATAGCTCGAATACCTCTGTCTATCACGGATTTCCGTTAACGGAGAGCGCGCCTGCTATTTCTCTTCCAAGAGACCCAACGCGC
>JAJTXU010000333.1 GCA_021462845.1 Anaerolineales bacterium
CACGGAGCGCAGTCTCTCCTCGATGCTCGGCTTGACGGGTTTCGTGTTGGATGTCAGCCGGTTGTAATGACCGAGCATGATCTGGGTGGTGTTCTCGATGGAGAATTGACGCGATGCCTGCCGCGCCGCCGCTCCCATTTTCTTTTGCAAATCTCTGTTGAGGCACAGCATCGTCAACTTGGCGGTGAAAGAGGCGAGATCGTTGACGGAGAGCAGACCGGTTTCCCCGTCCGCGATGGAATCGCTGATGCCCGGCGAATCAATGCCGACGATGGGGAGTCCAGTTGCCATGCCTTCGATCACCGAAAACGGATGGACTTCCGTGACAGACGCGGTGGCGAAGATGTCGCACATCGCAAGATAAGATGGGAGGTCGGCGTATGCGACCGTCCCCGTAAATTTGACGCGGTCGCAGATATTCAAATCGTCGGCAAATTTTTTGATCCCCTCGTCGTGTTCTTTTTGCCCGCCGCCGACGATGAGCAGTTTTGTGTTGGGAACGGCGCGCGAAACGCCCGCGAACGATTGCAGGAGGAATTCGAGATTTTTTTCGGGAGCGATGCGCCCCATGTAAACGACGAGAATGTCTCGTTGATCGAAGCCGAACTCTTCGCGCGCGCGCGGTTGCGCCGACAAGAAGGGATCGAGGTCTGCGCCGTTCGGCACAACTTCGACATGGCAGGCGACGCCGTATTGCCGCAGAACTTTTTCCATGCCGCGCGAGGGCGAGATGACGAGATCCATGTTGTCGCAAAACGTGGGCATGTATGCCTGCAACATGCTCATGCTCACCTCGGCGGGCATGAGCGGCACGCGGGTTTGCGCGTACAAGTCGTAGCGCGTGTGATTGGTGAACAACACGGGGATGTTGCGTTTGCGGCTGTAGATGTGCGCGAGTCGTCCGCTCATGAACGGATGATGCACGTGGATAATGTCCATCGTTTGGATGACGCGCTGAGCCTCGGTACTGTGCCGAAGGGAGAGATAAAAGCCGGTGTCGGAGAGGGGCAGGCCGGGACTGCGGATGACGCGCGGTTCGTCGTCCTCGTATTCAAGGTCGCCGAAGGTGAACACGTAGACCTCGTGACCAAGTTTTTCGAGGGCGCGTTTGTTGACGTCAACGTAACTCGTCACGCCGCTGACGTAGGGCTTGTAGGCGTCTGTCATCATTCCGATTCGCATGGGGCTAATCGTATCGGGAAGAGGAGGGAGAGTCAAGAGAAGGGATGGAGGCTGGCGTTGGGTGATATCGAAATGATGAGGGATGAAAGATGAAAGAGGAAAGAGGGTGGGGAGAGTGGAAAGTAGAAAGTGGAGGGATGGATGGAGGAGTGGAAAGTGGAAAGATGAACGATAACGATGAACGCGGAAAGGAGGCGTGTTAGAATGGCGGCATGACTGCGAAATTGATTCTGCGAGACAAGGAATATGAAGTGAAACATGGCATGATGCTGCTCGACGCGTTGAAGAAGTGCGGCGTTGTGCCTGAGTCGGTGATCGCCACGCGCGAGGGAGAGATGATCCTCGATGACGAGATTCTGAAAGACGGCGACGAGGTGAA
>JAJTXU010000334.1 GCA_021462845.1 Anaerolineales bacterium
ACCTTTTGCCGCGAATTTCACTAATTCACGCGAATTTTTAAAAAATTAGCGGAAATTCGCGTAATTCGCGGCTTGGTATTGGGGTTTTGCGTAAGTCCTTGGAAATTAACAAATAAACGCCGTAACCGTGTAGTTAACGTTCTCTAACGCCACGGGGCGCTTCGCAAAGTAAACTTTGCGGTACGTTAGAACATTCCCTTTAGGAACAGCAACAACCCCACAATCGCCAGCGGAATGCCGACAATGGCGCCGATGACGGTCAGGCTGATAACGCCGCCGACCAGCATGAGCACAATGCCGAGGATCATTGCCACGAGTCGCCCCGTGAGTTCGACGATCACCGCCAGCAATTTCCAGATGGCGGCAAAGGGCCACAAATACCAGGGGATGTGTTTTGTATGAGTTGTCATTTCTACCTCCGAAAAATAAACTTGCAAAACAACATACGCATTTCCCGTACAAAAGTGGCAACTGACAAAACAGTGAGCGTGCTTTATAATGCCGCCTATGCCAAGAAAATCAACAACAATCGAAGAACAACCCATCCCCGTTATCGACCCCGTAACCGCTGAAAAAGACGAAAACACCATCACGTTCAAGGCAAGTCACTTTTACGCCGCGCTCAGCGTGCTGACGTTTTTCTTCGGTCTCCTTGCCGGGTATGCGGTCTGGGGAACCGACCTGTTTTCAAAGGCGGAGACAGCGTCTCAGACGGCGAATCAGGCGCAAGTGGCGGAAGAACCGCAGGTTATCCGCTATGAGATCCCAACGGAGGGGTATCCCTCATTTGGTCCCGAAGACGCGCCCATCACCATCGTGGAGTTCAGCGATTTTCAATGTCCGTTTTGCAAGCGCTGGTTCGCGGAAGTTTACGAACCCCTGCTCGCGGAGTATGAGGGGCAAATTCGCTTTGTGTATCGGAACCTGCCGCTTACCTCCATTCACCCCGACGCGTTCTCAGCCGCCGAAGCCGCCCTGTGCGCTAACGAACAAAATGCCTTTTGGGATTTCCACGACAAATTGCTCAGCGGTGATGTGCTGGGAAGTAGTGTGTACACTCAATATGCAAGCGATCTGAACCTGAACGCATCTGCCTTTGAGGCTTGCATGAAGGCCGGCTCTTATCGGGCAAAGATCCAGGAGGATAGCGACTTTGCCATCAACATGGGCGTTAATTCCACGCCAACCTTCTTCATCAACGGGCTGGCGGTGATCGGGGCGCAACCCATCGAGGTCTTCCGACAGGTGATCGATAAGGAACTGGCTGGCGAATTTCCGCAATAGACTCTCGTCAATAACTCATCCTACGCGGTAGAGATCGTAATGCGAGGTAAATCTCGTAATCTGCGTAGGGCGCGTCCTCTGACGCGCCCATTGGCGTTAGAGAACACCAACTACGCGGTTACGGCATTTATTTTAGGACTTACGCAAAACCCCAATACCAAGCCGCGAATTACGCGAATTTCCGCTAATTTTTTAAAAATTCGCGTGAATTAGTGAAATTCGCGGCAA
>JAJTXU010000335.1 GCA_021462845.1 Anaerolineales bacterium
AGAATTGAGCATCGCGTTTGAAACCGGCGCGATGCGCGAGACCGCGCCGATTGCGTGGCAGGACATTGGCGGCGCGCGCGTGCCGGTGCAAATTGCGTTCCGTGTGGTGAGCGCGCGCGAGGTGGGTTTCGCGGTGGGGGACTATGACCGCACATATCCCTTGCAGATTGACCCAACGCTGACATGGAACACCTTTCTGGGCGGCAATGGATATGATTATGGCACTGACATTGCGGTAGATGCGAATGGGAATGTGTATGTGTCTGGTTACAGTAATGTGTCATGGGGTTCGCCCCTACGCGCTTTTAGCGGCGCCGGCGGCTACGATGATGCGTTTGCGGCGAAACTGGATTCAAGCGGCAATCTGACGTGGAACACCTTTCTGGGTGGCAGTGGGTATGATTTTGGCTATAGCATTGCGGTAGATGCGAACGGGAATTTGTATGTGGCGGGTACCAGCAATGCGACATGGGGTTCGCCCGCGCGCGCATTTAGCGGTGACCGTGATGCGTTTATGGCGAAACTGGATTCAAGCGGTAATCTGACGTGGAACACCTTTCTCGGCGGGAGTGAAAGTGACAGTGGCATTGGCATTGCGGTGGACAGCAGCGGAAATGTGTATGTGGCGGGTTACTGCAATGCGACATGGGGTTCGCCTGTGCGCGCATTTAGCGGCGATATTGATGCATTTGCGGCGAGACTGGATTCAAACGGCAATCTAACGTGGAACACCTTTCTCGGCGGTAGTAGTGATGATCATGGGGGTGACATCGCGGTAGATGCGAATGGGAATGTGTATCTGGCGGGGGCGAGTGATGAGACATGGGGTTCGCCCGTGCGCGCTTTTAGTGGCGTCGACGGCTACGATGAGGCATTTGCAGCGAAACTGGATGCGAACGGCAATCTGACGTGGCATACCTTTCTCGGCGGCAGTAGGAGTGATGGTGGCTATGCCATTGCGGTAGCTCCGAACGGGAATGTGTATGTGTCTGGATACAGCAACGCGGGCTGGGGTTCGCCCGTGCGCGCATTTAGCGGCGATAGTGATGCGTTTATGGCGAAACTAGCTGCGAACGGCGCGCTGACGTGGAACACCTTTCTCGGCGGCAGTGGGGATGATGATGGCGATGACATTGAGATAGATGCGAACGGGAATGTGTATGTGGTGGGTTACAGCGATGCGACCTGGGGTTCGCCCGTACGCGCCTTTAGCGGTGAAAGTGATGCGTTTACGGCGAAACTAGCTGCGAACGGCGCGCTGACGTGGAACACCTTTCTCGGCGGCAGTGGATATGCAGAGGGCTATGGCATTGCGATAGATACAGATGGGAATGTGTACGCGGCGGGTTACAGCGGCGGGACATGGGGTTCGCCCGTGAACGGTTATAGCGGCGCCGATGATGCATTTGCGGTCAAGCTTGGCTCCGCCTGCGCCCTCAAACCCGCCAAGCCCACACTTGGTCTGCCCGTCAAGAATGGCAGCGTCAAAAAGCCCAAGGTAAAT
>JAJTXU010000336.1 GCA_021462845.1 Anaerolineales bacterium
CGTCTGCTGCAGGGAACATCGTATACCTGGCTGGCCAGCGGACAGAATACATACGTCATCAAATCAGCAGCCGAAGTGGCGACCGTCATGCCGGAAGTCAGGGTAACCGGCGCCATGGATCCAGATACACCCGGTAATCCGAGTTATACACGCACCAACGCGTCAACCGCGACCAAATCCAACCTGCCGCTGATAAAAACGCCGGTTTCGGTGCAGGTGGTACCGCGTGCGGTGATGGAAGACCAACAGGCAGTTCAAGTCGAAGATGCTATCAGGAACGTCAGTGGCGTATTTCCGGGCTTTACTTTTGGAGGTTTTGCTGAAGAATTCATGATCCGGGGTTTTAATACCAATTTTGCCAATTACCGTGATGGCTTTCGGACTCAGGCTGCAAGATTGTCACTAGCCAATATTGAGCGTGTTGAAGTGGTCAAAGGCGCTGCAACCAATTTTTACGGACGAATCGAGCCGGGCGGTATGATTAATTTAATTACTAAACGGCCGCAGGCACAGCGGTATTACTCATTGAATCAGCAATTCGGTTCATTTAACCAATACCAAACCCTGGTTGACGCTACCGGTGCGCTGAACGAAAGTGGCACGCTGCTTTATCGGTTAAACTTTGAATATCTCAACAAGGATTCATTTCGCGATTTTGGCTTTACCAAACGGTATTTTGTTGCGCCATCGGTGACTTGGAAAATAACACCGAATACGCAACTTGACCTGGACTTTATGTATTCAAATGAAAAATCCCTGGTTGATTATGGTCATGTCGCGCTTGGCAACCGTCCGGCCAAGCTACCGAGATCGCGATTATTAGGAGAGCCCACCGATATATCTACACACGAACTTTACAATACGTATGCGACCTTGACACATGCATTTAGTGATAGTTGGCAGATACGTGCCCGTTTTGGCCATTTCTTTAGGCATGCGATTGACGGTGAAACTTTTGGAACAAGCCTGAATGAAGCGACAGGTATATTGGAAAGAATTTTTTATGGAGGCCCTACCAGTCCGGGTAATGAACATACTTATCAAGGTACTGTTGACGTAACTGGACGGTTTTATACCGCAGGTATTGAACATAATGTTCTTGCGGGATGGGAATATAACGGCCGGTTTGGGCAATATAGAGCTATCTCCATTGATGCCAATCCGATCAATATTTTTAATCCTCAATACAATCCGGTCAATCTGGGTGGGGTAAAGGAAAATTTATTTTCTCATAGCGATAATGAGTGGAATGGCATTTATTTTCAGGACCAGATTACATTATTTGACAAGTTGCATATCATGGGTGGTGGGCGTTATGACTGGGCAGAACAAGCTAATGGCTTTGCTTCCGGTATCGACAAGTCACTGGCAGATGCTAGAGCTGCTATCAATAAGGTTACTGATGCACGCTTCAGTCCACGCGCGGGGATTGTCTATCAACCGTGGGAGTGGCTGTCATTCTACGGCAATTATGTGCAGTCACTTGG
>JAJTXU010000337.1 GCA_021462845.1 Anaerolineales bacterium
ACGCCGCCGTAAAACGTCAAATTTTCCAGCACGGTCAGGTCGTCATAGATCGCAAATTTTTGCGACATGTATCCCGCGCGCGCCCGCACTTGTTCGCTTTGTTTGAACGCGTCGAATCCCAACACGGTCGCGTTGCCGTCGCTGGGTTCGAGCAGTCCGAGCAACATGCGGATCGTCGTCGTCTTGCCCGATCCATTCGGACCGAGATAGCCAACGACTTCGCCCGCGCCAACTTCAAAGTTGACGTGATCCACTGCGACGAATTCGCCAAATCGCCGCGTGAGATTTTTAACTTGGATGACCGCATCACTCATGGTTCGACTCCGACAGCGCGATGAAGACATCTTCGAGAACGGGGTTCACCGCGCGGAGTTCATCCACGCGCCCGCCCTCGCTTCGTATCGCGGACTTCAACCTGCTCAGCACATCGTCAGCCTTTCTCTCCCCCACGCGGATGTGCAAACGATCTCCGAACGCTTGCACATCTTCGACATCTTGATCTCTGTTCGCAACGTGACGGAGAACATTCAACGGCGAGCCGCGCAATTCAAGCACACGGTTGTTGAGTCGCGCGCGCAGATTCGACGGCGTATCTTCGGCGATTATTTTTCCGCTCTTCATAAATCCGACTCGATGACAGCGCGAGGCTTCGTCCATGTAGGGGGTGGAGATGAGGACAGAGACACCTTGGGTGTTACGAGTTACGGGATACGAGTTACTTTTTTCGTGCTGCGTATTGCGTATTGCGTAATCCGTATCTACGTGATTACCTGTATACCTGTCTACCTGTCTACTTGTTTCCGTGTCTACCTGTTTACTTCCATCCTGCGATACCAACTTAATCACCAACTGCCAAAAGTCTTGACGCGTCACGGGGTCAACGCCTGTGGTTGGTTCATCGAGCAACAACACGCGCGGCTTTGTCACTAACGCGGACGCTAATCCCAATTTTTGTTTCATCCCGCCAGAGAGTTGACCCGCTCGTCTGTCTTTAAACTTTTCGAGACCGACGAATTCGAGAATCTCCAGCGAACGCGGAAGCCACTCATTCGATCTCAGTCCGCGCGCTTCGGCGAAGAAACGGATATTTTCAAGCACGGTCAAATCTTCATACATAGAGAATCGCTGAGAGAGATAGCCGAATTGAGCGCGGGCTTGTTCGGTCTGTTTGTTGATGTCGTATCCGCAAATGACCGCGTCGCCCGCGTCCGCTTTGAGCGCGCCGACGAGCAGGCGCATCGTCGTCGTCTTCCCCGCCCCATCCGCGCCGACGAGTCCGTAGATTTCGCCTGCTTTGATTCGCAGGGAAACATCATCCACGGCGTGAGTATCGCCGAAGTGTTTTTTGAGGTTGGAGGCGGAGATAAGGAGGTTATTCATTGTTAGGTTGAAATTCATTGGGTCAAAAGTCAAAGGTCAAAGGTCGGGTGATCGTTAAACTTCGTAGTCTGCTTCGTCATCGGAAATGCGACGTTTACGCGGGT
>JAJTXU010000338.1 GCA_021462845.1 Anaerolineales bacterium
GGCATTTGCCACTTTGTTATTGGGTCTCTCAGCCTGTGTTGATCGATGCGGTTGTTAAGCTGCGCCGCGTCGTGCTGATGGAACGAACGCCACATACAGTGTAGCACAAATGTTTTGGTTTAGGGTTACCAAATGGTCAGAAGCCGTTTGAAAAGTGGATTCAGGTAGGAAAACGAGCGAGTTGACGCAGCATGAGACGGGTCATAGCAGCATAGATCATGGCCGTGCTGGATTTGAGATAGAGTTCATAGTCTTTGGCTAACCGACGGGCATTGCCCAGCCAAGCAAAGGTGCGCTCGACGATCCAACGCTTGGGGAGGACTTGAAAATGAGGTTGTTGAGAGGGGCGTTTCACCACCTGTAAATGGACGCCAGTTCGAAGGGGAAAGCGATCCAGAAAGCGTTGGCCTTGATAGCCCGCATCGACCCAAATCAGTTTGAGGCGCGGGAGCTGGGCTTGAGCGCTTTGCAGAAGCCATTGAGCAATCTCCCGATCATCAATGTTGGCTTCGCTCACGACGGCATTTAACACCAACCCTTGTGTATCCACCAATAAATGCCGTTTGCGACCCTTCACCCGCTTGTGCCGGTCAAACCCCCGATGCCCCCTTTTTCAGTCGTTTTCACCGACTGGCTATCCATGATGGCTGCGCTGGGGGTCGCTTCTCGTCCCATCGCTTGCCGCAATTCCTCGCGTACTGCTTGATTAATCTGCTCCCACACACTCTCTTTTCGCCACGTATTGAAGTAATGATACACCGTTCCTTTGGGCGGAAAATCATGGGGCAGCAGATCCCACTGACAACCCGTTTTCAGTACATAGAAGATGGCATTCAACACTTCCCGCATATTCGTCTTCCGTGGTCGGCCTCCCCGTTTGGCTACTGGAATATGCGGCTCGATGAGTTCCCACTCTTTGTCCGTTAAATCACTTTTGTATGTTTTTCTCATCCCTCCAATTTATCGCTTTATTTCCTACTTTTCAAACGGCTTCTGACCATTTGGTAACCCCAAACCAGATCATTTGTGCTATGATGACCTTGGCGTCCGTTCCCGTCTTTGCCTCCACCGTTTACGGCGTGCAGCGCCTTGTGCGGCTGCCGGGAAGCGCGTAGCGCAGGAGGGGGTGCCGTAATCTTTGTCGGCGGCGGCGACGACGACGACGACAAACACCCCCTAGGCGGCAGTCTCCGCGCGTTCCCGCAAATCCTGCGCGATCAATCTCGCCGCCGCGTTCTGCCAGTTGTACAGCGTCCGCTCTGGAACTTGCGCCCGAAACCACGCCACCACTGTCTGCGCCTCGGTCTCCAATCCATCGCTCCCGTTCCGTCCCAGCAGCTTCACC
This sequence comes from Anaerolineales bacterium, assembly GCA_021462845.1. Taxonomy (GTDB): domain Bacteria; phylum Chloroflexota; class Anaerolineae; order Anaerolineales; family Villigracilaceae; genus Defluviilinea. The sequence goes on from JAJTXU010000338.1 coordinate 1,346, forward strand.
CCCCGCACATACGGGTAATACAACGCATTGTAATAACGCCACGCGTCCGTCGTCCCATACAGCCCCCCC
>JAJTXU010000339.1 GCA_021462845.1 Anaerolineales bacterium
ACCTGACAGCGTAGTAGCGACTTCAGTCGCTTTTTAGCAGTAACAAGACGACTAAAGTCGTCACTACGTGTCAACCATTCACGGTTATTCTGAATAGTTTGCTGAATGTATGCCCCGAACTGAGGCGGACTGCGGTGATGATCGCATCCATAACAATCACTTCCCCCACTCCGCATGACGGAGTTGCAGTAAATCCTCCGATTTGAGCATCGTCAACAGATCGGGTCGCGACTTGCGCGAATAGACTTTGTACAGCGCGTCTTTCGGCGAGGACACCTTCGCGTCGAAGTCCACAAGTTTTTCGACGAGGGCGATCAATTCGAGACGGTCCACGATGCGGAAACTGTTGGCGAGTTCAAAGGCGATCAAGTCTGCGTGACCGGCGTACAGCCAGCCTTTATCATCCGCGCGGACGCCGTGCAGTTCGATCCATAAGAATTCATCTTGCAGTTCTTTGTCCTCTCGTGATTTGCGTTTAATACTTTTCACATCCACTTTGTGAGACTTCCCATCCCGCTCGATGACATAGTCGTAGTGTTCATCTATGTTCCCTTTTTCCGATGAAGCCGTCACTTTGAATCCATGCTTAACGGCAAGCCGCGCAAAGGAATCCTCCGCGCGGCGACCGAGTTCCAGCGAATCTTTTTTGTCGTACCGATTTCTGGAATTTTTTGTGAACATAAAGTTGATTATAGCCCCAAAAAAAATTGTCACTATTTTATAAACCGCCAAGACCGCGAAGGCCGCTAAGAAGAAATAGCTTTCTTCGCGTTCTTAGCGGCCTTCGCAGTTCATTTTTTAACTATTTTATCCAACATACTCACACCACCCCTCATACTTCTTCACTTTCCCGCGGATCGCATCGTGATAGACATTTTGAATCGCGCGCGTGATCTTGCCCGATTTGCCGTCGCCGATGGTTCTAAAATCAATTTCGCTCAAGCCGATCACTTCGGCGGCTGTGCCGCAGACGAAGACTTCATCGGCAATATACAGTTGATCGCGCGAGACGGGCGCTTCGGCGACCTCATAGCCCAGGTCTTTGGCGATCGTGAAGATGGAATGGCGCGTGATCCCCTCCAGCACAGGCGCGGTGGACGGGGTGACGATCCTGCCATCGCGCACGATAAATAAATTCTCGCCCGTACATTCCGCCACATAGCCTTGCGGGTCGAGCATGATCGCCTCTTCAAAACCGAGCCGCACCGATTCGGTCTTCGCCAAAATGCTATTGACATAATTGCCAGCGATCTTCGCCTTCGTCATCGAAATATTTGGGTGATGTCTGGTGAACGAAGAAATGTTGGCGCGAATGCCT
>JAJTXU010000034.1 GCA_021462845.1 Anaerolineales bacterium
ACCAAGCCGCGAATTACGCGAATTTCCGCTAATTTTTTAAAAATTCGCGTGAATTAGTGAAATTCGCGGCAAAAGGTTTTCGATCTGCGTAAGTCATGCTTAAGAAAGAAGCCCGCCTCCGAAAGACTAATTTCGGGGCGGGTTTTTGTGTATCGTACGGCATTGCGCGGCAACGTCCATGCGGCCTTTCGACAGGCAGGCGCAAAGTGAACTTTGCGGTACTTCGTTTTAAATTTCCTTCTTCACATGCGGCTTTGAGGAGCCGAACTTTTCCAGTTTCACCACCCGCGCTTTGTCGCGGATCTGCCAGGGGACGATCTGCCGGGCGTGCTCGCGGTTATCGGTTTCGATGATCGCCCAGCCGGCGTGGACTCCGTCGTGACAACCCCACTCGAAATAATGCAAATATCCCGCGGCGTTGATCTCCTTGATAATGGCGTCGCAGTCATGCGCTTCGTGATGTGATTCGACAAGATAACGGTCCATGAATTTCTCCGTTCTTTTGTTGGACTTCAGGATTATACGCTTTTTCGCTTGGCGCCAAGCTGGTCGATCAAGAACGCATACTCGAGCGCAATCTCTCTGAGGTGGTCATATCGTCCGCTGGAGCCGGCATGACCCGCGCTGTAATTGGTTTTGAGCGCGAGCAGGTTCCCGTCTGTTCTGGTGGCGCGCAGGCGGGCGGCAAATTTGGCAGGTTCCCAATATGCCACACGCGGGTCGTTCAGGCCGGTAGTGAGTAACATACGCGGATATTCGGTTGCGCGAATGTTGTCGTATGGCGAATAGGAGATCATATACTCGAACTCCTCTTTAATTTCGGGGTTGCCCCATTCGTTCCATTCGAGGGTGGTCAATGGGATGGTAGGATCGCTCATCGACGTGACCACATCGGTGAATGCCACTTTAGCGACTACGGCTTTGAACAAGTCCGGGCGCATGGTCAGGCTGGCGGTGACGAGCAACCCACCGGCGGATACGCCCATGATGCCCAATTTCTCTTTTGAGGTGTAGCCTTCTTGAATGAGATATTCCGCGCAGGCGATGAAATCGGTGAAGGAGTTTTTCTTGTTGAAGACGCGCCCGCCTTCGTACCAGGCGCGGCCCATATCCAGCCCGCCGCGAATGTGTCCGATGGCGAACACAAACCCACGGTCCAGAAGAGAGAGGCGGCTGGATGCAAACTCCGCGTCGATGATGGCGCCGTACGCCCCGTATCCATGCAGGAGGGTTGGATTCCGCCCATCCCGCGCCAGTCCCTTTTTGTATACGATGGAGATAGGCACGCGCGCTCCATCTGGGGCGGTGGCGTGAATGCGTTCGGAAACGTACTCTTCTTTGTTGTAGCCGCTGGGAATTTCGGTTACTTTTTTTACGTGCCATGCGCCGGTGTTCATGTCGATATCGACGATCGTGGCGGGCGTGATGAAGGACGAGTAGTTGATGCGAAGCAGGCGAGAGTCGAATTCAGGGTTGTGCTCGAATTCGACGGAATAGGCAGGTTCGGGGAATTGCACCAGACGAGAGTCGTTCATGTCGTCCGGGTTGCAAATGCGGATTTGCCTCAACCCGCCTGTGCGTTCGCGCAACACGATGTGATGTTGAAATGCCGACACACCCTCAAGCAATACAGTCTCGCGGTGGGGGATGACTTCCACCCAATTCTCTTTCCCTGGACGCTCCACAGGCGCGATGCTGAGTTTGAAATTCTTCGCGCCATCGTTGTTGACGATGTAGAAATTTCCATTGCGGTGGGCGGCAAAATATTCAAGCCCGGTAACGCGCTCCTGCACCACGCGTAGTTTGCTTTGAGGATCATCCGCCGAGAGAAAACGCATCTCACGCGTGATGGTGCTGTGATGATAGGTCATGATGTATTTATCGTCGCGCGATTTGTGCATCCACAAAAAATATGACTGGTCGGCTTCGTGAAAAAGCAGTTCGTCGCCAGCGGGGTCGGTTCCGATCTTGTGGCGGTACAGTGTCTCGGGGCGCAGAGCCGCATCCAGTGTGATGTAATAGATCGTTTCGCTGTCGTTGCCCCATTCCACGCCGCCGAGTTCGTAGACACTGCCCGAAGTATTGGGGATCGTTTCATCGAACTGCTTCCCGGTGACCAGATCGCGGAAGTGGATCGTATAGGCCTCGTTGCCTTCATAGTCCAGCGTATACGCAAGCATGTTACCGTCCGGGCTGACCTCCACCGCGCCGACGCTGGAAAAATCATGTCCCTCCGCCAGCGCGTTGTGATCGAGCAAAATTTCTTCGGGGCTTTCGAGCGAGCCTTTCTTACGGCAATAGATGGGATAAGACTTGCCCTCTTCCATGCGCGAATAATAGAAATACCCGCCTCTTTTCTCAGGGACGCTTGAATCGGCTTCTTTGAGTCTTCCCTTCATTTCGGCGAAGAGCGTCTCTTGCAGGGGTTTGGTGTGACCAAGAACCTCTTCGAGGTAATCGTTTTCGGCGCGCAAATAATCCAAAACTTCGGGGTTTTCTTTTTCACGAAGCCAGTAATACTCGTCGCTGCGGGTCTTTCCGTGCTGGGTGATGAGATGGTCCCGTTTTGGGGCAATAGGGAAGGATGGCATGGGTTTCTCTGTAGGTATGATATGAAGCATAGTTGGCGTTCGAGAACGTTAACTATGCGCGATTCAGTATTTGTTTGATTTCATTAGACTTTATCGGTAATAAGCCAAACAAACCATTTTAGACGCTGACCGCAAAGCGCGCTGAAAGCGCTGATTTTTTCTGCGTCCCCGTTTTTATTTCCGATAGAGTCTATTACTTTGCGCGGGGGGTATGGCAACGTGAACGTTGCCGTACGGGACGATCTTCAATTTCTCTATCTTACCCGATGAGTGGCGCTGAAAATGAATTTCCTCGGCGGTGTATGGTAATTGTAGCCGAAGAATAGACGAATTGCGCGGCTTTTTCGCATCGTTCTGGCTGCGTAAAAACCGCAGGCATCAGCCTGCGGTTTTTACTAGATTCAGTTGCAAAGTTTCCGGGTGCAGTAGCACTTATTCTTATGTTTGCGCTTGTCGTAGTAGCAGTACTTTCTCCTCTTTTGGCCTCTTCTTCCACACAGGCACCCAATGCTATAACCCATCAGCGGGCTTCCGTATAAAACAATTTTCACCCCTATAGCCAATGGTGTGCCGGCGGCAGATTCAAGTGAAGCCTTAGCCTGTTCATATAACTTATCGAGGTACTCGATCGGGAGCGGGTGTGTTGAAAGTGTCCCACGGGTTTGTTCATCCCAGTCGCTTTCGCTGATTTCTTCGCTTTCGTTGTCCATTGCGCAGTCAAGCGATTCAAGGTATCCAAACTTCATGGTGTAAGGGAAGGTCGGCGAGTCGTCCGCGTCGCTTTCCGGCATATAGCCAATTTCAAGTCCGCAAAGTAGAAGATAGTGATCTCCCTCAGCCAATTGACCTTTAATGCTTTCTTCCGCCTCCTGGAAGACCTGGTAATGTTGATCGATCGGCACAGGGGGAGTTGCTTTTTGTAATCGCCCATCCATGGTTTTTTCCTTTCATCGATCTGGTTGAATCCATATAACAGTGTCATGAGTTTGATGTTTTATTAGACTTTATCGGTAATAAGCAGAACAAACCATTTTGGACGCTGACCGCGAAGCGCGCAGAAAACGCAGATTTTTTCTTTGAATCAGCGTTGATCAGCGTTTTTCTGCGTCCCCATTTTTATTTCCGATAGAGTCTATTTTCTCAGCACCTCCTTGATGATTTCCGATACTGCGGCTTTGGTTTCAGGCTGAGACTCGCCAAGTTCATTAAGTTCGTCTATGACAGTTTCTCGAAACTCATCGTCTAGATGCGGCATGAGCGTTTCGTAGGTGTGTCGGGCGTCTGCATACATGCCTTCCTCGAGTTGAAACATTCCCAACACATGATAAGTAACGGTATTTTCAGGATCTTCCGCAATAGCGCTGGCAAAGTCGGCAAACGCGCCTTCAACATCGCCCCACTCCCTGCGAGCGATGGCGCGAAAAAAATAGCCTTCCGCCGGTGAGAGTTCGATCGCGGCTGCCAGGTCGCTTTCCGCCGCCTCGCGTGTTGGTTGCAGGGCAGAGCGGTTGATATAGGCGATGGCAATGAAAGGCGAATCCTCGTCCAGTATCAATTGTGTGTAATCGTCCATCGCCTTGTCATTCTCACCGTTATTGCTATGGAGGACTCCTAAATTAAGACGCGCGGCGTATTGTTGTCCGTTCAAATCCACAGACCGCGAATAAGCGTGGATCGCTTTTTGTAGATCCGAATTGGGGTTCTGTCCAATTTCCAGTTCTGTGCCGGGATCAAACATGAGCCCTTTCAAGAAGTAGCCCTCCGAGAGATCCTTGGGTATGGTTTCTCCCAGATTTTCGCTTTCTGCGCGGGCAATCGCTTCTTCGATCCGTTGCTGCGCCTCTTCCACTTCGCCTGCTTCGAACAGAACCTCGCTGAGAGTAAATTCTGTCAGATAGCCCAAATGCTTGGTTTCTAACTTTATGAAATTGAAATCGCCGGTTTCATCGGCGGGTAGATATGAAACCTCGCGGTTAATCCGATCCCAATCTGGTAATTCGATATGAACTTTATATGCGATGTTGCGACTGCCCCAAATGATCATGTCCGCTTTGGTCTTGTCGGCAAGTTCCAACGCGTCCACGCGCAATTTGATCGGATTGTTGACGCTTGAACGGCAGACCCTAAACTTTTCTTCATCGAGATTGCTGATGAGATGGTCGTGTAAATTTTCCACGATTTCGATCTTTGGCAGAGTATCCGATTGGGAAAATTCGGCAATGACCACAAATAAAGAGTCCTCTTTACGCGAGCCGAAGCAATCCTGTAACCCGAGAAGTTCATCCTGCATGTTTCTAAAATTGCAGATGGCGTTTACGATTGAAAACGCCAGAAACCCCACAATGAGTAGAATTCCCAATCGCCTGCGAAATAGCGAATATGCATACGAGTGGGCGCTATGCCTGCGGAGCGGGTCGACCAGAAGGCTCCAAAACGGGGTGCTTTTGCGCGGCTCTCCAACAACGACGAGGTTGGTTGGCGCTGCGCCGTCTTTTCGACGAGAAATTTTTGGTAAGAGTGTTCCTGCCAGAAGTAAAGCCAGAATTAGGGGCGCGAGTGTGGCGGTTATCACTGTGTAAGGTTCTGGCGCAAGACCGAAGACCCATGTGATGAAGACTATTACGATGGGAACGTAAATACTTGTCTCCTTGAGAATTTCAAGGAGAGACTTTTGGAAGGAGTGCGGCTCGGAGTTATTCACGTTGATTGCCCGTTTCCTGTTTCTCGGCGGATCGCGAAATTAGTTCTTGATGCGGCGCAACTGCGGCAAGGACCTGGTTCCCTGAACTACGGATAACATACTGTACAACTTTTCAAACGAATTTACAACTATTTTCCAAAATTTGATATGAACAGATGGGATTAAAATTCCAGCATGTCCCGGCGACGCATCTTTTCACGGCGCGGTGGCGAATCCCGCTTCCGCCTGCCGATCGGTTTGCTTCTGGTTGTTCTGGCGGTTGGGTTGTGTTTCCTCATCCCGGTCAACCAGATCGATATTACGACGGTCAACGTTGAAAACCAAGATCTGCCAACCGCGCTCCCCACGCGGACGCCGCTCCCGGCGCCGACCAAGCCAAACATTGGGCGAATCATCTTCACCTGCACGCGAGGCGACTTCAACCAGTTGTGTTGGGTCAACGCCGATGGGACGGGATATCAGCAATTGACCAACGTGCAGGCGCATAATTATTATCCCGTCTTTTCGCCGAAAGGCGGCTCCATCGTCTACGCTTCGAATCAGAATGGAGGCGCGTTCGATCTGTTCCTCTTCATTTTTGATGGGGCGAAATTGATCCGCCTGACAGACTTCATTGGGAATGTGATCTCGCCCAGTTTTTCGCCGGATGGAAGGCGAATCCTATTTGCCAACCGCGCCGGCACAGGTCCCACTTCCTTGTGGATGGTGGATAATAATGGCGAAAACGCGAGCCTGCTTTACACAGGAGCAGATACCATTGTGGCGGCAGACTGGTCCCCGGATGGGAACACCATCGCTTTTGCAATGGCAGTGAACAGCCCGAACGAATATCAAATCTTTCTCATGGGGGTCGATGGCTCGAATGTCCGGCAGTTAACACGCAACCTCGCCGGAATTGGTGGTAGCCTCGACTGGTCACCAGATGGGCGCTACCTGCTCATCTACGCGGGACCCGATGGCGACAAAGATATCTTTCGCATCGATGTCGTAGCGCAGACCGCGACGCAACTTACCGATGGCGGGAACAACGCCGCTAGCTCCTACTCGCCCGATGGTCAGTGGATCGCCTTCAACTCGTTGCGAAATAACGATCAGGCTGATATATTTATCATGCGCGCCGATGGAACCGATACGCGGCAGGTGACTACCGATCCTGAACCCGACTGGCAACCGCAATGGGAGCCGTGATCTACCTGCTGGTTTCCGCAAACCCGCATCATTCCTTTTGTTTGTCTTCGCAACGGTTAGCAGACGAGATCGTTGAGACCTGATATCAAAGGTATTTCATGAAACGAATTATTATCATCACTGCCATCATCTCCCTCCTTGCCGGTTGCGCCTCACTTCCCGAATCTCTGGCGTTTCTGCAACCCACGCAGACGAGTACCCAAGGTCCAACCCCAACTGCTTTCGGCATGCCCGACACGTTTACCCCCGATCTATTCGCCATCCACACGGCGGAAGCGACCACAACCCCGCCCACCGGAACCCCGCGTGTGACTGAAACGCCGCGCCCGACCTTCACGCCCACGGTTCGCCCCACCATTACGCTTGAGCCGCTCGACGTCAGCCTCTTCACGCCCGGGCCGCAGTTGTTTGTATCCGCCCAAAGGTCTACGAACCAACTCGTATGGGGATATGGATGCGATGGCGCGCGGTCGGTCAAGTTGATCACCACCGTCATGAAGAAGCGCGGACTGCGCTACGTCCTACTCTTCGTTCGCTTGCAAGATAAATACTCCGGGCGAAAAACTCCGTGGGGCGCGGGCGCTATCATGAACGATAACGACAAAGGGACCTATTTCTATACCTTGCACATCGAACAGATCGTCGACCATAAAGATTTTCAAGATGCGTGGCTTCAATATCAATTTGTTGCCTCCACAGTAGGGTTGACGGTGTTGAGCCGCTCGATCGTCTCGCGTACCGATATTTCGCTCACCAGTTGCCGGGCAATGAACATGCCTTGATGACCATCGAGCGCTCAGAGGATTCTTCATGAAACGATTATTTCCCATTTTGTTCGCCGCCGCATTTTTGATGAGCGGTTGCGCGGGGCTGGGTCCGATTCTCGAAATGATCGCCACTCCCACGCCCATCCCGCAGGATTCGCCTACGCCGCAACCGACCGTCACATTGTTCCCAACCGCAGACCTGTTTGCCACACTCACGCCCACGCCGGTCACGTTTACCCCAACCGCAACGCCGCTTGTGCCAGAGCAAACAGAAACCTCCACGCCATTCCCGACCCCTACGTTCAAGCCGCCTTCCACGGTGGCGGGTGATTCGTTCTTCACACCGGTCAACAAAGGCTTCCTCACCATCCTACTTTCCGGAGGCACGATCCATTGGAATTCCGGTCCATGCTCGCCGCGCTCCGTCAAGATCACAGCCTTCGTGTCGGATATCATCCACACCGATTACGTGTTGCTGTTCCTGCGCCCGCGCGAAAAATCGGATACCATGTTGTTGGGCGATTGGAGTTCTGTTGAAATGATACCGGGCAATAACGGGACCTTCACCTACGAGATCGGCGCGAGAAACATCCGCAAGTATTACTGGTTCATCCAAGCCTGGGTCGAATATCAACTGATCGCCTACGATGAAGACGGCGTGGAACTCTTCCGCTCACAGGTGTATGACAAGACCCTCTCCCTGAACATGTGCCGGGCGTATATCCCGTGATTTTTCCGGCGGAGCTCCTCTCGCTTCTTGCGCGGACGGGCAAACTGGTCGCGCTGACGGGGGCCGGCGTGTCACAAGAAAGCGGACTCCGCACCTTCCGCGATTCTCAAGTCGGTCTGTGGGCGCAATACAAACCTGAAGACCTCGCCTCGCCTGAAGCCTTTGCCCGCGACCCCAAACTCGTCTGGGATTGGTACGCGTGGCGGCGCGAAGCCATCAAAGGCGCGCGCCCCAACCCCGGGCATTACGCGTTGGTTGAGATCGAAAAGAAGAAACCCCAATTTATTCTCATTACTCAAAATGTAGACGGCTTGCATCGCATGGCAGGGACGCATAACCTGCTTGAACTGCATGGCAACATTCAGCGCGTGCGATGCTCCGAATGTGGGAAGTTTGCTGAAACGTGGGATGAAGATTCTGAAACAGTTCCTCGCTGTGATCATTGCGATGGCTTGCTCCGCCCGGATGTCGTCTGGTTCGGAGAGTCGCTTCCGCGCGACCAGCTCGAAAGGGCGGTCGAAGCGGCTCGCGCGTGCGATGTCTATTTTTCGATTGGCACGTCGGGCGTAGTCCAGCCTGCCGCGTCGCTGGCGCATGCCGCAAAGAAAAACGGCGCGGTCATCGTTGAGATCAACGCTGAACCGACGCCGCTAACTCCTCAAGCGGATTTTTCTTTTCACGGAAGATCAGGCGAGATCCTGCCTGCGTTGGTGAAAGCGGCCTTTAATCACTGAGGTTCCGCCGTTGAAACCCATCTGGTTTCCGTAATGCGACCCTTCGATAAATTCAGGACAAGCATTCATGTCGCTCTTGCTCAAGAAAAGCCCAAAAGGCGAGACGCTTCGCAGTCTTGCATAACGCAGGACAGTAAGATTTATCTTGCAATTCGTCTGTTTTTCTCAGGCTATGGGCGCAAAGTGAACTTTGCGGTATGGAACAATGCGCAAGGGTGATTCTATTTTTTTAGTTTGACGATCAAATTATCGAATTCAAAAATGGCATGAAGGTCGGGCTGGCTGATCTCAATTGCCATGCCTACCCTGCCAGCCGCGAGTGTTTCGTCGAAGTATTCGGCGGCAAATTCGTCGTTGATGAAAAAGATGAAGTGATTCCCATCTGCAATCATCGACACCTTGTTGGTTTCACCTTGTTTAAAGGCAGGCGATAGAGTCTCTTCAATTAATTGCGTCCATTCCGCGTTGTTGTACAGCCATAAGCCGAATTTGCCGTTGTTATCTATGCCGAAATAGTAATAATTGTCATCCTTATCTTCCCCGAAGTAGATGCCGTAATCAACATCGGCGACCGATTCGGGTTGGGTGATCTCCACAGAAAAGTAGAAATCCTTGATCGGCGAGACGCTCGCGCGGATTCGCTGGAGAAAGCCCTGATGCGCGGTAGCCTCCCAAATATATTTTCCATCCCTTACCGTGAAGCTCGTGAGCGCGTAATCATCATCGTCTGTGCCGACATGCCAGCCAAATTGGTTGTTGTCGAACGATTCTGTGATTCGATTCATCCACGCATCCGCCACAAAAACGGCTGTGCCTTCATAGGCTTGCGCCATCAGATTAGGCGTGGGTGTAGGTGTCAGGGTCGGCGTAGGCTTCAGGGTCGGCGTGGGGCTGGTGGTTGCGGTGGGTATCGGCGTATTCGTGCTCGTCGCCGTAGGAGACGGAAAGTATTGATCGTACAGCTCCTGCGCATCGGCGCGGAAGAAAAATAGACTTGCCGCAACGAGCAAGCCGCATCCCATTGCGGCGACTCCCAGCATCAACCATGCCAGGCTGGATCCGCTCGACTCGCCCTCGTCAAGCGGGCTCATTCCTTCCGAAACATCCGAAGATTGAAAATTCTTTTTTCCATCATCCGACGGATTTGAGATCGGTGGTTCGTCCATATGTTCCTCTCAATTTTCTACGCATTCCATTCGCTGAAACGTTCGGCAAGCATGGTAAGCCGTTCGCGCATTAGCACAGCGGCTACACCGAGGACAAGCAGGGTGATTCCCGTCACGCCGACGATAAACACAACTGAGAGTCCCTTCATCGCGCTGTATAGAACGGATAACGTGCCAAGCGCAACAAAACCGATCGGCGCGATGACTAAACTGCGCGAACGCATCAAGATGCCATATGCCAGAATGACAAGCGATTGTGCGAACAACACGAGGAAGAAGCCCAGTCGATCCGTGGACGTCATTTGAATGAACGTTGTGCCAAGCAAGACCAATTGCGAACCCATCCCCATGACGAAGGCGCCCACCCGGCTTTTCGCGCGAACAAGCAGGTAGTGCATCAACAAGCCGAGCAACGCCGCGCCGATGCTGAAATATTGAGGCTCATTCACGTTGAGTTTATCGAGTAGGGTGAAATACGAGATCAGGTAAAGCCCGTTGGCGGGAAAAGCCAGCCATACATCCCGACGGACAAATGCCTCTACCGCAAACGGTGTCGCCGCAAGCGCGATCGGTAAAGCGTTTTCTGCGCCTCCCGCCTGGAACGGTGAGATCAGCGCGATAAATGTTCCAAGCCCCAGTCCGCTAAAGAGGAAGATGGAATTCCAATTGTTTCCATCGGTTCGATATGAAATTCGCCCGGCAATGTAGTATACAATTGCAAGCGCAACGAGGGGGAGCAGCCACCAAAATGCGGCGCCTGTCAGCCCGCTGCTTGACAATAACTCCGATGTTTGCACTGCCGCCTGCAATCCGAAATAGAGAGCCAGCGGCAAGGACGCCGTGGAGGCGATTCCGAAATACGGCTGGCGATAGAGCAGCGCGTATCCTGCAAAGAAAATCGAGTACATGCCGAAGAAGATTGCGGCTTCGCTGTCGGAAGCGGCGAGTAGCCACAATGCGTTGATAACAGCAACCCCGCCGCCGATTAGTTGTACAAACAGATTCACTTTGCGCTCTTTGAGCGCCCTCTCGAAGAGCGCATCTCCGCCCAGCCACACCAAATTTAGCGCGAACATGATGTTCCTGTAGTCCGGGAGTTTGAGTTCGTCTAACCCCAGGATCAGATAAAAGAAATCGAGAATGGAGAGATATGCGGCAATGCTGAGAATAACGTGCGCGCCTATTTCAAGCCATCCGTTTCGGCGCGCAAACATTTCAATGATGAATAACGCGGCAACGACTGCCACATACAAGCCGTGTAAAGTTTGGTATGGGTATATCTCGCCAAGCGAAACGAGCGCGCCGAGGCCGAGGCCGCTGAAGATAAACATCTGCGACCATGTCTTGGCTTGATCTTTGCGGGCGAGGAAAAACCCGACGGCGTAATACACGACTGATAGCGCAATCAATATGGGTAACCACAAGTCGCTTTCGAAGTAGAGGTGCGCATATCTAACGGCTAATGCAAACGATGCGGTTGCAAGGTAGCCGATAACGGGTGATTTGAACCGAAGCGCGTATGCCGCGGCCAGTATCGCATAGACCCCAATGACGATAGAGACGTTTCCGATGTGGGGCGTCTCGCCGATCATATAAGCGTGAACGACCAGGACATTGAACGCAACGACAACACTCCCCAGCGCGACGGGAGGCCAGTTCCATGAGCGCGCGGCGGTGAGAGTGCCTGTGAAGAAAAGTTCAGGCAGGAGCAATAAAACACTCGCGAGCAAGAGTTGAAAACCAATGAAGAAATTTGCCCTTTCCATAAATGGAAGCGCGAAAAAAGCAAGATAAGCCCCCAGCCCGGCAAGCAACGCGGCTGTCCATACATACCAACGCGGTTGCAGGACATTGAGGAAGCCGTAGACGATGGCGCAGAAAACGAATGTCGCAAACGCGTATGCAACGCCTTCAACCGCTCCGAGAACCACGGCGGTCGCCAGCAACGGTACCGATAGCGCGAGCATGGGGAAGCCAAACCTCTTTAGTTGGGCGTTGTTTCCGTATTGCGTAATTTCACTGCCAAACGCGGCTAAAGCTCCCCATGTCGCAAACCCCGCGCCCATCACAATGACAGATGCGTTGAAGGTGGAGAGGAACAACCAGGGGAGAAGGAACAGCGACGCGACAGACAACCACGGGAAAAGGATGAAAGAGGCGAGGGTGTCGCTCACGGCAAAGAAGGAGGCGGCAAAAGCCCACGTCAGAGTATGCGCTATCCAAATATCGGCTGGGGGGTTCGTTGCGAATAGATTTACCATGATCAACGAGAATGAACTTTGAATGGCGATGACTTGCATTGCCTGAGAAGTTAGGAAGACGGGCGTCGCAAAACCTTGTCCCTTCCAATTCTTTAGAAGACGCGTTCCCGTCAGTCCGGCGAACGCGGAAGCTCCGGTTGCCGCTATGATCCAATCGCTTGACCCTGCAAATGCCGCCACGCCATTCGTTCCGCCAAGCGTGAAGGCGAGCAGTGAAGCGATGCTGAACAAGCGCGACTCGTAGAACCATGTACAGTATCCCCATATGAACGACATTCCGATAAAAACGAAGAACCTATACGCGTTGAGGGAACGATCGGCAAGTTGAGAGACATCGGCAATCACGCCTGCGTCAATGATGAGCAAGAATGAGAAAACGACGCCGAATGCAAAGCTAGGCTGAGGCAGGCGTACCTTGAAACCGATTGCCGCAACGGCAAAGGCAGCTGTGGTTAGTAATAGAATAGGCAGGCGCGCGGATTCCACGAGCGCGGCAAGGATCGCCGCCGCAGAGATCACAAAGAACGCGCCCAGATATAAATAGATACCGATGCTTGTTTCGCTTAACAGAGACTGCGTGAAGGTTTGGCGCGGAGGAAAAACGATCTCGGGCGCCTCGCTTGGAGTCGATTCGTTCGCTTCGACTTTTTGTTCTTCCGTTGGCTCGGTAGTTTTCTCAACGGTTTGTTTAACTGGAACGCCCTCATGAATATCAAAATCATAACGCCGCCGAAGAACATCGGCGCGATGCGGCTCCAGCAACCCGCTGTTTTTCCAAGTATTAATTTCGCGCAGAATCAACATACGGCTTTGTTTTGAAATATCCGTCCTGAGCGCAGAGACACGTTGGTTGGTCTTTAAGTTCAACGCGCTGATTGCGAGCTTCTGCACCGCTCCCTCGGCGTGAATAGCCAATCGTTCTAACTGGCTAAGGATAGCCGCGCTAGAATACCCCGTTCGTTCGAGCTCGTTCAACGCCGATAACTGTCTTGTAGCATCGTCGCTCGCAAGATCTCCAAAGATTCTGTCGAGAGTCGCTTGCGCGCTGTGTTCTGGCATGGCAATCCTTTCCTTTGAACAATCAAACCCACGCGGTTGATTATCGTTATGAGAGGATGAGTGTCAAAACCCGATATGGATCTGTCAAAAACTATCAAACTTAAAAACGTAGCGCGGGATTCTGTCCCGCGCTACGCTTTATCTCAATACCACTCCGCTTCGAGCGGGGATGGTGAGCCTCAATCGCCCGTCTTGTGCGGATATGTCCGATGCGTGACCAAAGACCGGCTTTGGCCGTTTCGCTTCTATCGCCACCTCAGCCTGCTCTGGCTTCTCTGACACATTCAGCGCAACGATGAAAGTTTTCCCCTCGAACGAGCGCGAAAAGGCGTATACGCCGTGCGCCGACCAGAGACGTTTCATATCGCCGCGACGCAGAGCGGGATTTTTTTTCCGCAATGCGATGATCTGTTTGAAATATCCGAGCAGGTCTTTGTCCCACGTGTGTTCATCCCAAGAGAATGACTTTCGGCAAAAGGGATCGTGTTCGCCATCGAGACCGATCTCGTCGCCATAGTAAATGCACGGCGCGCCGGAGATGGTCATCATGAACAGCCACGCGAGTTTGAGCGAGTTTTTATCGCCGCTTGCGAACGATAAAAAGCGCGGCATGTCATGGCTGTCGAGCAGGTTCAATTGCGAGCGCGTAGTTTCGGGCTTGTACAATCTCATCATGTAGTCAATGCGGTCGGCAAACTCGTGCGCGTCAATGGCGTGTTGAATGTTGCGAAAGTTCGATTGTTGATGTGTTACGCGCAGGTCGAGATGTTTGGCAGGGAAGAACGCTGCGCATGCATTTGTGGCAATGTAGTTCATCACTGCGTCGAACTGATCTCCCTGCAACCAGCGCTGTGACTCGTGCCAGATCTCGCCGACGATATACGCCTCAGGGTTGACCGCTCGCACGCGCTGTCGGAATTCCTGCCAGAACGAGTCATCGTTAATTTCAGCAGGCACGTCCAGCCGCCAGCCGTCCACGCCGAATTTCATCCAGAATTCGGCAACATCAAAAAGAAATTCGCGCACTGCGGGCATGTTCGTGTTGAACTTTGGCAAAGCGGGCAAATTCCACCATGCGCGATAGCCGATGGCGGTGAGGCTATCCTCGTGATGCAGAAGTTTTTGCTCATGCGGGCTTGGGTACGCGCCCCAATGCTTTTTACCCGTCAATCTCTCTTCATCGAAGAAGAACCAATCCTTGTACGGCGAGCCTGCTCCGTTTTCGAGAACATGATGAAATTGCCAAAAGCCCCGCGAGGCGTGATTAAACACCCCGTCGAGAATGACGCGGATGTTTTTCTTGCGCGCTTTATCCAGCAGGGCGCGCAGGGCGTCGTTGCCGCCGAGCAGCGGGTCTACGTTATAGTAATCGAATGTATGGTAGCGATGATTGGAAGCCGAAGAGAAGATCGGGTTGAGATATAGAGCGTTGATGCCCAAGTCTTTTAGATAATCGAGTCGTTCGGCGACGCCGTACAAGTCGCCGCCTTTGAATCCGTGCGGAGTGGGAGGCGAATCCCACGCCTCGAATCCGATATCGGGCATGCGCCTGCCGCGCGCAAATCGGTCGGGGAAAATCTGATAAAAGATCGCGTCTTGCACCCATTCTGGTGTGGTCATTGATACGCCTCGGTGTTGGAATAAAGCAGGACAAGATGCTCTCTTGTCCTGTGAACTTGATTCTACTTCAATGATGAAAAATTTGTGGGAGTCTAAATTCGTTTCAGCCACCGATATTCGTATGGCTGAAGATCGAGTGACATATCAATCTTTGTTCGAGTCTCAGCGATGAGATTGACGTGTCCACCGTGTAATTCTGCGGGGAGTGAAACTTTCTGAGGTGATGCGCTCAAGTTGTTGATGACGAGAAGCGTGATGCCTTGTAATGACCGGGTGTAGACAGCAAGCGCGGGGTTATCAACGTTAATCCATTCCATTGCCCCATGACCGAAGGCGGGATATTTTTTACGAGTCTCGATCATGCGCCGAATCGTGTGGAAAAGCGAATCTTTTTCGTCCACCTGTCCTGCGACATTGATGCGCGGATAATTTTGTATCACCGGCGCAAACGGTCTTCCGCTCGTGAATCCTGCGTTTGCTGAATTGTCCCATTGCATCGGCGTGCGGACGCCGTTGCGGTCGGGGAGTTCGATGTTGTCTCCCATGCCGATCTCGTCGCCGTAGTAGACGATGGGCGAGCCGGGCAGAGTGAATAGCAATGAGTTCGCCAGTTCGATCTTTCGACGGTCGTTATCCAGCAAAGGCGCGAGGCGGCGGCGGATGCCGAGGTTGATCCTCATGCGAGGTTCAGGCGCGTACTGTTCCCACATCCATTGGCGTTCTTCCGGCGTGACCATTTCGAGAGTCAGTTCATCGTGGTTGCGGAGGAAGGTGCACCATTGACAATTCTCCGGGATGGATGGCGTGCGGCTGAGGATCTCGATCATGTCGTCCGCGCGTTCCTTTTTGAGCGCCATGTAGATGCGCGGCATGATGGGGAAGTGGAATCCCATGTGAAATTCGTCGCCATCGCCGAAGTAGGGGCGTACGTCTTCGGGCCATTGGTTGGCTTCGCACAAGAGAATCTTGCCGGGGTAATTCGCTTCCATGAAGGCGCGGAGTTTTTTGAGGTAGATATGAGTCTCCGGCAGGTTCTCGCAATTCGTGCCTTCGCGTTCGAAGAGATACGGGACCGCGTCGGCGCGGAAGCCATCCACGCCGAGGTCGAGCCAGAAGCGCGCGACGTTGATCATCTCCTCCTGAACTTTTGGGTTATCGAAATTCAGGTCGGGCTGGCTGGCGTAAAAGCGATGCCAGTAATATTGTTCTGTCTTTTCGTCCCACGTCCAGTTTGATTTTTCCGTGTCAACGAAAATGATGCGGGTGTCCTTATATTTTTGGTCGGTGTCGCTCCACACGTAATACTCGCGGAAGGGAGAGTTTTTGTCGGAGCGCGAAGCTTTGAACCACGGATGCTCGTCCGAAGTGTGATTCAGCACGAGGTCCATGATGATGCGAATGCCCCGCGCATGCGCCGCGTTGATGAGGGACGCAAAATCGTCGAGAGTCCCATACATCGGGTCAATGTTGGAATAGTCTGCGATGTCGTATCCGTCGTCGCGTAAGGGCGAGGGATAGATCGGCATGAGCCAGAGGCAATCCACGCCGAGGGTTTGAAGATAGTCCAGTTTTTCTTTGATCCCCCTCAGGTCGCCGTAGCCGTCGCCGTCACTGTCTTTGAAGGCGCGCACAGAGATTTGGTAAAACACCGCGTCTTTGTACCACAAGTTGTCGTTGGTCATTTTTTCAGGTACTTAGAAAACGGGCCGGTCGCCCAGCCCGCTTTCTGATTTATCCTTTAACTGCGCCGGCTAACATGCCGCGCACGAAGTAACGTTGAAGTGAGAAGAATACGATCATGGGAAGCAGCATGGACAAGAACGCCGCGGCGGTCAGCACCTGCCATCCCGATCCGAGAGATGTGACCATGTTGCTGATCTGATAGGTCATCACCGGCGTTGTGCCGCCTAAAAACACGAGAGCGACCAACAAGTCATTCCAGACCCACAAGAATTGGAAAATGCCCAGCGATGCAATGGCGGGCATGGCAAGCGGAATTACCAATTGGCGAAACGCAGTCCAATGTGAGGCGCCGTCCAAATAGGCTGACTCAAAGAGATCGCGCGGCAAAGTCCCTAGAAAGTTTCGCATCAAATAAATGGCGTACGGCATTCCGAAGCCGGTATGGAAAAGCCACACACCGAGGAAGGTTCCGTTCAGCCCGGCTTGCGCGTAAAACCGCGAGATGGGGACGAGGGTCATTTGAAGGGGAACCACTTGCAACCCAACTAGAATAGCGAAGAGCAAAAACCGTCCCTTGAAATCAAGCCAGGCGAAGGCGTACCCCGCTAGAGCCGCGAAGAGAATCGGGATGATGGTCGCGGGGATCGTCACGAGCAGGCTGTTCACGAATGCGCGTCCCATTCCGCGCGGGTTGAGGATGTCGCTGAGGTTGCATTTCAGATCGGGCGGTTGAGTGCCAGCGGCGCAGTCGGCGCGATAGGTGTTGTCTCCGCGATAGCCGACGAGCGCGTCAATATAATTGTTCATCGTGAATCGGGCTTCTGTCTGATTGCCCTTCATGAGATACGCGGCGATGTCAGCCGCCTCTTGCGCGGATGGGATGGGTCGCTCGCCCATGTGAGGCTGACCGTTGATATCTTTGCGGAGCATCGCAAGCAACTGCAATGAACGCGGGTACTTGGCGACTAATTCGGGATCGGTGAGATCGGCTTGCGGCAGGGCGGCGCCATCTGCGCCATGACATTCCGCGCAGGATTGTGTGTAAGGTCCGCTGGCGTCTTGAGAGGCGAGCACCGTCCACCAGCCTGTGGCTCGAACCGCTTCGGGCGGGCGCAGGGATGTGACGAGTAATCCCACAGTCGGAACGATCCAGATAATGAGCGTGGCGACGATGACCACATGGATCGGGACTCGGTTGAGCAGTTTGTTGATTTTTTCCTTGTTCATCGCGCCGCCTCCTGCTCCATGAATCGTTTGATGTTTAAGTAGATGAATGGAATGATCGTGAGAACGAGGACGACTGCCACAGCGGTTCCGCGCCCAACGTTGAAGTTCTTATACATTTCCGTGTACATGCGATTGGCGATCACGTCCGTTTGGAAGTTGCCGCCGGTCATCACATAGACGAGGTCGAATAATTTCAAGACATTGATCACCATGGTTGTGACGACGACTGTGATGGTCGGCAGGATGATCGGAACCATGATCTTCCAGAAAACGGTCCATTCCGTTGCGCCATCCACGCGAGCCGCTTCCAGAATTTCATCGGGAACCGATTTGAGCGCCGCCGCGAGGATGGTCATGCAGAAGCCTGACCAGATCCAAATCCCCACGAGGACGATCATGAAGGTATTGATCGGAATCGTTGAAAGCCAGGCGACAGGTTTGCCGCCGAACGTGGTGATGATGGCGTTCAGCAAACCAATTTGACTTTGCTGTGTTCCATAGTCGTACACAAACTTCCAGATCACACCGGCGCCCACGAAGGAGATCGCCATCGGCATGAAGATAATTGCTTTTGCCAGCGCTTCATATTTCACGCGGTCAGCCAGCGTTGCAAATCCCAATCCGAAAGCGACCGTTCCGAACACCATGACCACGATCCATTTGATGGTGTTGCCGTACGATGAACTCCAGAACGATTTCCAAAATGCTTGAAGCGAACTGGTATTAAATTCGGCGGTGATAGCGTAGTGATAATTTTCGAAAATCCCCCAGCATGATTGTCCTTCGACGCAGGTGGTGGCGGCAGACGCGGTGCCGTCTCGATTCTGAAAACTCAAGCCGATAGTGTTGATCATCGGGTAGACAATAAAAAATGACATCACCAGAAGCGCGGGCAACAGATAGAGCCACGGCGTAAGCGCGCCTTGCTTCATGATCTGAGGCGTTGGCGCGGCGGAAGATTTTTTTATCCGCTTGATGTGAGCGGCGGTTTCAGGGGTATTCTGCGGAACAGCCATCGCATTCTCCTCTTGTTATGCGTTCAGCCGACGATCAAGAAAGGGGATGCCTCTTCCAAGAGGCATCCCCAAATCTAACTTATGGATTCAACCCTTGCTTTTGAGCCGCCGCCAAGTCGGAGAGAATGGTTGCCAAATCTCCGCCGTTGACGAACGACGAAATACCTTTGAACTCAGCGGATCCGAAGCCGCCGGGGATCGTGTCGCCGAGGTCGGGAGTGAAACCCTTCGTGTTGGCGATTGCGTCACCCAACTTCGCTAGAGCCGGATCGGTGTAGTGACCGGTCGCGCCGTTGTTCGGTGAAAGTCCGAACGTAGCCGCCGCCCAATTCGCGCCGCCGAGGTCTGAGGACAAATAAGCGACCAAAGCCCTCACCGCCGGCGTGTCGTTGAACGCCATCATCGGTTCGATGGACCCTTGCAGACCTTGAATGCCCGGAACAACGAAGAAGTCGTAATCGGTTCCTTGTTTGAGAGCGGGGAACTGCTTGGCGATCTCAGCGCCCGCGAAACCAGATTGTTTGACCATCATCGCTTCAGCGGGATCGGCAAACGGTTTGTAAATGGCTTCGAGGAACGGAGTGGATAACGTCCCTTGCGCGCCGCCGACCGTGTATTTTGGATCCATCGCCCATTTTCCATAGGTCTCATAGGCTTGCTTCACGCCCGCATCGTCGTAGGAAACGCTGCCGTCAATCAGCCCAAGGACGAAATCGGGACCTTGTTGCACAAGCATGATGTCTTGGATGAAGTCTGAACCGGTCCAGCCTGTGGCGTCGCCCGATTCCATTCCCATGCTCCACGGCACGTTACCGTCCGCCGCCATTTTCTCAACGAGGGCGTCCAGTTCATCCCAAGTGGTAGGAACTGTGTATCCCAATGCTTCAAAGTTCGCCGGGCTATACCAAATAATGGATTTCACGTCGGCTTTGATCGGCAAGCCGAGCCACTTTCCATCAACGGTGACCGGGTCGAGGAAGAAAGCGCTGTAGTTGCCGCTATTTGCGCCGAGCGTGTCCATCGCCTTCAATTTATCTTTGTATTGCACCAATTGCGCCACCTGCCAGAAGGCGACGTCCGGCGGAGTGCCAGCTTGAACGCGCGTGTCTAACAACGCCTGATCGCGAGTCGACTCGGGTTTCAACACGATGCCGCAGGCGTCAACCAGAGGCTTCAAGATCTGATTAAGAGCCGCTTCTTCCGTGCCTGACCATTGATACAACATGCTGATTTCATCGCCCGACTTTGCGCCCATGCAATCAATGGCGCTTGTTGGGGCTTCCGTCATGGCAGGCATTTCTGTCGTGGCGGGCATTTCCGTCGCTTTCGGACCGCACGCGGCAAGGAACATTGCCGAGACGACCAGCAAGCCCAATAGTTGCCAAAGTGTCTTTTTCATTCTTCTCTCCTTGAAAAATTTTAAATTGAATCGAATGTGGGGGATTGAATTTCGAGCAATTGTGACAGAGCGCCTCCTTTGTGTAGATTGTGAATGGTAGACGGGAACTGTTGAAAGCGTTTTTATGAAAGCACTTTCATAGCGGAGTATAGCACAACTTTCACGAGAGTCAATGTTTAATTCGGAATTGATCGGTGAGAAGATGAACCGAAATGGAAAATGAAAAGTTAGGTTGTCTGGCGTTCGATCAACGTGAGGGGAATCTTGCTGTGCTGGAGCGTTCGGTCTGAATCGGCGATGTGCGAGAGAAGGATCTCAGCCGCCATCCTTCCGGACTGATCGAGGTATTGCCGAATGGTGGTGAGGTCCATGTAGTCGGCAATATCAATATCATCGAAGCCAATGACGGCAAGATCGTCCGGGATGCGTAACTTTAATTGCCGTGCCACTTTCATGACGCTGATCGCCTGAATATCTGCCGCGGCAAATATTGCAGTGGGGGGCTGATCCATGCCAAGGAGTTCAAGCGCCGCCCGCTGTGAACTTTCGTGCGTGTATGCGGCTGACTTGATATATTTTTTCAGCAAGGCAACACCCGCCTCGTCCAGCGTATTCCGAAACCCCTGCAACCTCGACTTAACCGGGTGAATTGCGTACTTCTCCGGCGATTCGACCTCGCCTATGAAAGCGATCCTCTTATGTCCCTTTTCGATGAGATGCCGCGCCGCCAGTTGACCCCCATGCGCATCGTCAATCTCGATGCTGTTCAGCCGGGCGTGCGAATATTCGATCAACACGGTCTGCATCCCCTTGTCATGCAATCGTCTGGCTTCTGCGTCATCAATGGCAAGCGACATGATGACGAGCCCATCCACATTTTGCATGACGGGAATGGACGAGATATATCCCTGCAACTGTTCTTCAGAATCAACCGGGTAGATGACCAGCTCGTAGTTTGCCTTCGATAATGCCGATGCAACCCCGCGCAGTCTTTGAACAAACGACGGCGCAGTGAACAGCGGCGTGATCACCCCAATGCGATTCGCGTTCCGCCGCGCGCGCGCCCTTGCCTCCGCTTTTGGCACGAACCCTAACTTGTCAATGGACGACATGACACGCCGGCGCGTCTCGGGGTTCACCTTATCCGGCGAATTCAACACGCGAGAAATCGTCGAAATGCTGATGCCGGAGCTCTTCGCTACATCGTAAATTGTCGGCTTCTTTTTGGGAGGCATAATGATTCGGAATTGAGAAAGGATGAAAAACGCCCGGCGTCCAAACGGACACCGGGGCTGGAAAAACATACGACAAACAGGCTAGCGAATCGCCTGTTCGGTTCCTGCATCGAAAATATGGAAGTTATCCATATCGAAGGCAACTGTCGCCTGCTGTCCCACGCGCAACTTTGAGCGCGGATCGACGCGAGCCACGAAATTATTGCTGCCGCTCATCAGATAGAGGAAGATTTCATTACCCATCAACTCGGTTACATCCACCTTTACATTGACCTTTTCTGAGTCGATGTTGGCTGGCACAAAATCGGCATCGTGAATATTTTCAGGACGAATGCCGAAGATGACATCCTTGCCGGCGTGGTTTTCGTAAACTTTTGATTTCGACGGAGGAATCACCACCGAAAAATCCCCTGTATCAACCAGCAATTTATCTCCATCTTTGCGCAACTTGCCGCGGAAGAAGTTCATGGCGGGCGAGCCGATAAACCCAGCCACAAAAAGATTATTCGGGCGATCATATAGGTTTTGCGGCGTGTCGAGCTGTTGTAACACGCCTTTATTGATCACTGCGATACGCGTCGCCATCGTCATGGCTTCGGTTTGGTCGTGAGTCACATAGATGAAAGTGGTCTGCAAGCGCTGATGGAGCTTGCTGATCTCAGAGCGCATCTGCACGCGCAGTTTCGCATCCAAGTTTGAAAGCGGCTCGTCGAACAAAAAGACCTTCGGCTCGCGCACAATGGCGCGCCCCAGCGCCACACGCTGGCGCTGACCGCCCGAAAGTTGGCGCGGTTTGCGTTGTAGAAAATCCTGAATGCCGAGAGTATCAGCGGCTTCGCTCACGCGGCGCTTGATCTCCTCCTTCGGCGTCTTGCGGAGTTTCAACCCGAACGCCATGTTGTCATACACCGAAAGGTGCGGGTACAACGCATACGACTGAAAGACCATGGCAATATCGCGGTCTTTCGGCGCCACATCGTTCACCACGCGCTCGCCGATGCGGACTTCGCCGCCGCTGATCTCCTCCAAGCCGGCGAGGCATCGCAAAGCGGTGGTCTTTCCGCATCCTGAAGGACCAACCAACACAAGGAATTCCTTGTCTTCGATGTGAATATTCAAATCATTCACAGCGGTCACATCACCATACTTTTTGAACACATGATCGAACGTTACGCTTGCCATGAGTCTTTCCTCCGTTTCGTGGGAATATAGTGATTGCATTATACACCCACAATTTTTATTTGGATGAAGAACCCGCCCTTCGATGAACTCAGGACATCGCTTCGCCCGACGGGCGGGCTTGACTCTGCCACTCAACTTTATCCACCCTTCAACGCGTGGCGCGGGATGCCATCCCGCGCTGCTTCATTTATTTACCAGCCACACGCCCAAAAGGATGACTCCTCCGCCCGCCAGCGACGCCGGCGTGATCGCCTCGCCCAGCACAAAGAACGCGACGATAATCGCGATGAGCGGCTCGATGTATAAAAACGCGCCGGTGCTTGCGGTCGTCAATGCCTGAAGCGCGTCATACCATGCGATGTATGCCAGCCCCGAACAAAAGATGCCGAGAAAAGCGACTCCGAGCCAGCCGTTAAAAGTTAATGCAGGGACTTCCGTGTATAAGCCGTTCCCAACAAACAGCGCGGACGTGAACAGCCAGCCGAACAACATCATGTAAAAAACAAACAGACTCGCGGATGTCGTTTTCAGTCCCCGCCGCGAAAGGACCGACACCACCGCCCAGTTGACCGCGCTGATGAGGATGAGAACGTCGCCCGGCGCGCCAAACTTCCCAATCGAGATCGAGCCGAGGTTTCCATCCGAAACGACAAGCAGAACGCCGAAGAATGCCAGCGCAATGCCGAGAATCTTGACGAGCGATAATCCTTCTTTGAGGATCAGCCAACCGAGGATCGCCATGAAGACCGGGGTCGTCGCCACGATCCACGCGGTGGTGCCTGCCTCGGAAGTTTGCAAGCCGTTCGATTGAAGCCATTGATGAAACGTGATCCCCAAAAAGCCGAGCAGCGCGAAATAGCCCCATTCGTTTTTCTTCGGCAGGGAAAATTCTTTTCGCATCGTCACTGCCGCGCCCAGCACAAGCAAACCCATCCCAAAGCGGAGCCACACGATGGTGATTGGCGAAACATCTTGCAACGCGACTTTGGTTGCGATGAACGACGCACCCCATACAGTTGCGGCGAATGTCGCTTCGAGGTAGGGGAGCAAGTTTGATCTGGCTGTATCTGCCATTGGTTCTTCCAATTGCTTTATTCCTGTCTCAGTTGACGGGCAAATAATTTTAATTCGACATCGTCAACTGATAACCTAACCATTTTTTCGTACGTAAACCCGATCTGTTCAAGCACGCGGATCGAGCCTGAGTTCTTCGGATCTACAATGGCGACGATGCGCGCCAGCCCAAGCATCTCTCGGGCAAGTTCCACGACTCGTCGCGTCGCCTCCACGGCAAAACCGCGTGACCAGAACTGCGGCAGGAACGCGTACCCAATGTCCACATCCTCCAGCGCCTCGCGTTTGATCAACCCACACATGCCCATCATCTCGTCGGTCTCTTTTGAAACGACCGCCAGCAAACCAAATCCGTTTTTGGCGTAACTGGCGATTGGGCCGCGTTCGAGATATCCCTCCGCATCGAGGATACTTCGAACGCCGCGATCGCCGATATTTTGGATGAACGATGGTTCGTTTAGCAACTTGAGGATGAATTCGGCATCTGCCACAGTAAATTCTCTTAGGATCAATCTCTCGGTTTCTAGCGTGGTCATGATTCTTTCCCTTTTTTTCTTTCGATGGCTTCTGTGTAATCGCTGTAACCACCGGCGTATTCAGCGATGCGGGAATCTTTCAACTCAAAGATGCGGTTGACGGTTCGGTCGAGAAAATAACGGTCATGCGAAATGACAAGAACTGTCCCGTTGAAATCGTTGAGCGCGTTCTCCAATACTTCCGCGGAGGCGATGTCGAGATTGTTCGTCGGTTCATCCAGCAACAGAAAGTTGGCTCCCGATAGCACGAGTAACGCCAGCTGAAGCCGACTCCGCTCGCCGCCGGAGAGCGAGCCGACCCTTTGAGTCGCTTGACGATAGGTGAACAGGTAGCGGGTCAGGAAAGAAACGGCGCGTCCCTCGCTCATGTTGCCGCCGAGTCGCACCGCATCCAGCACGGTCTGATCGAAGTCCAGCGTTTCATGTTCTTGCGCGTAATATCCGACCTTCACGCTCGGACCGATCTTGATCTCGCCGCTGGTTGGAATTTCCTTTCCGAGGATCAATCGCAGCAACACAGACTTCCCCGCGCCGTTCGCGCCGATCAACCCCACGCGCTCGCCGTGCCGAATGAGGAAGTTGATGTTGTGAAGCACGCGGCTCCCTCTCCCAGCGGGAGAGGGCGGGGGGTGAGGGAGAAATTCCTTCACCACCCCCTCAAACTCCAACACCTGATTCGACCCGCGCCAGCCGTTGAGTTCCAAATCCATTTTGCGGCGTTCGGTTACAGGCTTTTCGATCTTGTCCATCTTGTCGAGCCGCTTCTGCATGGATCGCGCTTTGATCGCCATCTTCTCGTTGTCGTAGACCTTTGCCCACATGGCAAACCGTTTGATGGCAGTTTCCAACCGCCCGATCTCGCGCTGTTGGACTCGAAACAACTCTTCCTGCCGCGCGAGTCGCTCTTCTTTATCCACGATATATTCTGTGTAATTGCCGGCAAAAGTTGTGATCTTTCCATCTTCGATCTCAGCGATGTGACTCGCCGCCGCATCGAGAATGTAGCGGTCGTGTGAAATGATGACCACCGCGCCCTCATAGTCGTTGATGAGTTTTTCAAGGAACGCTTTGCCGGGCATATCGAGATGATTATCGGGTTCGTCCAGCAACAATACGGAAGGATGCGCCAGCAACAGCCGCGCCAGACCGATCAATTTTTTCTGCCCGCCGCTCAATGCGCGGACAGGCTTCTCGAAATCCGATTCGAGTAAGCCAAGTCCGCGCAAAATTTCGCGCGCGCGCGATTCGTAGTTCGCGCCGCCGAGTGATTCGAACTCCTCCAGCAGTTTATGTTGTTCGTCGAGCGCGCGTTCCAATTTTTTGGAATCACCATACACTTCGGGGTCGGCAAGTTTTGATTCGACTCGATGCAGTTCCGCTTCCACCTCCGCCACGCGCGGATTCCCCTCCAGCGCGAGCGAGATCGCTGTTCGGCTCGGTTCGAATTCGGGATGTTGCGGCAGGCAGCCCACGGTCACGCCTTTCGCGCGGATGACCGTCCCGCCTTTTTCGGGTTCGTGCTCGCCAACGATCAACTTCAACAGTGACGACTTCCCCGCGCCGTTCGGTCCGATCAACCCGATTCGTTGATCGTGTTGTATCTCCCAGTTCAAGTCGCGGAAGATGGCATGTGAGCCGAGGATGAGGGTGGCGTTTGAAATTGTGATCGAGATCATGGTTGCTCCAATAATAATTCAGTTCAAATCCAACTCGGTGGTTGAGTAGTGGCGCCCTAAGCGCCACGTATCGAAACCACCAGTACGTAAAGTACTGTTTGTTGCAAAAGTACTCTTGAACATTGTGGTTTCGACTGCGCGCGCTCAACCACCGATGTATGAATTAAACAAAAACGCCGCAGGCGACTGCGGCGTAATGAAACGAAGTAAATCCGTTCAGGCAACAGGCGCGATTCGAGGAGGTGGAGTTGATACAAATCCACGCACACCGATGCAGAGGAAGGCGTTGCCCGACTTTTCGTATCGCATGGCGCGGATTATAACATTCCCTGCTCAAATTACGAACATTCTGATACAATACCGCCCGCACGTCCTGAAATTCGGAAGGCTCGCGAAAGCCCTCGCTCTTCACAGGCTGGGGCTTTTTTGTCGCACAGTGTAGACGTAGACACGGATACAAGTAGACACTTAAACACGTAGTACGCAATCTTGCCCTGAGCGAAGTCGAAGGGACGAAGCGCGCGCCACTACTCAACCAACAAACTATCAAACGAAGAAACTAACAACCTATGCAAACTACAAGAACCGACCTCCGTAACATCGCCATCATCGCCCACGTTGACCACGGCAAAACCACCCTCGTGGATGGGCTTCTGCGTCAATCGCACACTTTCCGCGATAACCAACACGTGGAAGAGCGCGTGATGGATTCCAACGACCTCGAACGCGAGCGCGGGATCACGATCCTTGCAAAGAACACCGCCATCACGCTCAACGATCCCAAGACCGGCAAGCCCATCAAGATCAACATCGTGGATACGCCCGGTCACGCGGATTTCGGCGGCGAGGTCGAGCGCGTGATGAATATGGTGGACGGCGTCCTGCTCCTCGTGGATGCGGCGGAAGGTCCCATGCCGCAGACGCGCTTCGTGCTCAAGAAAGCGCTTCAAATGGGACACAAAGCCGTGGTCGTCATCAATAAAGTGGATCGCAAAGATGCCGAACCGGAACGCGTCCTCAACGAGACGTTCGACCTGTTCATCGAACTCGGCGCATCCGACGAGCAGGCGGAATTCCCCGTAGTCTACGCTATCGGGATTGACCAACGCGCCGGGCTGACCACCGAGCTGGGTCCCGACCTTCAGCCTTTATTCGACGTGATTTTGAATCACATCCCCGCCCCCAAAGTGGACGCGGACGCGCCCTTGCAAATGCTCGTCACCACCCTGGGCTACGACGACTATCGCGGCGTGACCGCAGTGGGCAGAATTTTTTCCGGCACAATCAAAGCCGGCCAACGGCTTGCGCGATTAACAATGGATGGAAGAAATTTACCCGAATCGGCGAAATATCTTTACACATTCCAGGGTTTGAACAAGATCGAGATCGAAGCCGCCAATGCCGGGGATATTGTTTCGCTGGCAGGCTTGGAGGAGATCGCCATTGGCGAAACTCTCGCCGACCCAGCCAACCCCATTGCCTTGCCGACGATCAAAGTGGAGGAGCCAACCGTCCGCATGACGTTTGGCGTGAATACCTCGCCATTCACCGGTCAGGAAGGTACGTGGAGCACCTCTCGCAAACTGCGCGAGCGTTTATTTGAAGAACTGCGCACGAACGTATCCCTGCGCGTGGAAGAAACCGATTCGGCTGAAAACTTTTTAGTCTCGGGGCGCGGTGAGTTGCATCTGGGCATTCTCATCGAAACGATGCGGCGCGAAGGGTATGAGTTCCAAGTCTCGCGCCCGGAAGTGATCTTCCACAAAGCGGACGATGGCATGTTGCTCGAACCGTTCGAGGAAGTGCACGTCGAGACCAGCAACGAAACGGTTGGGGCGGTGGTGGAAATGCTGGGAAGCCGGCGAGCCAAAATGATGGAAATGCACGACGCGGGTCAGGGCATGACGCGCATGGTTTACATCGCGCCGACGCGCGGCTTGCTCGGTTTTCGTTATCAATTCCTCACCTCCACACGCGGGGCGGGCGTGATGCATAGCATCTTCCATGGATATGATGAAATGGCGGGAGCGATGTCCACGCGGCAAACAGGCTCACTCGTCGCGTGGGAAGCGGGTGATTCCACAGCGTACGCGCTGAAGAATGCGGAAGAACGCGGCACGTTATTCATCGGTCCCGGCGTTTCGGTTTACGAAGGCATGGTGGTGGGTGAAAACACGCGCGGGCAGGATATGCCGATCAACGTGTGCAAGAAAAAACATCTTACCAACATCCGCTCGGCTGGCGCGGATATGGAGATCCGCCTGACGCCGCCGCGCCGTATGTCGCTGGATGAGGCGGTGGAATATTTGTCCGACGATGAACTGCTCGAAGTCACGCCTGAGTCGTATCGCATCCGCAAGAGGATTCTCAATACTGATGATCGCGGTAAACAGACGAAGAAGATGAAAGAAGCGTTGGGAGAGGAATAATTTTCCCCGCGTTCCATGAATTGCGCAGGTCTCGCGAATTATTCGCGAGACCTGTTTTCTTTTACATTCAGATATTGCGCAGTTGAAGCCGGTCTGGTCTCCGTAACGCGACATTCATGTCGCTCTTGCTCAAGAATAACCTGAAAGGCGAGACGCTTCGCAGTCTCGCATTACGGCTTTACTGCGTAGGGTGAGTTACATGGTCAAAATGTTTCGCGCTATCCGTCAAGAATTGCTTCGGCCCGATGAAGATCTAACAGCCGAAGGCATTGGTGGAATCGGTTTCAATTCCTGTCGCGTTATATGCTTCGATGCGGTAACTCACCGTCTGCCCGGAGTTTACTGCGGATTTGTCCACGAACGAGGTGGTGTTCGCCGGGAGGTCGGCGATCAACTCCCCGTTGCGATAGAGGCGGAAGCCGGTCTCGTTGTCCGATTTGTCCGACCAGGTCAATGTCACAGTGAGTTCGGCGCTGACCCCGTTGAATTCACATGAATAATCCCAACTTTGGAACGATGGCGCGTTGGGCAACGGCTTCGTCGCTGTCGGCGGCGGCGTGACGCTCGGCACAACCCAGTAACTGCCGCTCACTTCGACGAACTCGCCCCATAGCCAGCATTGGCCTGTTGGGCTGTCGGGGGATTTGACCAGCCAATAATTTGCGACGCCGTAATTGCCGACGATCTCCAATTTTGCATTTGGCAAATAAGTGAACACTACCGCGTACTCTTGACCGGGACCCGCGCGGCAATTGGTCTGTTCGCGGACGACGAGCATCGGCA
The DNA here is from genome assembly GCA_021462845.1 of Anaerolineales bacterium. Lineage (GTDB taxonomy): Bacteria > Chloroflexota > Anaerolineae > Anaerolineales > Villigracilaceae > Defluviilinea. The sequence goes on from JAJTXU010000034.1 coordinate 29,058, forward strand.
CGGAATATGTCGGCGTGATGGTTGCGGTGGACGCGCTCGGATTCGTTGTGGACGTTAAACTTGGTATCGGCGAAAACGTCGCGGTGATGGGAACGTCCGCGCCGTTTTGGAGACCCTCCATGAGCGCGGTTTGAATCTCCGGTGGCATTTGGTTTTCATCTGGTGGTGGTTGCGTGTTGGGCAGATTGCAAGCGAACATCGCCGCTAACAACGCAATAGACGCAATTGCAATTTTTGTTTCGCGTTTCATTTGATCTTCAAGTGCGCGCGCCCGCCCACACGGAAATATTTCACGCGTCCCTTTTCGTCACGGAGGATGTCGGCGAGCGCGCCACTGAAGGGTTCGTCCAAGCCGATGAGGTTGTCCTTTTCATAAAATGCAAAACGCATCGGCGCTAACGCAGGACCGGGCGGCGTGTCGGGCGTGGGGAATCCGCCCAGCGGGATGTGATGATAAATGAGTTGGCTGTCTCGCCGATGGCGCGATGCGACACCTTTGGTCGTGATGTCAAAACATTCGGTGCCGATCTTGTATCGCCCGATGAATTCTTTTCCGTCTTGCGGATTCTTCATCGGCTTCGGCGATTTGATTTTGATGCCGAAGTAGAGATCGAGCGCCCAGCCGAATGTCTGCGCGGTGATGACGCCGCCCTCGTCGCTGTTGGTGAGAATGGCAAGCGCGAAATCTTTTTCGGGGATGTAGAAAAAATATGCCTGCTGACCGTTGGTCGCGCCGCCGTGCGCGTACGCAGTCAGAGCGTCCGCATAGCGGATGAACCACGTGATACCCATGTCGCCGCGTCCGCCCGCGCTGATTTGTTTGACGCGCATCGCTTTGAGACTCTTGCGCGTGATGATCTTGCCGCCGTTGCCCATGTGGAAGCGCGCATACTTCAGTAGGTCTTTGACCGTGCTGACGACTCCTCCCACGCCGTTGCCTGCCCTGCCAATCGCCCACGGACGCGCCACCTCGACCTTGCCCTTCACGCGTTGATGTCCCACCACGAA
>JAJTXU010000340.1 GCA_021462845.1 Anaerolineales bacterium
AGGCTCTCCCGTAATTAACGGGAAAAGCAGAAAGGATGTGCTACCATCGGAGTAGAAAGGGTAACTCCGATGAACAACAACGAACTGCTGAATAAACTACTTGGCATATCAAAACTCCTTGTGATGAAGTCGGATTTCATTGGCGAAGAGAAACTCCATTTGGAAGTTGCCTCCACGTTGGCGGTTGCCAGTTGTCCAGATTGTGGGCAGGTCAGCAATCAAGTGCATGACGAGAGTGAAGCCCAGATGGTTCGGGATTTATCCATAGCAGAACGACAATGTTTCCTGGTGTATCGAGCACGGCGTTTCAAATGCGAGCATTGCAAGAAAACGTTCGTCGAGCGAGTGGAATGGAAACGAGCTAATGTCAGTTATACCGAGCGATACGAGCGCTATGTGTACCAACGTGTCCGTCGTGAAAGCGTCAGTCAAGTGGCGCAAGATGAAGGACTGAGCGAAGAGGCTGTGCAAGCCATCTTCGAATACAGGGCAAAAAAACGACGGAGGCACGCGGGTATCCGCAAGTAAGAGCAATTTGTTTCGATGAGATTTCACTCCATCGTGGACACGGCAAATTTGTATTGGTCATTTCGGCTCCTGAATTGGGGCTGGTTTTGGATGTTTTGCCAGACCGCAATAAGGAAACATTGCTGAAATGGCTGGAAGAACGCGGAATCGAGTGGTGTGCGGCTGTCCAGTACGCTTGTTCCGACATGTGGGACGCCTACCAGCAAGCGGCTGAACAGAAATTGCCCAATGCGCGTCGTGTGGTAGATCGTTTTCATATCATGAAAAACCTGAATGACGCTTTGACCAAAGCGAGGCGCACCATCCAAAAGGACGCCGATGAAAAGACCAAAGAACTGCTCAAAGGTTGCCGTTGGTTACTGGTCAAGAACCGCGAAAACTTGACCGAAGAACAAGAAAAACAACTGGCTGATATGTTGAAGGCTTCCCCTGAATTGAAACAGTGCTACGAACTGAAAGAAGCCTTTCGCGATTTGTTCAACCAGAACCTGACACCCAAAGCCGCCGAAAAACGCTTGCGGCGTTGGGTCACTAAAGTGGAGGCACTGTCTTTCAAAGCCTTGAAAGCGTTCGTAAACACGTTGCAAAATTGGTGGCAGCAGATCTTGAATTATTTTGACGGTCGTTTCAACAATGGCTTTGCAGAAGGAGTAAATTTGAAAATCAAAATGCTCAACCGCCGCGGTTATGGCTACCGCAATTTCAATTCCTTTCGTTTACACGTTTTGGTCGCTTTTGACCCACTTTCCCGTTAAAAACGGGAGAGCC
>JAJTXU010000341.1 GCA_021462845.1 Anaerolineales bacterium
GCCAAAATGCTATTGACATAATTGCCAGCGATCTTCGCCTTCGTCATCGAAATATTTGGGTGATGTCTGGTGAACGAAGAAATGTTGGCGCGAATGCCTTTCGCCAGCGCGTCTTCGCCAAGATAGTTCGCCCATTCCCATGCCGCGATCATCATGGAAAGTTTGCCGCCGTCCACGTTCAAATTCCAGCCGCCGCCGTCCAAATACATCAACGGGCGGACGTAGCAATCCGTGAAGCCGTTGGCGCGGACAGTATCTTTATGCGCCTTGATCGCCTCTTCCACAGTCCACGGAAATTTTCGGAAGCCCAGCACACGCGCCGAATCAAATAACCTCTCCACATGTTCGCGCAAACGAAAGATAGCGGGTCCCTTCGGCGTGTTATACGAGCGAATGCCTTCGAACACAGCCGCGCCATAATGCAAAGCGGGCGTTAGAAAATGCAACGTCGCTTGTTCAAATGGCACAAGTTCGCCGTTCTTCCAAATAAATTTTGATTCCATGCCCATTGTTCAATCTCCTTTTTTGTTTTCGCGCTGAGCGGAGGACAAAGTCCGCAGGCGAAGCGTATATATACAATCGCCCTTCGACTGTGCTACGTTCCGCTCAGGGCGTAGATTACAATCTCTTTAGAATCTCATCCGTCATCTCGCAAGTCGTCAACGCGCCGCCAAGGTCAACCGTCCGCGCGCCATCGGCGATCGTTTGATAGACAGCCGCTTCGATAGACTCCGCTTCGGCGTCCAATTTGAACGAGTGCCTCAGCATCATCGCCGCAGAAAGAATTGTACCAACTGGATTTGCGATTCCCTTGCCCGCGATATCGGGCGCGGATCCGTGAATCGGCTCAAACAACCCGACGCCTGATTCGCCCAAACTGGCAGACGGTAACATCCCCATCGAACCTGCCAGCACGGACGCTTCATCCGTGAGAATATCGCCGAACATGTTCTCGGTGACGATCACGTCAAACGAAGCGGGGGCAGTGATCAACTTCATCGAGGCGGTATCCACGAGGATATGCTCGAGTTCGACGTCGCTGTGTTCTTTGCCGACCTTTGTCGCAATCTGCCGCCACAAGCGCGAGGATTCCAACACGTTGGCTTTATCCACGGATGTGACTTTTTTCCTGCGACCTTTCGCCAGATCAAACGCCAAATCAACGATGCGCTTGACTTCATAATCATAATACTCAAGCGTATCCACCGCATATTCTTTGCCGTCGCGCATCTCGCGCATCTTGGGCTGACCGAAATACAGCCCGCCC
>JAJTXU010000342.1 GCA_021462845.1 Anaerolineales bacterium
GATAATGATCTTGGCGCACTGATCGGATTGGCAAGTATTATCTTCGCGGGAATAGTCGCTTTGAAAGCCAGCGGCGAGTTGATGAAATAGCCTGCATCTATTCCAAGCCACATTTTTCATGATTAGGACTTTCGCTTTAGTTGATGCCAAAGGCAGAAAGGCGTGGTGAGCGTAACTCTGCCCGCAAATAGTCGCGGAATAAATCTCGCTGCGCCTCGTAAAGGCTCTTGCCTAATTGGTGAGCCTTAACTTTCAGCGAGAGCCAAGCGTGATAACAACAAGCCAGATGGTTGCGTTGTGAACGCGCTTTGCGGCACTCGCACTTTTCACTCCCGGTCAATTGTTTGAGTTCCCGATGCAGTTGCTCAATCTGCCAACGCACGGCATTCGCGTCTTGAATGTCGGACTTGGAGAAAGTGCCTGGGGGCTGGTTTGTAATCACCCATTCAATGTCACCGTTTGGGGCAACTAGCTTGAATAACTGCACATAAAAGGGAACTTCCTTCAGCTTAACCGACAGACCATGCTCTACGGCGTCGCTTGTCCATTCAATCGCCTCCAAATGAATAGAGCCGCTCGCTTTACTCAAACTCACCATACGATTGGCTTTGAGCGTGGTCACAAAGTAACGACCAGCGCGATGAATCAACTTCAAATTATCCACGGAGGCATACCAGCTATCAAACAGTAGGGTCTTGGCGTGGATACCCTTGTCCATCAGGGCATTTAAGACCATTTCACGGAAGTGATCCTTTTTGGTCTTGCCATCCGCTTCAGGAGCATAGATGCGGTAATCAATCGGGTAAAAGTCGGTACCATCGCTATGCACGAGATTCACGACGCCGATACCACGCACTAGACCATGTTCTGCGCCACTATATTGCTTTTTCACTAACTCTATCTTGCGCCAATACTGCTTATTCTGCACGCTATCATCGACGATCAACTAAGCCCTTTCACTGTCCTTCAACAAAGCCCCGACCAAATCCCACAAATGTCGGGCAGTCAGCTTGTCTCTTCGCCAATAATCACTGACAGCATCATGGCTCATCGCTTCCAGATGTTCAGCCAGATTACTGCATGTATAGTTGCCAGGTGTACTTATCAGGTACTCAATGTATTGGCGTTTGCTTATCGTGCTTCTACAATATCAGCAATTTGCCTTGCAAGCGAAAGTCCTAATCATGAGTGATTTGGTCGGGGCATGATTCTTTATACGATCACCACCTACCCACCGAGTA
>JAJTXU010000343.1 GCA_021462845.1 Anaerolineales bacterium
TCAATTGCCATTCGGTATACTTGAGGTCGGTCGGGTAGGTTTGGCTGAATTTGGTCATTCTCCAATCTTACTCGACCACTTAAGAAACACTCTCTGAGTCACGGAGTTCTTAACTACTTTTCTCAGTGTCTCCGTGTCTCGGTGGTTTGATCTTGGCTTTTACGAGCCAGATTTATTGCTCGATTAATTTGGAAAAGTACAACAGTCGTTCGATAAAAGCGACTGACCCACAGGGCGCTTCGCAGAGTCGCCACTACAGAACCTTTTATATGAAATACGGACAATGAAAGGAAGGTTGCGATGAAACATCATCCCCTCAAAAAAATTGCATGGATTCTGGCTGCTGCGTTCTTGCTTGTGGGATGCCACAAACTGGAAGTTACGACAACGATCGAGCCGAACGGTTCAGGCGAGTTACAATCGGGGGTAGGTTTTTCCGCCGAGGAGAAAGCCAATGTGGAAAAACAGAATAACAACTCGCAAGATTTCTGCAACACCTCGCAGACGCCTGAGAACGTCACAGTGACCGAGGAACAGCGCGGCGACGAGACTTGGTGCATCACAACGATTCCGTTCAAGAATCTGGACGAACTTCGCGCCCTCCATGAACAGCAAAAGGGAATTACGATCAACCGCCTCGAGATCAGCGATGGGAAGTTTTATTACGATGTGGACATTGACACTCTTTCGGAAGATTCAAGTTTTTCCGCGCTGACCGAGATCACATGGACGGTCGTTCTGCCGGGCGCGCCGATCTCCCATAACGCTGATGAAGTGGATGGAAACATATTGATCTGGAAGCCAACCCCAAAGAGCGGCGTCGTCAACCTGCGAGCAGAAAGCGAAGCGCCGAGCGGATTCAACATTCCGCTTTGTTCGTCAGCCTTCCTTGGGTTTGGCGCGCTCGTGATATATTTGCGAAAAAAGGATTAGACCTCTTGCATAGAGGAAGGAATAACTATGAAACAATATAGGAACATCTTGTTGATGGTTTGCTTGTTTACCGTAGGGTGCGTGTCTAACGTTCCCGCGCCCACGCCGACGTCTACGCCTGAATCGAAGCCGCCTCCGACTGCCGCCCCTTCAAATACAGCGACGCCCGAAGTCGCGCCAACAGCCACAACGTCATCTTCGCCAATTCTCTTCGATGATTTTTCTTATTCCGC
>JAJTXU010000344.1 GCA_021462845.1 Anaerolineales bacterium
ATAACTCACCTTACGCAGTTTTAGGTAAACTTGGCGCATGAAAAACGGCAAACTACTTGATCTGTACAGCGACTATCTGATAAGCGCCTTCGGGCAAACCACGGCGACGGGACTGTCCTCGCTGTTGGATGGTGAAGTCAGTCACGATCAAATGCAACGTTCTTTGGCAGGCGCAGAACAGACCTCGGCGGATTTGTGGCGGATTGCCAAACCACACGTGCGCCAGATTGAAAGCGAAGACGGTGTGGCGATTGTGGATGACAGTATTGCAGAGAAACCGTACACCGATGAAAATGAGATTATTTGCTGGCACTACGATCACTCGAAACAACGTTCGATCAAAGGCATCAACTTTGTGACCTGCTTATATCACAGCCAGGGCGTCTCGCTGCCTGTCGGATTTGAATTGGTTCACAAAGCCGAACGCTACACTGATCCCAAAGACGGGAAGGAAAAGCGGCGCTCGGACAAAACCAAGAACGAAATGTACCGAGAGCTCCTGCAGCAAGTCGTGAAAAACCAGATTCCGTTCAAATATGCGCTCAACGACATCTGGTTTGCTTCCGCCGAAAACATGAATTTTGTCAAACTCACACTCAAAAAGGAGTTCGTTATGCCGCTCAAAGGCAATCGCAAAGTGGCGCTGAGTGTGGATGCCAAGCAGCAGGGACGTTATCAACGAGTGGACACGCTGGAACTGGAACCGATGAAACCTGTCACGGTGTATTTGGAAGGCGTGGAATTTGCGCTCCTTCTTGTCAAACAAGTCTTCACAAACGAAGATGGTTCGACAGGCATCCAATATCTGGTCACCAGCGATACCACGCTAGACGGTAACGGGATTGCCGCAATCTATCAAAAACGATGGAACGTGGAACCCTATCACAAGTCGCTCAAACAGAATGCTTCCTTGGAGAAGTCACCTACCCAAACGGTGGCAACTCAAACCAATCATTTCTTTGCGGCGTTGTGTGGTTACATCAAACTCGAACTGCTCAAAGGCAACACCAAACTCAATCACTTTGCTCTCAAATCCAAACTGTATTTGCACGCCATTCATGCCGCTTATGACCAACTACGCAAACTCAACCCGCCACAACTTGTTGCGTAAGGTGAGTT
>JAJTXU010000345.1 GCA_021462845.1 Anaerolineales bacterium
TGTTCCTGATGACTCAAGCCTGCGTCAAACCGATGCTTGCGCAAGGCAAAAAGGGAAGCGTCATCAACATCTGCTCCACCTACGGACTCAACGGACCCGACCAGCGCATTTACATCAAAGACGGTCAGCGCGTGGCGTATAAGCCGGTCTACTACACGGTGACAAAAGCCGGCGTGCTTGGCTTCACCAAATATCTCGCCGGGTATTATGCGGGGACGGAACTCCGCGTCAACGCGCTCACGCCGGGCGGCATCTACAACGACCACGAAGAATATTTCGAGAAGAATTATTCCGCCAAAACGATCATGGGACGCATGGCGAAGAAAGACGAAATGAATGGTGCGCTGCTCTTTCTCGCGTCAGACGCTTCATCTTATATGACCGGCAATAACGTTGTTGTTGATGGCGGATGGACGGCGTGGTGAGGCAAGTAAACAGTGAACAGTGAACAGTAAACAGTGATCAGTAACCCAGGTCGCTGAAACTGATGACTGATAACCGATAACCGATGACTAACACCCTCGCTCTCATCCCCGCTCGCGGAGGCTCGAAAGGCATCCCGCGCAAGAACATCCGCAACTTTGCGGGCTATCCGCTCATTGCGTGGAGCATCGCCGCGGCGAAACAAGCGAGACTCGTTACGCGCGTTATCGTTTCAACGGACGATGAGGAGATCGCTTCTGTCGCGCGCGAGTTCGGCGCGGAGACTCCCTTCCTGCGCCCGGCAAAATTTGCCGAAGATAACACCACTGATCTGCCGGTCTTTGAACACGCGTTGCAGTGGCTGGCTGAAAACGAAAAGTATCACCCTGAGATCGTCGTGCAACTTCGTCCCACTTCGCCGATCCGCCCGCGCGGATTGGTGGACGATGCAATTCAAGTGTTGCTGGATCACAAAGACGCGGACAGCGTGCGCGGGGTTGTGTCTGCCGGGCAGAACCCGCACAAGATGTGGCGCATCTCCGGCGAAACTGGTCCGATGAAAAATTTGTTGGATGTGCCGGGCATTCAAGAACCGTACAACGCGCCGCGGCAGATCCTGCCTCCCATCTACTGGCAGACCGGTCACAT
>JAJTXU010000346.1 GCA_021462845.1 Anaerolineales bacterium
CGCCGCCTGCTCAAACATCCTGAATTTAATACGCAAGCCAAACGCATGGGAAATGTTATCCGTGTTGCTCATGCAGGGTTGGCTTGCTGGCGACTTCATCCGCGTGAAGAAATCCATTTCAAGTGGGGATAAAATAAGTCCATGTTCATCACCATCGAAGGACCCCAAAGCTTAGGACTCCAGTCTTCAATCATTTCATCCTTGTATCCTTTTACCGTATAATCAAACCATGCAAGAAACTCAAAAACTTCCCTATCTGTGGGATTACGACCTCGATCCCGCCCAATTCTACGAAATCATCAACGGTCGTCTCGTGAAGGGACGCTTGAATCAGGATTGGGCAGCGCGGCGCGTGTTGGAATACGCCTCGTACAATGAAATCATCCGCTTGATCGGGTATAAAAGGCTGGTTGAGAACTGGTCGCGCTGGCGTGGAAAAATCCGTTCCAAGAGCCGCGTGCGCGGGTTCGATTTTCTCGTCAAGTGGCTCCCAGAAAAGCACCCCGAATATCTCCGTGATTAACAAACTCTTTTGCAGTTGTATCAATTAGGGGAAAGTTTGTTATTGATCAAGTAGCGCGTTTGTTCCGCTTCTACCCTTTCAACTTTGTATTTACCCAATCTCCAGTCTCCAATCTCAATTCTCTAATCCTCCAATCCTCTATCCTCCCCATGTTCATCACCCTCGAAGGACCCGAAGGCTCAGGCAAGACATCGCACATCCCGTATCTTGTGGAATACCTCCGCGAGAAGGGACATATCGTATTCCCCACGCGCGAGCCAGGCGGCACGTCCATTGGCGAGCAGATACGCGAGGTGATCCACAATCGGCATGTGAGGATTTTTAGGGGGTAGGGGAAGTAGCCAAGGAAATGTCGCCACGGCGCCACGCGACGCAGGTACACAAGTAGACAGGTGGCTTGTGTGCCTGTTTTATTCATAACAAACAATGTGGGGCTGTCTAAAAAGGGGAAAGGCAGCCCTCCTCAAGATGGGAAAAGTTTAATACAATGGGGGTATGAGACACAAACAAATCACCTTCAAGCCCTA
>JAJTXU010000347.1 GCA_021462845.1 Anaerolineales bacterium
TCAGTAGTTCACGAAAAGGCTTGAACATGGTTTACTTGGCTCTTACCAAGGAGACCAAACCGCCATGTCCAAGCTTGCCATTAAAAATAACCGAATCTTGCGATCTCAACAAGTGCTGAATGCGTTGATTGCAATCGTGCGCCGCTATCTGCCGCTGGAGTTGCAAAATACGCGCATTACCGCGGAAGACATCATTGCCGTATTGGGCTATGCCAGCGTTCATCGCATTAGCATGGAGGCGGCGTCGCAGGAGTTGAAAGAAGCGCCGTCGGCCAACCGTTTCCGCGAAGTGCTGGCGCAAGCCTTGCCTGACCGCGCAACCTTGCAACGCGCGCTCAACACAATTCTACGCGCTCAAACGCCGCGTTTCGTCAAGAAAGGAAAACGCTCCTACCACATCGCCATCGATTTGACCTTGATCCCGTATCACGGCGAATGTTATGAAGACGAAAAAGAGATTGTACGCTCTCAGCCAAAATCGGGCACAACGCATTTTCATGGGTATGCCAGCGTTTCGATTGTGCATGATAACCAACGCTTTGTGGTCGCCTTGCGGTTTGTCGAAAAAGGCGAAAGCATGGCAACCTTTGTGGCTTGGCTATTAAATCGGCTGAAATCGATAGGAATCTCCATCAAACGCGCCTATTTTGATAAAGGATTTTGTTCGGTGCCCGTTCTCAAGACCCTGACACGACGCAAAATCAAGTTTATCCTGCCCATGCCGGTCCGCGGAAAGTCGGGCGGTGTGAGAAAATTATTCGAAGCGTCAGCCAGCCACAAAACAACGTACACGCTCACCAGTCCGCAGCATGGCGCATTGGAAGTCTCTGCTGTGGCGGTCAAGAAATACTCCAAAGGACGCTACAAACGCAAGGGTGTGCGCTGGTTTGCCTATGCCGTTGCAGGATTACAAAAGTCCATTGAGCCGCACCACGTCTTTGAAATGTATCGTCAACGATTTGGAATTGAAACAAGCTATCGGCAAATGAAT
>JAJTXU010000348.1 GCA_021462845.1 Anaerolineales bacterium
CCTCATCCTCAACGCCATCGGAGTTTTGATCGGCTATGGCATTTTCCGAATCTTTGGCGTAATCTATCTCCATGTTGTTCAATGGCTTCCAAGCCAGCCTCGTCACATCTTTGCTTACATCCATGATATAGTCCGCTCTCAACGCTGACCACTTTCTATTTTCAATCCTATCTTTCTTCTTTCCTCTTTCGTCAAATGACACACATCTTCCTCTACGGTCCGCCTGGCACGGGCAAATCCACAATCGGAAAGATCATCGCCCGCAATCTCAAATTGCCGTTCATTGACCTTGACCGAGTCATTGAAACGAACGCGGGCATGTCCATTCCGCAGATCATGGACCAGCAAGGCGAGTCGGCGTTTCGTGATTTGGAAACTACAGTCTTGAAAAACATTTCTAATGAAGAGAGCGTGATTGCGCTAGGCGGCGGCGCATTACTGCGTGACGAGAATCGTCAATTTGCGGAGAACAACGGCAAGGTCCTCTTGCTCATGGCAGAATTAAACACGCTTCTCGAAAGACTCAATGAAGATTCAAACAAACGTCCATTGCTTGCTGGCGATTTGAAATCGAAACTTGCGAATTTGCTGGAAAGCCGCCGCGAACATTATTCGTCCTTTGCGCTGAAACTCGCCGTTGACGGTCAGACCGTCAATCAAAACGCGCGCCTCGCGCAAATTGTTCTCGGTCGGCATCGTCTCTCCGCGATGGGCGAGTATGATGTTCGAGTAGGACAAATTGGCAATTTGTCCCACGGCAATCTCATCGTCACCGATGAGAACGTGGCAAAACATCATCTCAAAAAAATAAACGTCGAAAAATCCATCATCATCCCTGCGGGTGAGGAACATAAAAATCTTGAAACCGTTTCGCGTTTATGGAAAGCCTTCCTCGAAAACGGACTCGACCGCAAAAGCACGGTCATCGCCCTCGGCGGCGGCGTGATCGGCGACCTGACTGGATTCGCCGCCTCGACA
>JAJTXU010000349.1 GCA_021462845.1 Anaerolineales bacterium
GCTACACTTATCCACAAGCCGCCCTATGACGGACGGCTATAGCCCCTGGTCAAAATTCAACGCGCACAGGTGGTCAGTTTTAAACGCGCGCCGACACTTCCAACCGCTCTTGGCAGCCGTGTTCTTGTTGAAATCCTCGTTGACGTTGGTGAGCGTCGCCGGATGAGGATATCCTGGCGCGAGGCCTACGCCGATATTTCGTCGGTCCTCGGGATCGCTTGATCGACCGATGAAGGCTTCATCGATGCGTTGCTGCGTCTGCTTGCGCAGATTGTTGTGTATGCCGGCGATGACGATGATGAACTTGTAGCCGGCATCAGCAGCGCGCGCTATCAGGCCCGTGTAGTTGGCCGTCTTGCCCGATTGCACATGGCCAATGACGAGGCCACGGCGGCACCAGGTTGTGCCCTCGCTCAGGGGATCTTGTAGATGGCCGAGAATGCGGGTCGTCACGTCGCTCAGCGACTGGACCATCTGCGGAGGCCAGCCTTCATTGCGAAGAAATTCCTCATAGGATTTTGCATAGGCCCAATTGATGCTTTCGCGCTTGTGGACCCACTGATCATCATGCTTTGCAGTGACATCAACCAGCGAAACGCCAGCTCCCATGCGCGTGTCTACCGATACCATCGCCTCGGTGACGATATTGCGGAGGTCACCCGTATAGCCAAAAATCGCAGCTATCTGTCGCGCTTTCTCCTCTACCTGCGCTCGCGTTGGCGTTTGGGGCATATTGGCCAAACCTGATATGAGCGCATTGGCGATGTTTCGTTCTTCTGTGATGATCGTCACGCTCATGAAAAATTCTCGCTCAGTAGTGTCCCAACGTTACTCGAACAAGATCAGCTGGTTGGGATTTTCCAGCAGGTCTGTTGAAGGTGGAATGCGGGCAAGTAGCTGATCGAGCGGG
>JAJTXU010000035.1 GCA_021462845.1 Anaerolineales bacterium
TTCTTGAACAAATTGCAATCGACCTCTTTCAGTTCCTCGTTCTTGGATACCTATGGCTATTCCGCCATTTGTCCGCTGTTTAAATGATTCATCTATTAGAGAGTGTTTCTTACTTCTTTTTTGGACACGGACGCCACGGATACTTCGGCAGGCTCAGTACAGGTTTCACTGACTGCCGCTGCTTGGCGCGGCGTCACGGAAAGAGCCTTTAAAAATTGCCTTTTTCCGTGTGCTCCGTGAAACTTGTACTGCGACTGAAAGGAGTGTCGAAGTATCCGCGTACAAAAGAACGGCTTTTTAGAGTTACAGCGCAAGGTTGATTGTTACGCTGGCAAACCGTGATACTAATGGGGTTTTCAGAGTGGTTCGCAAAAACTCCGCGCCCAAAAATCAAACTGTCAGGCGGCTAGATCTCCATGACGATTTATTTTAGGCAAGTCGGTTGCGACTCTGTCTCAACCCTTGTTTCTTCTTGTCCATTGTCATGGCTTCCTCAAAGTTCTCCAACCCCTAATCCACTTCTTTTTTACGCTGCGCAGTGACGGTGTGACGCGCTCATAAAGGAAAGATTACAATGTTGCGCCTTGCAGTTTATTTATGCCTTTGCATGGTTGCCGGTCACAGCCATTGTACCTGGCTAATAACCATGCAAAAATATATCATTGTTATCAACCAATATATAAAGGAGATGGTAAAACAATGAAAAAATGGTTTTCGTTTGTGATGGTTATGGCGGTGATCGCAACAGTCTTAGGGGTGAATGTTGGCGCTGCCAGCGCGGCTGGTTCGCGCATTGTTCTGTATTTGCCCGGGGTCACTCCACAGCAATTGAAGAACGCTCACATGTCTTCTTCCGGCACAGATGTCCCTGTAGAGTGTGTGCTCAAGGATGCTGAAACGGGCAAGGTGGTTTGCCGTGTTCCGGGTAAGTATGCCGGTCTGGATGGGGTGTTGCGTGTGGCGGGGCAGGTGATTATGGCGAAGGTGCCTCAGCCGAAAGAGCCCGATGCGCCCGCTACAGGATGCGGCGAGGGCGAGGTACTCTGGCATTCCTGGATATCCTACTTCAAGGGAGAATTTTTCCAAAACGGTGAAATGACCGTTGAGGAGTGGGACAAATTAGAGTCCAATGGATACTTTGACGATTCGGCAGAAGACGGCCAAACCTGGACGATTACTGGAACCTATTGCGGCCCATCATTGCCGGATGATTATTAGTCACTGATGTTACATACCGTCCCGAAGGTTAGTTTGGCGCAACAAGGCGCTTTTAAGGAAACCTTCGGGACGTTCTCCGTAAGGTGAGTTAGTCAGGTTTGGTAGGGCAGAGATATTCGCTTCAACATGCGTCAGACTCAAACGGGACGAAGGCAAAACCTTCGTCCCGTTTTGATTTGCGATGCGAAATTCTACCTCAACCCCTGCTCCTTCTCTGCCATCGTCACTACTTCCTCGAAAATTCCCAAGCCTTCGTCCACTTCTTTTTTGGTGATGCACAGCGGCGGCGCAAAGCGCATGGTGGACTTGCCGCATCCGAGCGTGAGCAAGCCATATTCGAACGCGGTGTGTTCGATCATGTTGCGGATCTCCTCGTTCGGCTCTTTCGTGTTTTTATCTTTCACAAACTCCACGCCGATCATCAAGCCCTTTCCACGCACTGCGCCAATGGATACATGTCTTGCCTGAATTTCCTCCAGCGCGTCCATGGTGTATTGACCGACTTCCGCCGCGTTGGCGAGATAGCTTTCCTCGATCAGTTCGAGCGTGGCGAGCGACGCGGCGCAGGCGATGGGGTTGCCCCCGTAGGTGTTGCCGTGCGTGCCTTTGGGCCACGTCATCACTGATTCACGCGCAATGCACGCGCCCAGCGGCAGACCCGAAGCGATCCCCTTTGCCGAAGCGACGATATCCGGCTCGACGCCGAAGTTCTCCACAGCCCACCATTTACCGGTGCGCCCCACGCCGCTTTGCACTTCGTCCACGATCAACAAGATCCCGTATTTATCGCACAACTTGCGAAGCGCGGGGAAGAATCCAGCCGGTGGGACGAGGTAGCCGCCCTCGCCCTGGATCGGCTCGAGCAAAATGCCCGCCACTTCCTCGCCCGGCACATTGCGGAAAATTTCCTCTTCGATATAACGCACGCAAGTCTCGCCGTAATCCTCGCCGGGTTTGCGTTGCAAGACCGGGCGGTATTCATTAGGGTAGGGAGCGTGCGTGACGCCCGGCATCAACGGATAAAATCCGCGATGGTACGCGGGTTTGCTCGAGGTGAACGATACCGCTCCCATCGTGCGCCCGTGGAACGCGCCGGAGAACCCGATGAAGTTTTGTCGTTTAGTGTGGTATCGTGCCAGTTTGATCGCGGTCTCGATCGCTTCGGTTCCCGAATTCGTCAAAAATGTTTTTGCGTTTTCTTCGAACGGGGCGATCTCGTCTAATTTTTCGCTGAGGCGCACCCAGCCCTCATGATAAAAATCGGATGAGATGTGCAGGAATTTCTCCGCCGCGCCTTGCACGGCTTTCACAACTTTCGGATGCGAATGCCCTGTGGAAAGGACGGCGATGCCTGCCATCATGTCAATGAAGCGGTTGCCGTCGGCGTCCCACACTTCCACGCCTTTGCCGTGGTCGATTACCAGCGGATACGCGCGCGGATACGACGCCGAAATAACTTTCGTGTCGCGGTCGAGCAATGCCTGAGATTTTGGTCCCGGCAAATTCAATTTTTTCATTACGAACTCCTTGGATTGCATGTCATTCTGAGTGGCGCTTTGCGCCACGAAGAATCTCCTCGTTACTCAAAAGACAAGTTTTGGATAAAAAACAACGCGCCGATTGTCGAGCCTTGCGAAGGTTTAAAACCTTCGCAAGGCTGAGTCGCCCATGGACAATGTTTCCCCGTCCCTGTCCGCGGTCCACCATTTTGTGATCAGCCACAAAGGGACGATCACGCAGATCCTGTTTCTCATTCCGCCCTCGTTGATTCGTTGTTGCGTTTGAATCGCGCCCAAGCGAGCGCGCCCAATAAACCCACATCGTCGCCGAGCGCGGCTTTTGTGATGACTAAATTATCCAAATAGTGCGGATGAAATGTATGCTCATACAAACTTTTTTCAAACGGCTTGAATAACAGATCGCCCACTTGTGAGACGCCGCCGCCGAAGATGACGATGGAAGGATCAAAGATGGCGAGGTAATTGGCGACGGCAATACCGAGATACTGTCCCGCGCGCGCGAAGGCTGAAATAGCGAGCGAGTCGCCCGCAAGCGCCGAGTCGGCTATTTGTTTGGCGGTTAAAGCAGCCCCGTCGAGTTGAAGCGAGGTCTTTTGTCCCGCTTGAATTTGCTCGGTGGTGTATCGCGCGATGGCAGTCCCCGATGAAAATGATTCGACGTGTCCGTTCTTGCCGCATCCGCACGGCGGACCGTCCGGGTCAATGATCATGTGACCGAGCTCGGTGGCGAGTCCGTGAAAGCCTTGCAATAGCGCGTCGTTGCAGATCACGCCGCCGCCAACGCCGGTGCTGATGGTGAGATACACGAGGTTGTGATGACCTTTGCCCGCGCCGAACGTCCATTCGCCGAAGCCCGCCATGTTCGCGTCGTTGTCGAGGTGCACCGGCACGCCGAAACGCGCGGAGAGTTTTTGCGCCAGCGGAAAATTTCGCCACTCGGGGATGTTCGGCGTGGCGAGGATGGTTCCAGTGTATGGATCAAGAGGACCGGGCGAGGCAACACCCATCGAGGTGACATCATCGTTCCACACGTTTTCGATTGCCTGCGCGAGCCGGTCAAACACGCCGGGCTCGCGCGCATTTGTGCGCGTGCGATAACGAGAAATGGGCGTGATGCTTTCGTCGTTGTATGATGCAGTGCGAATGTGTGTCCCGCCGAGGTCAACGGCCAATGTGAGCGACATGCTCGCCATTATAACCGACGCTTGTTTTGCTTACCTTACAAGCGCTTACCTTGTCTTTTGCCGCAGAGTCACAGAGACGCTGAGAAAGATTTTTTCTCTGTGACTCTGTGGCTCAGCGGCTGGAATGCGAAACGCGAATTAACGGCTGGTCTTTATTCGTTGATTGACTACACACTCTATCCCTGCTAGACTCATTTCATGCAAAACAATAAAAATTCTCGGCTTTCCCGTTTGGTGGCAGAGTTTCGAGAGATCGCCCGCTGGTTCGCGCCGGGGCTGGGAATCAAGCGCTGGTTTCTGTTTATCATGGCGGGAATCACCTTGCTGGGAGTGGGTCTCGCCATGCTCCTGCTCGACCTCTATCGCACCGATTCGACCAACGAGACTCTCCTTGCGATTCTTTCGTATGCGTCGCTCCGTTTTCTGCCGCGCATCCTGCGGATTTTAATCTTCGGCGGGATCGGCGTTTGGCTGGTGGGATATGGCATCGCGCGACTCAACCGCTCGCTTCTTCGCCCATACCTTCGATCTGGTCGCATTTTACTGGACGATCTGACCGACTTCCGCCGCCGCGAACGCGGACCGCGCATCGTTGCCATCGGCGGCGGACACGGGTTGGCATCCCTGCTTAGAGGCTTGAAAACGTGGACGCGAAATTTGACGGCGGTTGTCACCGTTGCAGACGATGGCGGCTCGTCGGGCCGCCTCCGCGCAGACTTTGGAATTCTTCCGCCGGGCGACATCCGCAATTGTCTTGCCGCGCTCTCGAACGACGAACAGATGCTCACGCAGTTGTTTCAATATCGCTTCAGCGGCGCGGGCAATCTGAGCGGTCATTCCTTCGGGAATTTGTTCATCACCGCATTGGCAGATATCACCGGGAGTTTCGAGGGCGCGGTTGAAGAATCAGGCAGGGTGCTTTCTGTGAGCGGGCGCGTGCTTCCCTCCACGTTGCATGATGTGAGATTGGTCGCGGATATGCAATTGCCGCATACGGTAAATCAAGTTCGAGTGGAAGGGGAGAGCCGTATCCCGCAGATGGCGGGGCGCGTCAGCCGCATCTGGCTGGAGCCAAACGACGCGCCGGCGTATCCGCCTGTTCTCAGAGCCATCCTCAATGCGGATATGATCGTGATCGGTCCCGGCAGTTTGTACACGAGTATCTTGCCCAACCTGCTTGTGCAAGACCTGCTCGGCGCCATCCGCGCCAGCCGCGCTATCAAAGTGTATGTGTGCAACCTCGCCACGCAATCCGGCGAAACGGATTTATTCTCGTGTTACGATCACGTCCGCGCGTTGGAGGAGCATGTGGGGGATAACCTGTTCGATGTGGTATTGTGCAACAGCAACTACGAAGGCGCTCTCAATGAAGGTTCGCAATGGGTGAAGGCGGATGAGAAAATCCTGGCCGATTCGCGCGCCTTTTGCACCGACTTGATTCACGAGACGCAACCCTGGCGGCACGATTCAGCCAAACTAGCGACCGCGCTGAACGATGTGCTGGAAGAATACTCAAGCCCGTTGGGGTGACGGTTACTTTCGTCCTCGTTTCGCTTCCAACTGTCATGTTCGCGGGCTCGTTGAATTTCGACCGCGTTTCTCTATGATAAAATCCCAGCAGAGGATTCAAACAATCGATAGGTCGCGAACATAAGTTCTTGGCGCGCGCTTTGTCGCGCAAATCGAACTGCCGCATGACCTTTTGTGAAATACTAACAACACAATCTTCGGAGGAATGAAATGACAGTAAAAATCGGCATCAACGGATTTGGGCGCATCGGACGGCTCGTGTTCCGCACCATCAAGCAACGGCACCCGGGCGAGATCGAAGTGGTTGCGGTGAACGACCTGTTCGACCCCGCGACCAACGCGCATTTATTGAAATACGACTCAACGTACGGTCAATTCGAAGGGACTGTTGAAGTCGCAGACGGCAACCTCGTCATCGACGGCAAGACCGTCAAAGTCACTGCCGAGAAAGACCCCGCGAATATCAAATGGAAAGAGATGGGCGTGGACATCGTGATCGAGTCGACGGGCTTTTTCACCGACGCGACCAAAGCGAAGGCGCACATCGAATCGGGCGGCGCGAAGAAGGTCATCATCTCTGCGCCCGCGAAGAACGAAGACATCACCATCGTGCTGGGCGTCAACGACGACAAATACGATCCGAAGAAACATAACATTGTTTCCAACGCATCCTGCACCACGAACGGACTTGCTCCCGTCGCGAAAGTTCTCAACGATAAATTTGGGATCGACAAAGGTTTTCTCACCACCATACACGCGTATACCAACTCGCAGAAACTGCAAGACCTCGGCGCGAAAGACCTGCGCGACGCGCGCGCGGCGGGGCAGAACATCGTCCCATCTGCTACGGGCGCGGCAAAGGCGGTGGGTCTTGTCATCCCCGAACTCAAAGGCAAGTTTACCGGCATGGCGTTCCGCGTCCCTACACCGACAGTTTCAGTTGTCGATTTCACCGCGACCCTCACCAAAGAAGCCAGCGCGGACGAGATCCGCGCGGCGATGGTTGAATATGCGCGTGGTCCCATGGAAGGTGTTCTCGATGTGACCGATGAGCCGCTGGTTTCCACCGATCTGCGCGGCACCGAATACTCGAGCGTTTTCAGCGCCATGGATACCATCGTCCTCGGCAACATGGTCAAAGTGGTGGCGTGGTACGACAACGAATGGGGCTACGCCTGCCGCACCGCCGATCTCGCCGCGAAGATGGCGAAATCTCTATAAAGCGAAAACCTTGCGAAGGTTCTCAACCTTCGCAAGGTTTTTTGAATAAACATGAACAAAAAAACAGTCAAAGACATTGACCTCAAAAATAAGCGCGTATTGATGCGCGTCGATTTCAACGTGCCGATGGCAGACGGCAAAGTGACCGACGATAAACGCATCCGTGCCGCGTTGCCGACGATTCAATTTGTGCTGGATCAAAACGCGTCGTTGATCCTGATGAGTCATTTAGGGCGACCAAAGAACGCTTCGGATTCTCAATTCAGCCTGCGCGCGGCGGCGGAGGTTTTATCCACGCTTCTGGCGCGTCCCGTCCAAATGGCGCCCGATTGCGTAGGCGCTGAAGTTGAAAAGATGGCGAAAGCGCTCAAGCCCGGTGAAGTGTTGATGCTCGAGAACACGCGCTTCCACGCGGAAGAAGAGAAGAACGATCTCGAGTTCGCCAAACGACTCGCCTCGCTCGGCGAAGTGTACGTGAACGACGCGTTCGGCTCAGCGCATCGCGCTCATGCTTCCACTGAAGGCGTGGCGAGATTTCTACCGGCTGTTTCAGGCTTCTTGATGGAACAGGAACTTGAATACCTCGGTCGTGCGGTTGCGAACCCCGAACATCCCTACATTGCGATCCTCGGCGGCGCAAAGATCAGCGACAAGATTCTCGTCGTTGAAACATTGCTATCAAAATGTGACAAACTCATCATCGGCGGCGGCATGGCGAACACCTTCCTCGCCGCGCAGGGATTGAACATGCAAGACAGCCTCGTCGAAGAATCGTCGCTCGAAACCGCGAAGGCGATCATGGCGAAGTCTAGCGATAAATTGATCCTGCCCGTAGACGCGGTCATCGCGGATAAATTTGCCGAAGACGCGAATACCCAAGTCGTTGACGTGGGGGAAATCCCTGCCGGTTGGCGCATGTTGGACGTGGGACCAAAAACTGTCGGCGTGTATCAAGCCGCGTTGAACGGAGCCAAACTCATCGTCTGGAATGGACCCGTCGGCGTCTTCGAGATGCCGAAGTTTGCGGAAGGGACGTTTGCCCTCGCGCGCATGTTGGCAGAATCCAAAGCGGTCACCGTGATCGGCGGCGGCGATTCGGCGAGCGCGGTCAAAAAAGCGGGAGTCGCCAAGCAGATGACTCACGTCTCCACCGGCGGCGGCGCATCGCTGGAATTTTTGGAAGGCAAAGAGTTGCCCGGCGTCGCGGCGTTGATGGATAAATAGTTTTCACAGACCTCACAGGTCTCAAAGACCTGTGAGGTCTTTTTTATTTCAACTCCCCAACAATTTACAAAGCGATAAACCCGAATTAACAAGCCTCGGCTATAATTTATCCAATTGAATTCATACAACTTGCTATGTCATTCTGAGTGGCGCCCCGCGCCACGAAGAATCTCTGAGACTATCCATGAAGACCTTTCGGTCGTGGCGCGAGGCGCCACTCCCTCAGGGTGACATCAGTCGAGATGCATCGGAGCAATGAATGTCTTTCAACGTCGGCGATAACGTCGGACCATACAAGATCATCGAACAATTGGGGCAGGGCGGCATGGCGACCGTGTACAAAGCCTATCACGCCTCCTTGGATCGTTATGTCGCGCTCAAAGCCCTTCATGCGGCGTTCGGCGAAGACGCCACATTTTCCGCGCGTTTCCAGCGCGAGGCGCGCGTGGTGGCAAAACTCGAACATCCGAACATTGTTCCTGTGTACGATTATGCCGAACACGAGAAACGCCCGTATCTCATTATGAAGTTCATCGAGGGGGATACGCTCAAGGCGCGATTGAATCAAGGTCTGCTTACTACACAAGAGATCGAAAAAGTCGTTGACAGCGTTGGCTCCGCGCTGGCGTACGCCCACAAGCAGGGAATCCTCCACCGCGACATCAAGCCGTCGAATGTGCTGGTGGCGAAAGACGGCGAAATGTATCTCGCCGACTTCGGCTTGGCTCGCATTGCGCAATCGGGCGAGTCGACTCTGTCCTCCGACATGATCATGGGCACGCCGCAATACATCTCGCCCGAACAGGCGATGGGCAAGAAAGACCTCGACGCAGGCACAGACATTTATTCGTTTGCCGTGATGCTGTATGAAATGGTGGTGGGGCAAGTGCCGTTCAGCGCGGACACGCCGTTCTCCATCATCCACGATCACATTTACACGCCTCTGCCGCTTCCTCAATCTGTTAACCCGAAAGTGCCGGAGCCGGTGCAGCGCGTGTTGTTGAAGGCGCTCGCCAAAGAACGCGCTGATCGTTATGAATCGGTTGGCGATTTAGTTTTGGCTTTTAAGTCCGCGTGGAATGAAGCGGGCGTGCCCATGCAAGGAACGTTGATCACGATCGCCAAGCCTGTGGAGCCATCGCCTGCCGATAAAACGCGGATGAAACCTGCGACTGCCGAACCGACGAGAATGGCGGCTAAGGCTGGGGTGGCTGAACCCGCTATCACGGTGGAAAAGAAGCGTTCGCCGTTCATCTGGGTGGGGCTCATCGCGGTAGTCGCAATTTGTTTGGGAGCATTGTTTGTCGCGCGTCAGAATCGTCTGTTTACAACACTTTTGAATCGACGCGCAACCACCAGCCCAACGCTTGCCGCGCCCGCGACTGTGACGAAACAAGCCGCGCCGCCGGTTCAATCGCCGGTTCAACCGCCGCTTCAGCCTGTTACGCCAAACCAACCGTTGAATCTTCCGCCCGAGGTGTTGGTCGCGCAACAACGCGTGAAAGATAACCCCACTGATCTGCAAGCGCGGCTTGATCTTTCTTTGGCATTATGGTCGGCGAAGATGCCGGGCGCATCGTACGATACGCTGGCAGAAATGATAAAACTTGCCGGCGCGGATAATGATGCGTTTTATATTCAAGCCGGGGATAAGTTTGTCGCCATCGAGGGTTGGTTGCCGGCGGCGGCGTTATATTTTCAGGCGCGGAAAGCATACGGGTTGGACGGCAATGTGCCGGTTAATTTATTCGACGGCTTCCATGAATCATATTATAGAGGAGCGGAACGCGCGGAAGCCCCGTCTGTTCTGCCGTTCGACAAGGTAGCGCAAGTGGATCAGCCGATCGCATTGGTTGCGCAGGCGCGTAATGCCTTTTATTCCGGTCACATCGACGATGCCAACACATTCCTTACTCAGGTGAAGCGGTTGTCGCCGAATATGCCTGAGGCGTTTTTGCTGGAGGCAGAGATGAATTCGGTGACCGGTGAAAACGAAAAAGCGCGTTTGATCGCGAACGGTTTGCTGGCAGATTTGAGCGCGCCGGATTGGGTGCGGGCATTTGCCGAAGAAATCATCAAAAAACTTCCCTGAGGGAGCCTTATGAGAACACCATTGGTAGCCGGTAATTGGAAGATGAATAAAACCACCGCGGAGGCGCGAGAGCTGGTCGCGACGATCCTTGCGCCGTTGGGCGGGATCGCGGGCGTTGAAAAAGTATTGTGCCCGCCGTCCACATCGTTGCCGGTGATCGCGCCGATGTTGACCGGCGCCGATATTGGTCTCGGCGCGCAGAACATGCACTGGGAGGAGAAGGGCGCGTTCACTGGTGAACTCGCGCCGAGCATGGTGAAGGAATTTTGCGGCTACGTGATCATCGGTCACTCGGAGAGGCGCGCGTATTTCGGCGAGACGGACGAACATGTGAACAAGAAATTGCGCGCCGCGATGAAGGCGGGACTTACTCCTATTGTTTGCGTAGGCGAGACTCTGGACGAATACGAATCAGGTCGGACGGGGGAGGTTGTTTCGCGCCAGATCAAGCTTGGGTTTGCCAGTGTGGATTCGGCTTCCGCGTCGCGGATCGTTATCGCGTATGAACCGGTATGGGCGATTGGCACAGGCAAAGCCTCCAGCGGAGAAAATGCCAACGGGGTGGTGAGGCAGGTCATCCGCCGCGCATTGAGCGAGGTATTCAACGAAAATGCCGCGCAATCCATGCGTGTTTTGTATGGCGGCTCGGTGACGGGGTCCAACGCGGCTGAATTTTTCTCCCAGCCCGAAATCGACGGCGCGCTCGTGGGCGGCGCAAGCCTCAAAGCCGATGAGTTTGTGGCGATCGCCAAAGCGGCTTCACGACCATAGACGATGGACTATCGTCCATCGTTTTGATTGGGGAATTGTATGACCCAACTCGCAGGTTTTCTCTGGTTCGTCTTGATGCTGATGCCGCTGATCTTTCTTCAGCGGCTCTTGCATCGCGAACTTCAAGCGGTCTTTCTCATCGCGACCCGAAGCGCGCGGTTTACGATCGGGATGTTCCAATTGATCTTTCTGCCGGGCGTGTTCCTGCACGAATCGAGTCATTACCTGATGGCGAAGATCTTGCGCGTGCCGACCGGGCGTTTTTCGGTTCTTCCGCGCCCACTGCCGGATGGGCGGCTTCAAATGGGATATGTGGAAATTGCCCGCTCCGACATCGCGCGCGATTCGCTCATCGGCGCGGCGCCTTTGATCGCGGGGACGCTCTTCACCGCCTATGTGGCAGTGTACGCGCTTGACATGCGCGTGCTGTGGGACACGTTGCGCAACGGACAAATGAGCATGTTTTGGATGGGGATCAACGCCCTGCCAACGGTCAACAATTTTTATATCTGGGCATATCTGGCGTTCGTGGTCAGCAGTATGATGATGCCCTCGCAATCGGACCGTCATGCGTGGTTGGAGTTGGTCATTTCGGTGGGCATTTTATTCGTGGTTGCCCTGCTCGTTGGCGCAGGTCCGTGGATGTTGAGCAATGTTGCCCCCGCATTAAGTGATTTTCTCAGTTCGGTGGCGGTGATCTTCGGCTTGAGCGCGGTGATCCATGGAATGTTGGCGCTTCCTGTCATGCTCCTCCACAAGTTGTTGGCGCGCTTGACCGGCTTGGATGCGCGATAGTCATTTTATCTTGATAAAAGTTATATCTTTAGGGGACATTCATAACTTGGACAAAGCCGAAACTTCGGTACAATTCAACCGATGACCCCACATGCCTCCCGCTGGTTCGATACCGTCCGCGAAATAACCGGAACGCTGGTTTCGATTCCCAGCGTCAGCCCGGACGCGGCGGCGG
This sequence comes from Anaerolineales bacterium, assembly GCA_021462845.1. Lineage (GTDB taxonomy): Bacteria > Chloroflexota > Anaerolineae > Anaerolineales > Villigracilaceae > Defluviilinea. The sequence goes on from JAJTXU010000035.1 coordinate 11,731, forward strand.
AGAATCGTTGCGCGGAGAAAATTCGCGAGTTGCTGGCGGTTGATTCGCTTACTCCAATTTCTTGGGCTACAAACGATGGACGGAAAAATATCGCCTGCTTGCTGAAGAGCGATAACCTCAACAATACGGGTAGAACGATCGTGTTGATGAGCCACTTCGACACGGTCGGCATCGAAGACTTTGCGCTCTTTGGCGACTCAAACATTGCCTTCCAGCCTGATGAGTTGGCGAAGATCATGCGAATCTTCCTTGAGCAAAAGGATTCGCTGACCGCATCCGAACAATCCGCGTTGACCGCGCTTCAAAACGGCGAATGGATGTTCGGTCGCGGCACGGTGGACATGAAATCGGGCGTCGCGATTAACATTGCGATCATGCGCGATTTTGCGCGTATGCGGGCAAACGGCACAAGAGCGATTGACGACCTTGCCGGCAACCTCCTTTTCCTCTCCTGTTCCGATGAAGAGACCGAATCGGCGGGCATCCTTTCTGCCATCCCCGAACTGCTCAAACTCCGTGAAAAAGAAAACCTGATATATCTCGGCGTCATCAACACAGATTACACCGCGCCGCGCGATTCGAATCAGGATGCGCGTTTTGTCTACTCTGGCACGGTGGGGAAGTTGCTCCCGTCGTTTTACATCCTCGGCGCGCGGACTCACGTTGGCGAGGTCTATCGCGGGGTAGACGCGTCTCATATCGCCGCGGAATTGGTCAGCCATATCAACCTCAACTCCGCGTGGGCAGACTCGTGGCGCGGCTCGTTGGGCGGGGAAACGGTTGCCGAAGTTGCGCCTCCGCCGGTGGCGTTGCGTATGCGCGACCTCAAACTTTCGTACAACGTGGAAACGGCCGGCGAAGCGTTTGTATACTTCAACTGGCTGACGTTGACTCTCACGCCCGAAGAAGCCGCGACCAAAATGAATGCGGCGGCTCGTTCTGCGCTGGAGGCTGTGCGCGCGCGACAAGAGGAATCGTTCAACGATTTTTCACTGCGTGGCGGGCAGACGAGACCCCCATTGAATTGGCAATCGCTTGTATTAGGCTACGACTCGCTTTATAAACAAGCGCGGGATCGTTGGCAAGCGGGAAATAAAGAGAAGGATTTTTCAGAGTGGCTGAGAAGAAAGACCGAAGAGTTTGCCGCCATTGTAAAAGACGGGCGCGAGTTGAGTCGCATGATCGTCGCCGAGTTGACGAGGGTCGCCCAGATCGGCGGACCCGCTGTTATCGTATTTTTCTCGCCGCCGTATTATCCGTCCGTCCAGCCGACGGAGAATGAATTGACGCTGGCGGTACAGGCGGTTCTTGGAAGATCAAACGAGCGCCTTCAATTCAGGGGCTATTATCCGTACATTTCCGATTTGAGTTATCTCCGTTTGGATGATGGAGTTGAAACCGTCTCGCTAAAAAAGAACATACCGTTGTTCGGAGCGCGCGACTCACAAGATTCTTTGTTGTATGCGCTGGATGCGACGAAGTTGAACGAGATCCGCGCGTTGGATTGCCCGGTGGTGAACATCGGCCCGTTCGGGAGCGACGCGCATGGGTTGTACGAGCGCGTCCATATGCCGTATTCATTCGAGACCGCGCCGCGGATTATTTTCGAAACGATAGTTAGCATCTTGAAGGAGGTAACGACATGATCGTGGGCATACCAAAAGAAACGCGCCCCTTTGAATACCGGGTTGGGCTGAATCCCGCCGGGGTTGAGATTCTCGCTCAACATGGGCATCAGGTGTACGTGGAGAGAGACGCGGGCGTGGGGGCGGGGTTCAAAGACCGGGAATATGAATCTGCCGGCGCGCGGATCGTCTACTCGGGGGAGGAAATCTTCGCCCGCGCCGATCTGGTTCTCAAAGTCGCGCGTCCGTTGCGAAGCGAATTGGGTTGGCTCAAGCCCGGCGCGGCGCTTGCGGGTTTGTTGCATCTTGCTTCGGCGCGGCGCGATAAAGTGGATGCGCTGCTTGAAAAGAAGATCACATCCATCGCATACGAACAGATCCAATTGGCGGATGGGTCACTGCCGCTGTTGCGACCGTTCAGCCAAATTGCCGGAAGTATGACGGCGCAAGTGGCGGCGAGGTTGTTACAAAATAATTGGGGCGGCAAAGGAATTTTGCTCGGCGGCGCGCCGAGTGTTCCGCCAGCCGAAGTGTTGATCCTGGGTTCGGGCGTGGTTGCCACACACGCGACGCAGGCGTTCCTTGGGCTGGGCGCGCATGTGACCGTGATGAGCGACGACCTCGATGGGTTGCAAAAACTTCTCGATCGATTTCCCGGGATCGTCACGATGATGTCAACGAAGCGAAACATCGAACGCGCCACGTTATACGCGGATGTTGTGGTCGGCGCGGCGCTGATTACTGGAGAGCGAACGCCGATCCTGGTTACGCGCGAAATGGTGAGCGCGATGAAGCCCCGCTCGGTGATCATTGACGTGAGTATCGATCAGGGCGGGTGTTTTGAATCGTCGCGACCGACCACGCATGACCAGCCGACTTTTGTCGATGAAGGCGTGACTCATTACTGCGTGCCGAACATGCCCGGTGTTGTGGCGCGCACGGCGACTCATGCCTTCGTCAATGCGGCCATGCCGTATTTGATTCAGATGGCTGATGACGGGGTAGACGCCGCGATGGCGCACGACTCCGCGCTTGAAAGAGGCGTCAACACGCATCGAGGCGGGCTTGTTCATCTCGCCCTGCTGGAGGAGCGATAACATGGACTGGACAAAGATCTACGAATCGCGCGTCACATCCGCGCAGGAAGCGGTGACGGCGGTTCAATCTAACAGCCGCATCTTTTTGACGGGCAATGTGTCGGTGCCGCAGAAACTTCTCGGCGCATTGGCAGACTATGCCCCGAATCTTTCGAACGTGGAAGTTTGCCAGGCGCTGACGATCGGTCCAGCCGATTATGTCAAACCCGAACTTGAGGGACACCTGCGCGTGAACACGATGTTCATCAGCGCGAACGTGCGGAAGGCGGTGCAAAGCGGCAAGGCAGATTTCACCCCGGTTCTTCTTTCGGAATTTCCTCTGCTCTTCAAGCGCGGCGTTCTCCCGCTGGACGCGGCGCTCATCCACGTTTCTCTGCCGGATGAACATGGGTTTTGCAGTCTGGGCGTCGAAGTCGGCTTGACCAAATCCGCCGCGGAAACGGCGAAGATCATCATTGCCGAAGTGAACCAGCAAATGCCGCGCACGCTGGGCGACGCGTTCATCCACGTCAGCCGCCTGACGCATATTGTGCCTGTGGATTATCCCATTCCGGAAGTGCCGATGGGAGATGAAGGCGACCCTGCCATCGTGCAAAAGATCGCGGGTTTCATCGCGGAACTTATTCCCGATGGCGCGACAATGCAAATGGGTATCGGCGCGATACCCGACGCGGTGTTGAAATACCTGCGCGACAAAAAAGACCTGGGCGTGCACAGCGAGCTATTCTCAGACGGCGTGATCGACCTCGTGAACGAAGGCGTGTTGACCGGCGCGCGCAAGTCTTTGCATCCAGGCAAGATCATCGCGGGCTTCATCCTCGGCACAAAAAAATTATACGATTGGGTAGACGACAATCCGCTCATCGAACTGCATCGCACGGAATATATCAACGATCCGTTCGTCATCGCGCAGAACGAACGCATGGTGGCGATCAACTCTGCCATTGAAGTCGACCTCACCGGTCAAGTCTGCGCCGATAGCATCGGGCCCAAGTTATACAGCGGCGTGGGCGGTCAGTTGGATTTTATCTATGGCGCGTCACGTTCGAAGGGCGGGGTGCCGGTCATTGCCCTGCCGAGCACGACCAGGTTGAAAGATGGTACACTGGTGAGCCGCATCGCCGGGATGTTGAAGCAAGGCGCGGGTGTGGTGACCAGCCGTAATCACGTCCGATTCGTGGTGACCGAATACGGCGTTGCCGATCTGTACGGCAAATCCATCCGCCAGCGCGCAACACAGTTGATCGGCATCGCGCATCCCGAATTCCGCGCCGAGTTGGAGAAACAGGCGGGCGAATTGCATTATCTGTAGTATTCGGTCGGTAACAGAGTACAGCAACTCACCGCAGAGCGAGGTGTTCTTCTCTGCGGTGAGTTTATTTTATTGAGGATGATATGACGCGTAATGTAAAAATAGTGGCAACCGTGGGGCCCGCCAGCCAAAGCGAAGAAACGCTCGAGCAACTTATTCAAGCGGGGATGAATGTGGCGCGCATGAATTTTTCGCACGGCACGCACGAACAACATTTGGCTCGCATAGAATTGATTCGGAAAGTCTCTAAAAAACTTGGCGTGCCTGTTGGGATTTTGCAGGATTTGCAGGGACCGAAGATCCGCGTGGGCGACCTGGCAACCCCGCTTCAACTTTCGGACGGGGAGCGGGTTTACCTCTATGCTACCGGCTCCACGCCCCCGGCAGATGCGGGGCAAAAGATCCCGGTGGATTTTCGGCAACTCTTCGATTCAGTGCGTCCCGCCGACCGGCTTCTGCTCGATGATGGACGCCTGACGCTGGAAGTTGTCTCTGTGATCGGTCGCAACGCTCTGGCGGCGGATGTGGTGATCGGCGGGCCGTTGTCTTCTCATAAGGGAATCAACCTTCCCGGCGTGCGTCTGCGAATTGCGGGCTTCACCGAAAAAGATGAGGCTGATCTTGCTTTTGGCATTTCACAAGATGTCGATGCGGTTGCGATTTCGTTTGTGCGCAGCGCAGAGGATGTGAAGAAAGTTCGTTATGCGATGGAGCGGTTTTCCAACGGCAAACGCCTGCCCATGCTCATCGCTAAATTGGAAAAGCCCGAGGCGCTCGATAATCTCGACGCGATTTTGGAAATTGTGGACGGCGTGATGGTGGCGCGCGGCGACCTCGGCGTGGAACTTCCGCCGGAGCGCGTGCCGGCGTTGCAGAAGCACATCATTCGCACGGCAAACGCGCGCGCCAAACTGGTGATCACCGCAACGCAAATGTTGGAGTCGATGATCTCGAATCCGCTTCCCACGCGGGCAGAGGCGTCGGATGTGGCGAATGCCGTCTTTGACGGGACCGATGCGGTGATGCTTTCCGCCGAGTCGGCTTCGGGAAAGTATCCGGTCGAATCGGTGCGGATGATGGATCGCATCGTGCGCGAGGCTGAGTCGCATTTTGTAGAGTGGGGTCTGGAACCCAATGTGAACGGATTTGAACATTCCGATGCGGCTTCGATGGCGCGCGCCGCGCAGGCATTGGCGAACGATAAAAACGTCACAGCGGTGGCGTGCTTCACCACGCAAGGACGAACCGCCTGGTTGATGTCGAAGATTCGCCCGCGTGTGCCGGTGAAGGCGTTTACTCCCGATGAAATCACTTATCGCCGCCTTGCTTTCCTGTGGGGGGTGCGTCCGCAATTGATCGCGTTTGCGCATTCCCTGGAAGAAATGCTCGATCTTCTGGATGCGGCGTTGATGCGTTCCGACGTGGTGCAAGCCGGCGACCAGGTTGTGTTGGTGTGCGGGTACCCCGTTGGAGATGTGCGCCCGCCGAACATGGCTTTGTTGCATACGGTGGGAGAAAATTAATAACTCACCTTACGCAGTAACGACCGTACTGCGAGATTTACCTCGCAGTTCCAGCCATTCTTGCGTAAGAGCGACATGAATGTCGCATTACGAGAGCCAAATCGACCTCAACTGCGTGGGGTCAGTTAATAAGCCACAGCGCGCACAGAGTTTTCTGAGAAAAGAATTTAAAGACTCAGCGGTCTCTGTAATCTCTGTGGCTACGAATCTCGCGTCGAAATCAAAATCCCCATCCCGATCAATACGCCGCCGAATAAAAACAGCGGCGTGATTTTTTCATCGAGGAACAGCCAGCCGAGTAAAGTCCCGACGACGGGTTGAGCGAAGAAGGTCAGCGAGGCGAGCGCGGCGGGCAATTCTTTGAACGCATAGTTCCATAGGAACATGGCGACTGCGGTTGAGATAATGCCGAGGAAGAGAATCCCGCCGACGATTCCCAGCGTGATCGCGCCGATCCCCTGCGAGTTGACTTCGTAGAATCCGAGAAGCGCTGAGGATGGAATCCCGCCTAACAACATGACCGCGCTGGACGTGAGCAGGTCGATGTTTCTTGCGACCTTCCGCACGAGGACGGAGTACAGCGCCCACGTGAGACCTGCGAAGAATAAAAGCGTGTTGCCTAAAAACAGCGAAGGGGAAAGTTGTGCCGTGCGCGGGTCAATGACCGCCAACACGCCAATTGTGGAAACGATCAACGCAAGCGTTTGCCGCATCGTAATTTTTTCACGGAGCAAGAGGAAGGCGAATAGTAAAACAAACGCGGGCGTGGCGGAGGTGATCAACGATCCGTTCGACGCGGTGGAGAGTTTTGTGCCTGTGAATTGGAAGCCGAGCGAAATCCCGTAGCCCACGATACCCACGAGGAGACTTTGCCAAAACTCTCTTCGTGTGATCGGAGCGCGGGTTTTGCGAAACAGGATCACGATGGCTAGCGAGAGAAATCCCAGCGCGAGACGAAGGGTCAACAACGCGAACGGCGGAATGACTTCCAGCACGACTTTGCTGACCACGTACATCCCGCCCCAAATGGACGCGGCGGAAAGTCCGCAGAAGAGGGCGATTAATTTTTTATCCATGAAGCGGGGATTATAACTGGATTAGATGGCGAGTTCATCGCTTTATTGCGTCAAGAACACGCTCTACTCAAAAGGCTTGCTCTGCCTACTCTTTTTGATTTCCCCTCTTTGTTTCTTCGATTGCAATCGTTTTTCCTTCGATGCCTTTGTCGGCTTGGTCTTCCTGCGCGGCTTGGGCTTGACCGTCGCTTTGCGAATCAATTCAACGAATCGTTGAATTGCGTCTTCGCGGTTTTGTTCCTGTGTGCGGAATTGTTTCGCTTCGATCAATAAAACCCCATCCGATGTGATCCGTTTGCCCGCAAGATGAATTAATCGCGACCTGATTCCTTCGGGCAACGATGAAGCAGACACGTCGAATCGCAACTGCACTGCCGTCGCCACCTTGTTTACGTTCTGCCCGCCTGGTCCCGATGCGCGAACATAGTCGAAGCGCAATTCATTTTCGTTGATTTGGATGGAAGGAGAGATTTGAATCATAAGGAAATTGAAACCCCCTCCCGCCCTTCGGGCACCCTCCCCCCAAATCCGACGAACTTCAGTCGAATTTGGGGGGAGGCTGGGGTGGGGGTGGCTAGAACATCAACGCGTTGACTTTGTCGATCATTTCAGGAGCAGGCCGCAGGTCCACGTCGGTGAGGCGGTTGAGAGGCGTATCAACCAAATTGTATGTGTCTGCAAGCGCGGGTTTTTCTGTTGAAACGTAGATCAGTCCTGTGGTGAGCCAGTTGTTGCGCTGTGCCTCTTCGAGCGCGCGCAGGGCTTCGAAGCGATTGGTGGGATCGTATCCTTTTTCGAGGTTCTTGAGGATGATTACCGACCCGTCGTGCATGGCAACCTCGCGAACCTCGCCTTCCGCCAATTCGCGTTCGAGCACAATCTCATTCCGCGGCGCGATGTAGGTAATATCATGAAGCGGCTCTTCATGATCCTTGCCCCAGGCATACGAATAATGCGCATTGTCTTGATTGTTGAAGGTAACGCACGGGCTGATGATATCGAGCACGGCAATGCCCTTATGAGCAAACGCGGCTTTGATCAACTCTTTCACTTGCTTGGCATTGCCGGCAAACGAGCGGGCAACGAACGTGGCATTCGAGATCAATGCTTCCATGCAAATATCCACAGGCATGTAAGGGTTGGTGCCTTGCTTCTTGAGTTCGAGCCCGCGCTCGGCGGTGGCGGAGAATTGACCCTTGGTCAGCCCATACACGCCGTTGTTCTCAACGATATACACCATGTTTAGATTGCGGCGCATCACGTGTTTGAACTGCCCCATACCGATGCTCGCAGTGTCGCCGTCGCCAGAGACGCCGATGCCTTTGAGCGAATGGTCGCCAAAATGCGCGCCGGTCGCGATCGAGGGCATACGCCCGTGCAGGCTGTTGAATCCGAACGACCGATTCATAAAATAGGTGGGGCTTTTGCTCGAGCAACCGATGCCGCTGAACTTGATCACATTTTCTGGTAACACGCTCATCTCATACATTGCGGCGATAATTTGGTTCGAGATCGAGTTGTGACCGCACCCCGCGCACAACGTCGTCGGCGCGCCGCGATAATCGTTCTTTGTGAGCCCCACAGTGTTTACGTTTGCGGGCACGCCCGCCATAGGTAATGCAGACATTATTTCGCTCCTTTTTTGCTAGCGTTCTTCTTCACGGAAGGTTTCTTCGCAATTGCTTTTTTGGCGGCGGCTTTCTGGACAGGCTTTACGTTTGCCGATTTCTCCAGAATGCCCGCGCGAATCCATTTGGCGGAGGCTGGCAACCCATCGCCGTAGGCGACAGAGATCAGGCGCATCGCCGCTTCAGGATTCGCCAGACTCAACAATTGATGCAACTGCCCATCACGGTTCATTTCCACAACGTAAACCTGCTCGTGCTCCCGGACGAACTCATCCACCTCGGCGGTGAACGGGAAAGCGCGCACGCGGAGGATATCGATCTTCATGCCGTGGTCTCGAGCCAGTTGATCTCGAGCCTCAAGGATTGCAGACTCGGTCGATCCGTAGGCAATGATGCCGATTGTTGCGCCTTTTGTGGGGTGCAACACAGGTTTTGGTAAATACTTCTTTGCCGTTTCATATTTTTTCTTCAAACGCTCCATGTTGCGGATGAAGATGCTCGAATCTTCCGTATATTTTGCATACTCATCGTGACCGGTGCCGCGCGTAAAATAGGCGCTCATCGGATGTTTGTTGCCCGGCAGAGTGCGGTAGGGGATGCCGTCGCTGTCCTTGTCGAGGTAGCGGCCCCAATTGCCTTTGATCTCTTCGAGGTCTTTTTCCCAGAGAATTTTGCCGCGATCCATTGGCGTTGTTGGATATTCGAACGGTTTGCTCATCCACTGGTTCATGCCCATATCGAGATCGGATAGCACAAAGACCGGCGCTTGCATTCTTTCGGCAATATCAAACGCCTGCCAGCCAAACTCGAAACATTCGAACACATCCCCGGGCAGGAGCACAATGCTGTCGCTGTCGCCGTGTCCCATGCCCACGGTGAACGATAAATCGGCTTGCGAGGTGCGCGTGGGCAAGCCTGTTGACGGACCGATGCGCTGCACATCCCAGATCACGATCGGCACTTCGGCGTAATACGCAAGCCCGGCAAACTCGGTCATTAAGCTCAAGCCGGGTCCGGAGGTCGAAGTCATCGAGCGCAGACCGCTCCAGCCCGCGCCAACTGTCATACCGATGGCGGCAAGTTCGTCCTCTGCCTGCACAACGGCGTAGGTATGTTTCCCATCCTCGCGTTTTCTGAGCATGGGCATGTAATCATTGATCGCCTCTGCCAGCGAGGAGGCTGGCGTGATCGGGTACCATGCCACAAACTGCGCGCCTCCAAACACAGAGCCGATGGCCGCGGCGGTGTTCCCGTCCGCCATGATCATGCCGTCAGTTTGGTTCATCGGCTCAAGATAAAACGGATCTTTCTTTTCGAGATTCGCCTTCGCCCATTCCATACCGGCTTGCACAGCATGGAAGTTCATGTCGATGGGTTTTTGCTTGCCTTTGAAGTGGAACGTCAACGCGGCTTGAATTTTTTCAATGTCGATGTGGATCATGTGCGCGAGCGCGCCCACGTAGACCATATTTCCCACCAGGTCGCGATAATCTGCGGGAACGTTCGGGTCCTTCTTTACCAGTTCCTTGATAGGCATCGGGTAGATGGCAATATCTGCGCGAGTGATCGGGAGCCTGATATCGTCGGCGTAGAAAAACGCCCCGCCCGGCGCGACAGAGGCAAGGTCGCGGGTGAACGAGTCGGGGTTGATGGCGATGACGATATCCTGCTGATCGCGCCGGCCAAGATATCCATCCTTGCTGGCGCGGATCGAATACCACGTGGGCAGTCCCTGAATGTTCGAGGGGAAGAGGTTCTTCCCTGAAACTGGAATGCCCATCTTGAAGATTGCCCGCAGGATGGTATTGTTGGCGGTGGAACTGCCGGAGCCGTTCTTTGTGCCTACAATAATGGAAAAATCGTTGACTACTTTGTTCATGTGTTCCTCGTATTACGGTCTGTGATACAAAAGGTCGGTGTGGGCGATGAGCGCCTCGTGGCCAGCCTTATAGTTTCCATTGCAAATGGATTCAACCATGATCTGGTGATAACGCCAAACCTCTTGCAAGTATTCATAGCCGCCTGCAAATACATTTAATCCAACCGCTTCGTAGGCATCCCAATAAGCCTCGAGTACCCCGGTGACGAATGGATTGTCAAGGCGGTTGTAGATCAACAAGTGCAGGGAGCGATGTTCTTCATGTGGAACTTGGATCGGCGCCCGGTTTAATTTATCTCGGGCGCGTGTGATAATAGCCTGTAATTCGCTTTTGTCTTCGGTTGTTAATTTTTCCACCGCTTCAAACCAGAACGCCGCTTCGATGTGATTCCGCAGATCAGAATATTTGCGGAAGTAATCATCGTTCAACGCAAGAGCGTACCCCAGACTCTGGCGAATTGCTGGCGTGAACGAAAAATTTAGTCGCCGCGTCTTGCCTCGTCCCGGCTTGACTTCCACTAGCCCGAGCGCGCGCGCCACTTCCAATTGCTCCCTCAATGAGGCAACACTCACGCCCAACTCCTGGCTCAACTCGTTCAGCGTTGGGAATCCCCCTTCCGCGTCTTGATGTGATGCGAGGTACTTAAGGAACTCTGATATGTTTGGGGATACACGTTCTCGAACTATCATATTAATCTGATTAATTCGAGTATAAGGCGATGCTTGCAGTAAGTCAAGGAATTTTGTTGTATAGCGCTAATTTGCAGATTAACAATTAAACCGAGCAATCCTTCCGCTTCATTTTGAACCACGGAGACACTCCCAAAAAACATCGGGAGGCGTGAGTCACGGAGTTAATAACTGATGTTACGCAGTAATCCCGAAGCGGCGACGTGGCGACAGATGACAGGATTTTACGCAAGTCCATGCCACCCCTTCGGGGTTTGGCATATTTTCCACTGGACGCTCTACAATCATTTCACTCCTTCGGAGTTGAAACTGCATCGCTCACCTTACGCAGTAAAGCCGTAATGCGAGATTTCTCTCGCCTTTCAGGTCGTTCGTAAGCAAGAGCGACATGAATGCCGGTCCTGAGTTTATCGAAGGGTCGCGTTACGGAGATCAGAGTGGCTTTCACTGCGTAACATCAGTGAAGAATTTGCTTTTCTCCATATCTCCGTGCCTGGTAGCGCCACAGTACATAGACACCGCTGGTCTTTCTGACTGTGAATTTGGATATTGCCTTTTCCTTTTTGACTTCTTGCAGGACAATCCATGTTCGGACAAAATAGTTCTTGTGGGCTCATTGGGCCCTTTGGAGCGCAACCGTAAAGTGAACTTTGCGGTACGAGTCCGCAAGGGTCGGGTTGTTCGTTGAAATTATCAACAGGTATCTATAACATCGGCGAAGGATCGATCGCGATCGCGCAAGTCTGGTCCCCTGTGGCGATACACGTTTGCTCTTCCACGTGGAAAAGCTTCCCCCCGCTCAACCAATACAGGGCTTCTTGCAATAACCCCACCGCAAGATGGCAGACCGGTTCGCGCGACTGCCTGCCCCAACATAACGGGCAACGTTCGATGTGCCAGAGCAAGGTGTTCCCATTTTCCTCGATCCGCACGCGCTGGTCGGTGAATTGGTTGAACAATTCGGCAAACGCCCTCGCGCCTGCGTTTAATTTAGCGGGCAGGGGCAATAGTCGGAACGCCATCTCGCTCAGCCCCATTTGCGCGCTGTATTGGCGGACTCCATAATTGAAGCAGGCGCGTCCGATGCGGGTCGCCAGCCCGCGTCCGCCATGTGGACCGTACACCTGCTCCAGCGTTCCGCCCAGCGCGCTCACGGTGGAAAAGGGGAAATTCAGTTTTGAATCGTCGGCTGGGTAATTTTCGATCAATGTTTTATGGGAGGCAAGATTCAACACGGCATTGACGCCGTTGCGCCCCATCACTTCTTCCATAGATAGCAAAATGATCCGCCCCATGCGATTCGGATAATGGAAAGTATCGATCATGTTGTTACAAGGTCACCGATGGAGAGGTTTTTTGTGGAGCAGCCCGGGGGGTTGTCTTTCGCGCGAGTGAGGCGTTATCCTGATCGAGGAATGCTTTTAGTTTCTCGGCAAACTCGCGCGGCTCCTCGAGCATGGGGAAGTGACCTAGCAGGGGAAATCGTTCGACCTGCGCATGGGCGATTCCCTGTTGCATAGGCTGCCACTGCTTCGGGTGCACGATAATATCGCGGTCGCCGTAAATGCCCAAGGCGGGCACTTTGACCTGGTCCAGCATGGGGCGTAGATCCGTCCGACGAAGGGAGGCAATTGAAAGGAGGAATGATTCGACGGTCGTCCGCGAGAGATCGCGGTCCATCATCTCCGCGAAGCGTTCGTCGCGACAGATGAACGGCGAAGCGGCTCGTACGCCAAAGCGGAAGACGCCCATCATATTGAAAAGCATGAAAGCGATGGGTTTGTATCCAGCCAGCTTCAATGGGATAGCCAGCGAGGAGCCGATGATCGGCGAACCGACAACGACCACTTTGCTCACGCGCTCGGGGTAGCGAATGGCCACCGAAAGGCTGACTGTGCCGCCCATGCTGTGACCGACGAGCGGCGCGTGCGAAATGCCCAACTGCTCCATGAATTGGTTGACCAGGCTGACAAAATCTTGAATGGCGTAGGTTTCGCGCTTCTTGCCTGATTCGCCAAACCCCCAAAAGTCGAGCGCGTAGGTGCGATAGGATTTGCCGAGGTACGCCATGGTCTCTTGCCATAAGCCCCATGAACCGAGCCAACCATGCAGAAGGATGACGGGCTTGCCGCGCCCAAACACCTCGTAATGAACGATTCCCTGATCGGTGGTTATCGAAGACACAGAAGGTTATTTCAAATCCGCGAGAACGTTGGTGAGCAGTTCGACAAGCACTGTCTTCACTGTGCCTTTGTCGGTGGCAACGCACGGCAGGAGTTTCACTTTTCCATCGAGGCGCAGGGCGTGGCGCATATCTTCGAGGTCCCAAGCGTCTTCCATGTCTTGTTTGTTGGCGGCAACTACGTAGGGAGTGGGCGCGTACGCGCGGAAGGTTTCGAGGATCGAGCGCGCTTCGCGGAAGGTTTCGGGGCGCGTGCTGTCTACCATCACGATGAAGCCGAGCATACCCTCGGAAAGAATTTCCCACATGAAGTCGAATCGTTTTTGCCCGGGTGTTCCGAAGAGATACAACACGAGATCGTCGTTCACGGTGATGCGTCCAAAGTCCATCGCCACGGTTGTCGCTTCTTTGACAGATTTTTCCGCCGCGTTGGAAATTTTACGCTCCGTCGAAACCACATCGATCTCGCTGACAGACTGGATGAATTCCGTCTTGCCTGCGCTGAAGGGACCGGTAACGACCATTTTGACTGTTTGCATGATGACTTATCCTTCCGCCTGTTCCTTTAAAGCGAGCGTATCCGCCCGATCAATTTATTCACCAGTGATTTTTGTTCCTCTTTATCCTGCGTGGGGAACATCTTCGGGCTTTGTTGCACGACCATCCCTTCGGGTCGGACGATCTCCACCAGCCCAGCCTGCAATAAGCCGTAGACGATACGCCGAATTTCGATATCGTTCATCTTGTTGGTCTGGGCAATCTGCTTCATCGAATTCTTCGGGTTGATGAACGAAACCACACGCCACTCTTCCACGCTCAGGTTCACGTTCTTCATCGGACGGTCGGTGAACTTCAACGCCATATCGAGACTGGGGATCTCATCTTGTAACTGTTCCCACTCGCGCAATTGGCGCGAACCTTCGATGATGATGTTTTCCAGGTCTAGCCGCACGTTGATGCGGTCTTCGGGCGCCATCATTTCATTTTCGAAGCGGAAGAACCCTTCCACCCATGTGAACAAGCGGCGAAGCGCGTCGGTAAAATACGATTGCAGGTTGGCGAGGATTTCCTCCTGCGACAAATACCCCGCGTTGATGAGTAACAATCCCAGTTCTTTGTCGTTGATCTTGCCGGCGCGCTCAACGATGGCGCGATATTGATTGACGGTCAATTTATTGGCTTTGTGCAGAACCGCGGCGAGGCTCCCGTCGTCCTGCCCTACTTTGGCGTATGCCAGTTTCCCTTCGCGGAACGATACATACGCCTGCTCGCTAGGTCCATCCACTACAAGGGTGCCGGACTTTTGAGCAAGGTTGATCAGGTTGAGCAGTTGAGTGATGGTGAAATCGCGTAAGTTGCCGCGCAGAGCCATGGTTGCCTCAATAAAATCTCCCACTGTGGGAGATGGAAAGATTATACTTGCAAGCGAGGGAACACGTCAAACAAAATGGCTGTCTCCGCAATTGTCAAAAAAGAGAGGTGGAAAAGGACCCGAAAGCCCGATTGATGGTCTCGCGGCTGGTGGTTGAAATAATCCTCGGGGGCAATCGCGTTTGATTTCGGTGTGTATAATTCGGGCTTCATGCAACGGTTATCAGGCATCATCCTTATTGCCCTCTCTGCCGCAGCCTTTGGGACGCTGGCTATTTTCGGCCGTTATGCCTACGCCGCCGGCATGGATATATTCACGGTTTTGTTTCTCCGCTTTTCGCTGGCGGCGCTCGTCATGGCAATCCTGCTTGCGGCGAGGCGCGAATCCCTGCCGCGAGGCAAAATACTGGCGCAACTGATCGGCATGGGGGCGCTTGGATATGTTGGGCAATCGTTCTTGTATCTCACTGCCATCAACTACGCTTCAGCGGGTCTTGTGGCGTTGCTGTTGTATTTGTATCCATGCTTTGTGTTGATTCTTTCGGTGGTTGTGTTCCGCGAGCGTGTGACGCGCGTTAAAATCGCCGCCCTCGTCCTTGCGCTGTTCGGCACCGCGTTGACCGTTGACCCTCAAGGTGGACAAGTCATCGGCGCGTTGATGGCGATTGCCGCCGCGGCGATCTACTCGGTTTACATCATCGTCGGCACAACTGTAATGAGGCATGTTTCACCGGTGCAGTCATCCACGGTGATTTTTGCGTCTGCGGGGGCGGTGTTCGGGGCAATTATGCTGTTCGGCGGCGCGCATTTCCCGCGTATTGATTCGGGCTGGATCACGGTCGCGGGCATTGTGCTCATCGCAACCGTGATCCCCGTCGTTGCATTTTTAGCCGGGCTGGAACGCGTCGGACCGACGAATGCGGCGATGCTTTCCACTTTGGAGCCGGTGGTAACGGTCTTATTGGGGGCAAGCCTGTTTGGCGAGCAACTTTCCACCACCGGACTGGCAGGAGGCGGGATGATCCTCCTCGCTGTGCTTCTACTGACGAGGGGCGAAATCTCCGCACCACCAAACGCCGACCCCGATTAAGTTGTACAATACACTTAGGACTTACGCAAAACCCCAATACCAAGCCGCGAATTACGCGAATTTCCGCTAATTTCTTAAAAATTCGCGTGAATTAGTGAAATTCGCGGCAAAAGGTTTTCGATCTGCGTAAGTCATGACACTATGGAACTTGGATCGTCAGGCGGGGACGCATCCGGTACAAGAAGTTCCGGAGGAAGATCATGAAACATGGGTTTCCGCGCGCGCTTCGCGTGATGACATCGATGTGCATCGTGTTGATTCTGTTTACCCGTGATGTTGCTCATCCGCAGGCGGGAAATTCCCCATCCAAACAAATTTCGCTCACAGGGCTAAGCCTGTATGCCAACATCGAAACCGTGGGAGTTGTGGCGAATGGCGTGAATCTGTCGACCTCGGCTGAACTGTTCTATCGGCAGACCGGGGCAGTCGATTGGCGGCGCGGATATCCCCTGAAACGAATCGATGACGGCAGGCTGGTAGGTAGTTTATTCGGGCTCTCCCCTTCCACATCGTACGACGTGCGGGTTGTGGATGGGGGCAGTGAAACCGTCGGCACCGTTGTGACTCAACCTAATGAAATCTCATTCACACCGAGCGTAATCCTGCGCGTCAACGATGATGCCGCGCCCGGCGGAAATGGTTCCGCCGCCGCGCCGTTCAGGACGATTCAGGAGGCGATCAATGCGGCTGGTCCCGCCACGCAGGTTCTGGTTGCCGACGGGGTGTATCGTGAGAATGTGCTCTTCCCCGCTTCGGGAACGCCGGGGAATTGGATTCAGGTCAAAGCGGAGGGAGGAGGCGCAATCCTCGAAGGGGCGGATAATCTAACAGGCAGTGTATGGACTCCGACAGCGGGCAAATCCAATATCTGGTTTACGCAAATCGGCGGAGCCATCGGTTATCTCGCGCGGGATGGCAAGCGCATGTACCAATACGAATCGATGAACGGGTTGAACAACGGCGCAGGGCATAACAATGTGCCGATTGCCGAAGGCTGGTTTTTTGAAGCAACAACATCGCAACTGTATGTGCGTTCATCAGACGATCCATCGGCGCATACATGGCAGGCGCCGCGCTTTAACCATGCTTTTGATGTGAGCGGACGCGAATGGATCTGGATCGAAGGATTCGAGATGCGTTTCTACGGCACGCGCACCGATGGATGCGGCGTATGTTCTTTGAATTCATCTCATGTAGTGATCCGCCGCAACAAGATCCACAACATGCAATTGGGTATTTTCGTGAATTGGACGGGCGGCGACAACCTCGGCAACGATACGCGCATCGAGTACAACGAAATCTACGATCCAATAGCGGGCAACTGGCAGTGGAACGCCGTCAAAGGGAGCGCGCACGAGGGGACGGGCATCGTCTTGCGCGGGCACAACGGCGCCATCGTGCGCGAGAATCAGATCCATCACATCTTCAACGGAATCTACACCGGCATTTCCGGGGCGTCCGCTGAAAACCCCGCCATCGCCTTCGATGCGGATGTTTACAACAACCGCATCTACGAAATCGCCGACGACGGTTTGGAACCCGAGGGCGCGTGCATCAATCACCGCTTTCGCAACAACACCATCGACCGCGCCTTCAGCGGCATTTCGCTTGCGCCGATCACAGTGGGTCCCGTGTGGGTGATGCGCAACACTGTCGCAAATTTCACCAACAAGGCGTTCAAATGGGATCGCAACTCAGACGGCGTGGTGGTGATCTATCACAATACCGCATGGACGAATTCGCCCGACGCCAACGGCATGGACTTGATCAGCCCGATCCACAACACAATCATGCGCAATAATATTTTTCAAGTGAGCGGGTTTACATTTTCTGAAAAGACCACCGGCTCGACCAATAACGATTGGAACAACGACAACCTCTATAACACCCGCACCTCGAGCAACCCGCATTTCAAATGGGAAAACGTGAATTACAACCGCATCGCCGATTTCTGCAAAGCATCGGGGCTCGAATGCGCCGGCTCCGACTCGCAACCGGGGCTGGTCAACCCCACCGGCGGAAATTTCACCCTGAGCGCATCCAGCCCGAACGTGGATCGAGGCGTTTCCATCCCCGGCATCAACGACTCATATAGCGGCGCGGCGCCGGATCGCGGCGCATTCGAATTTGGCGCAGTGTCCACGCCCACGCTATTGCCAACATTCACTTCAACGTCGACCGTGATCATTCAAACATTGACTCCCATATTCACCCCATCCATCACGCCATTCCCGGTCACGCAGATACCCACCACCGGATTGCCGCCGACTCTAACAACGCCAAGCCTGACGCCGTTCCCGGTCGATTCACCTCCGACAGTGCTGTCTGTCTCCCGCATGGACGCATCTCCCGCCAATTCAGCCGCTGTTCGTTTTCGCGTCGCGTTCTCTGAAAATGTGACCGGCGTGGATGGGTCTGCGCCGTTTGTCGATTTTGTGTTGACCACCGCCGGAGTTAGCGGCGCTTCAATCGCGGGAGTTACACCGGAAACGGGCGCGAGCTATGTGGTGCAAGTGAACACCGGCGCGGGCAACGGGACAATTCAACTGCACGTATTGGACGACGATAGCATCCGTGACTCGATCGGTCAGCCGCTTGGCGGCGCGGGCGCCGGTAATGGAAATTTTTTGAACGGCGAAATTTACGCGATCGATAAGCCCGCTCCGGTCCCGGTCATCGTACTTTTCAAGTCGGTCGGCTCAAACGACGGCTGGGTTCTCGAATCGCAAAAGACCAGCGAACGCGGCGGGACGCGCAACGCGTCCGAGTCTACATTCATCCTCGGCGACGACAACCGCGA
>JAJTXU010000350.1 GCA_021462845.1 Anaerolineales bacterium
AACGGTTTGCGTTACTTGCGGGTGGGCGGGCGTGGACAAAACTCCAAGAGCAGGATTCTGTTCGGGCGTGGAAAATGCTCGAAAATGCCGCAGAATCCCACCCGTCAAGTGCACGCTTTGTTGGCACGCTTTTTGCGAAGTACACAAAGGGAGAAGAAGAAGGGTCATCCCGTTGTCCTATTTTACGAATCCTGTAATTAGCCAGAAAACAGTAGCCAGAAAACAGGAATCGCCCCGCAGAGTGTTAAGTTGGCAATGGTTAATATAATAGCAATGCCCCGAACACTGGGGTTGTTCTTGTGTAGCGCCGACTCTGCGGGATTGTGCGGGTTATAAAAAACTTCCACCGAACTGCCTTCGGGATATTGCTCCAGAAATTTTTCCACCACCTGTTTGTTATCGCCGCCAAAAGCATGACCCGCATACAGTTTGTTATTCTTGTACGATTGTTCGCCCACTTGATAGGAATATTCCACTACTGGAACATTGGTACGTGATCCGTGCTCCCCTCCCCCACCCACTGGAATTTTCAATGACCTTATGTTGGAAGCAAGGATTGTGCCTTTTGTCGAAACCCAATCTTTTGCCGCCCGAAGTGCTCGCAGATTCTTGAACAGGACAAAGCCAAATATCCCGTCTATGATTAACAATCCGCCCACTATATTTGGCGCAACACAAAACATTACAATCCAGCGTGCAACGTCACTTTCTGTCATGGTGTTTTCCTTTATCTGTTAGACTGAAACTACAATCATACGCACATCATTTGGATTCGTTCTTTTACCTTCTTGTGCGTGGGGCGTGCCAACGGCTTGCGTTACTTGCGGGTGGGCGGGCGTAGAGAAAACTTCGAGAGCAGGATTCTGTTCGGGCGAGGAAAATGCTCGAAAATGGCGCAGAATC
>JAJTXU010000351.1 GCA_021462845.1 Anaerolineales bacterium
GTAACTACTCAGGTGCTATTCGAGCAGAAATCTGGGGTTTGAAAGAAGGTATTTCGTAAGGATTGGAAAACGGAGCGTTGGCGTTTTCTGGCGCAGGAAATGTAAGAACGAATGCGGCAGAACATTCTTGCACCGTGGATGGAGCGAAAGGTTCCGCTGATTTTTTGCCTCACTTTGACCATGCGAATGTCTTGCTCGGCCCGGTTGTTGGTAAACGGAACCGAAGGATCGCTCAGGAATCGGAGAATGGCCTCCCGATGTTGTGATAATCGGTCGAGTAAATTGATGACTTTGGGTTTGGCTACCCTTCCTCGTCGTTTGCGTTGGCGAATATTTTGTTCGATGGGGTTTTCCGCATAGCCACTTTGGAGGATAAGTTCGTATTGCTGGAACCAATCTTCAAGGCTCCGACTCTCCGCAGAACGATGAGCATTTTTTAGCAGATTTGCCATCTTTGGAGCCCAAGACTGGCCGCTTTCCTCAAAAAATCTCAGTTCGCGCAGCAAATGGGCATTGCACAAAGCATGTCGGCATTTTTCCCACGAAAAATAGGCACTCCAACAATCATGCACCAAAGTTCCCCGGAAGGATTCCAAAATTCCGGCCTCCTCTATGCCTCGCCGCCCACGCTTCGGATCAACATGATAATGAGTATCGAGTTCCGTGCTCGCAGAATGCACCCAATGAAGCTTCCCTTCCACACGCAGTCCGCTTTCGTCACTATGGAGAACCGCACTCCCGCTCAGCCGCTCTTTCAAAGCACTCTCAAAACCTTCTAGTGCGCTAAAGCATTGTTGGCGGGCATTGGCTAAAGTCCCCTCGCTGATCGAGTAACCGTAAAGG
>JAJTXU010000352.1 GCA_021462845.1 Anaerolineales bacterium
AAAAATCCGAATCGAAACGACAGAAGACTCTCGAACGCGAACTCGAATGGATTCGCATGTCGCCCAAAGCGCGTCAATCGAAGGGACAAGCCCGCGTCAGCGCTTACGAAAAATTGTTGAATCAAGAAGCCGAAGCGCGCCGTGAAGATTTGGAAATCTACATCCCGCCTGGACCTCGCCTCGGGGATGTTGTGTTTGAATTTGATAACGTGAGTAAATCGTATGACGAACGCCTCATTCTCGACGGGCTGTCTGCTACAGTTCCCCCAGGCTCTATCGTCGGGATAGTGGGTCCCAACGGCGCGGGCAAGACCACGCTCCTCAAGATGATCACAGGCAAAGAGACTCCCGACAGCGGCTCGATCAAAATCGGCGAGACTGTCAAACTTGCGTACGCCGATCAATCACGCACACTCGATTCCGATAAAACCGTCTACGAAGAAATCTCGCAAGGCGCGGATACACTTGAACTGGGCAAAAGAAAAATAAATGCGCGCGCCTATTGCGCCTCCTTCAACTTTCAAGGGACAGACCAGCAAAAGAAGGTCGGCATCCTCTCTGGCGGAGAACGCAACCGCGTCCACCTCGCCAAGACCCTCACCGAAGGCGCCAACGTCCTGCTCCTCGACGAACCCACCAACGACCTCGACGTCAACACCCTGCGCGCCCTCGAAGAAGCCCTCGAAGAATTCGCAGGCACCGCCCTAGTCGTGAGCCACGACCGCTGGTTCCTCGACCGCATCTGCACCCACCTCATCGTCTTCGAAGGCGACTCCGTTGCGAAGATGTACTTGGGAAATTGGTCTGATTA
>JAJTXU010000353.1 GCA_021462845.1 Anaerolineales bacterium
GCTCCTCGTCCAACGCTTCGCTCCGGGACTTCAAACTGACTCGGCTGACGACCAGCCTTCGCCCCTCTTCGGGCGGATTCTCGTTCCCGTCAGTAATCCAAAAACGGAAGAGCAGTTGATTGGGCTGGCGACGTTGTTGGCAAAAGTCCACGAGGGAAAAGTGATCGCCGTCAGCGTTGCGAAAGATCGCGGCGCGCAGGAGAGTAACCTGACGCTTCACCGCGAGATGCTTGGGCGCGTCCACGATGCGTTGAAAGATCCCGAAAGCGAGATCGAATTGATTCCGCGTTTAGCCGCAACCCACGCGCAAGGAATCCTATACACCGCATCCGAACAGAACGCCTCGCTCATCGTGATGGGCTGGCGCGGCAAACGGACTCTGCGCGAATCGCTCCTCGGCTCCGTCTTGGATGAAGTGATCTGGGGTTCAGACACGCCCGTGATCGCGGGCAAATTGCCGATGCCCCTGAACGGGACTCAGCGTGTGGCGTTCATCCTGCCCGCGAAGACGATTCCGCACATTGCCCTGCGCCGCATGTTGGAAGCGAATCTTTTAATCGCAAAAGCGCTCAATGTCCCTCTAGTCTTGCGAGCCGATGCGAGTTACCTGCAATCCATCGAAGCCTTGCGCGTGGCAATGGAGATTGATTATCCCGTCACCGTTGAACCGCTGAAAGATCAATTGAAGCCCGCCGCGCTCGAACAGGAAAGCGTCAGCAGTTTTCTCGTCGTGCCGGGCTTCGGCTCGCGCAAGCGCGTTGCCAACACGCTGGGGAATCTCCCCGAACAACTCGCCGCATC
>JAJTXU010000354.1 GCA_021462845.1 Anaerolineales bacterium
CACTTCGGGACGGCTATCGCAGTTTCCTTCGCGCGTTCTCCCGCCAACCTCGCCTACACCGCCTGGGACTTAGCCGCGCAATCGGGCGGACGATTCATCCTCGGACTTGGCACGCAAGTGAAGGCGCACATCGAGCGGAGATTTGGTCAGGCGTGGCCCGAGTCGCCTTTGAAGAAGTTGCGCGAGCAGATCGAGGTCATCCGCGCGTTTTGGGATTGCTGGCAGAATGGGACAAAGTTGAATTTTCGCGGGGAGTATTACAAGATAACTCTCATGTCTCCTTTCTTCAATGCGGGAGCGATTGAACATCCAAATATTCCGATTTATATTGCTGGCGTCAACACTGGTCTTGCCAAACTCGCGGGCGAATTGTGTGAGGGATTCCATGTGCATCCGTTTCATAGTCCGCGTTATTTGAAAGAGGTGATGTTGCCTGCGATTGAGGAGGGTGTCGAGAAAGAAAGACGAAAGAGGAAAGATGTGTTGGTTTCGGTGACCGCGTTCGTTGCGACGACTCCTGAAGAGATGAACTTTGCGCGGGCGCAGATCTCGTTCTATGCCTCGACGCCGTCCTACCGCCCCGTGATGGATTTGCACGGCTGGAGCGGCGTCGCGGAGACATTGTCCGCGCACGCGGCGAAGGGCGAATGGGCTGAGATGCCGATGCTCATCACGGATGAGATGTTGAGTGAGTTTTGTTTGGTGACTGAGGAACAAAAGTTG
>JAJTXU010000355.1 GCA_021462845.1 Anaerolineales bacterium
GTAAAGGTGATGATACGCATAGCACATCGCCTCGGCTCCCTTTTTGCTTGCCGCGTACGGTTGGAGCGGTTTACTGCTGTCAGCCGATTCGGGCGTGGGGTACACAGGGTCTTCGCCATAAATGCTCGACGTGGACGCGACGACGAATTTTTTGATCCCGTTTTGCTTGCATAGCTCGAGCATGTTCAACGTGCCGATCATGTTCGTCTCGACGAACACCCACGGGTTTTCCACGCTGAATCTCACACCCGCCCGCGCCGCGAGGTTGATGACCGCATCGAATTTCTCGCCCTTGAATTTCTCGATGATGGATTTGTCCGCCACATCCAATTGATGGAAAGTGAATCCCTTCATCGCTTGCAACTTTTTCAGGCGATACTCCTTGATGCGCGGATCATACGCGTCGTTCATGTTGTCCACGCCGACAACGGCGTGACCATCGTGAAGCAATAATTCCGCTGTGCGCGCGGCGATGAAGCCTGCTATGCCTGTGATTAAGTAGTTTGACATGTTGTTCCTAATTTATCTATATTCGGTGGTTGAGTAGTGGCGCTTTCAGCACCACGTATCGAAACCACAGGTACGCATACAAAATTTTGTAACAAAATTGCTTTACGTCGTGGTGGTCTCGATACGGTCTCGGCTATCGCCTCGACCTACTCGAC
>JAJTXU010000356.1 GCA_021462845.1 Anaerolineales bacterium
ACGCTACACTTATCCACAAGCCGCCCTATGACGGACGGCTATAGCCCCTGGTCAAAATTCAACGCGCACAGGTGGTCAGTTTTAAACGCGCGCCGACACAGGACAACCCGAGGCGCTTCGATGGCGTCCAGATCGCTGGCGCGCAGCAGTCCCTTCTGGTTGGCCAGATCGAGGACGCGCTGGGTGTGGGTGTCGGCGAGCATGGGTCGGAGTATGTTCCATTTATTCGTCTAATACAAGATTTAGACGACAAAACGGAACTCGACGGCCCGCCCATGCAGAGACTGGCATGCGCCATTCCGACGC
This sequence comes from Anaerolineales bacterium, assembly GCA_021462845.1. Classification (GTDB taxonomy): domain Bacteria; phylum Chloroflexota; class Anaerolineae; order Anaerolineales; family Villigracilaceae; genus Defluviilinea. Next base: position 307 of record JAJTXU010000356.1, read on the forward strand.
CCACTTCCGTCCATTCATGACGAGATGGCGGCCTGTTCGATGCCGCATTTGTGGATCGAACCGCCGACCATCGGCAACGCGGAAGTGCGAGGGTACGCCGGATTCGCACCTGCACTCGCGCGTTGCGTATAATCACGCCCACGGTGGCAACGTCCGTGCGGCAGGAAAGTTGCTTCTACCGGGGAACTACACCACCAAGAACTCATCCGGCAATGTCCGGCAAAAGCCAGAATCTAGTGTAGTGTCTCATTAATGGCTTTACATTATCCTGATTCTGCCTATACTCGAAGCACAGGCTGTTTCGAGGAGGGGATCATGGCCAAGACGCGGAT
>JAJTXU010000357.1 GCA_021462845.1 Anaerolineales bacterium
CAATTACACTTATATTGATTCGGAAATTACCAAAACCAATGATAATACGCTGGGCAATCGCTTTCCGAATGTACCCAAACATGCCGGTAATATCTGGACTACTTATGCCTTTCAGAATGAAACCCTCCGTGGATTGAAAGTCGGCGGGGGCGTAACGCTCAGAGGCAAGCGTGAAGGTAATTTGGAGAACGATTATCAAATGCCTGGTTACGCTGTATTCAACCTGATGACCAGCTATGCAATGAAGGTAGGTAAAGCCCGGATCACCGCACAGTTGAATGTCAACAATCTCTTCAATGAGGAATATTTCCCCAGCAGTGGTGGATTTGGCCGCACACGTATTGCTGTAGGTACGCCACGTGTATTCCTGGGCTCGTTGCGGGTTGAGTATTAACCATGTCTTCCGAGTCAGCGCATCAACATGCTGCAGGGGGGGATGAAGAGCGCGGTACATTACCGCGGCGTTCGTGGCGCCAGCTCTGGCTGAGCATCCACCTTTATCTGGGGTTGTTCATCGGTGCGCTGCTGGTCATTCTGGGGCTTACCGGCAGCATCGCGGTGTTTTGGGCCGAGATCGATGAGTGGTTGAATCCGGAGCTGCTGACT
>JAJTXU010000358.1 GCA_021462845.1 Anaerolineales bacterium
GTCCTACAACGTGCATCTGCTGGCTGGTTTGCGCTATGACAATGCTCGAGCTGAGAGTAATCCCACCTATCAAGGTGTCACAACCTTCACAGAAAACAAGCAGGATAAAGTTTCACCACGTATTGGCGTGCTGTGGCAGCCAATCAAACCAATCTCTCTGTATGGTAATTATGTGGAGAATTTGGGGGTACCTGCCGGTGGAACAGGAATAGATGGTCTGCCTTTAAAAGCGGAAACAGGAAAACAGTGGGAAGCAGGGATAAAAACCGAGCTGCTCGACGGGCGCTTCAGCGCAACCCTCGCCTGGTTTCACTTGACCAAAAATGATATGTCTACGCCTCATCCCGATCCGGTTCTGGCAGCCCGGGGTATTGCTGTACAAACGGGTGAAGCGCGCAGCAAAGGCATCGAGCTCGATATTATCGGCGAGCTGTTGCCCGGCTGGCAGGTGATTGCCAATTATACTTATATCGATTCGGAAATAACCAAGACCAATAACAATATGCAGTTGGGTAACCGCTTCCCGAATGTACCCGAACACGCCGGTAATATCTGGACTACTTATGCCTTTCAGAATGAAACCTTGCGA
>JAJTXU010000359.1 GCA_021462845.1 Anaerolineales bacterium
AGTTAACTTAGACGAAGATGTTACAAACATTGACAAAGAAGTAGCCGAACAAGACCCATGCCAAGAATGCGGCGGTCAGATGGAGTATGTGCCAATGATCGCAAGCAATTCATACCGAGCCTTTGCTCGTTGCAAAGAGTGTGGAGAAACTTACGAGTTTTGATGACCCGCCGCAAATCGAAACTCCAGAACGCCATCAAACCCATCGCCGTATCACCGACCGCTGACCAGCGCGATCAAGCCGCATACGCGCTCGACCTGCTCGTCAAATCTTTATACAGGAGATTGCCATGCAACAACTCACAGCCTCATTCGGACCGTGGACCGTCAGCATCCCCAGCGATGGCGGCGAGTGCGGAATCCTCAACCGCAACGGCGACGTGATCGCCCTCGTGCAAGAGATCGGCGACGCGGGCATCATGGCGGCGGCAAAAGAAATGTTCGAGGAACTCATCAACATTCACGAGATCGTCAACGACGACCAGCCCCGCAAAAAGAGCCGCATCGAAGACGCCATCTCGCGCGCCG
>JAJTXU010000036.1 GCA_021462845.1 Anaerolineales bacterium
TGGTTGACACGTAGTGACGACTTTAGTCGTCTTGTTACGGCTAAAAAGCGACTGAAGTCGCTACTACGCTGTCAGGCAATATGTGTTACTCTGAATAAGGCACGGAGACACAGAGAAAAGCAATTAAAAAAACTCCGTGACTCAGTGTCTCCGTGGTTCAAAATGAAGCGGAAGGATTGTTCGGTTTAATTGTTCATCTATAATATTTTCCGCTTCAAGACAACGCTCGCCTTGAGATACTGCGCGCGATAAGTGATTAAGACCGAATGCCTGCAACACTTCTGCAACAATAGACATGACCATATTGTTAGGCTATGGCAAAGCCCCTGCAAACTACCAATGGGCGGTTTGGTGATAAAGTACACCCATGCGTTCAATTGATTTTATTTTTTATCGCATTTGGAGATTTATTTACGATGAAGCACTTCTTCCTTTATTGGAACCGCGCTTTGCGCGGGTTGCTCTCGAGTTTGCTGGCTCTTTTACTCGTGGCAATCCCAGCACAGCAGGCGGTCCTGGCGCTCTGTTCACCCGCCGCAACCAACGGCAACAACACCATCACCTGCGATGCCGCTGACGACACCGTAGACGGGCTCGCAGGCAACGATAGCCTGACCGGTGGCGGCGGAAACGATACGCTGGTCGGCGGCGCGGGCAACGATTCACTGACCGGCAGCGCGGGAAACGATTCGCTCACCGGGGGAACGGGCAACGATAGCTACCGGTTCGACACCGATTCCGCGCTCGGAACGGATACGGTCACTGAAGCCTCGGGCGGCGGCACGGATTCTCTGAGTTTCAGCGGCTCGAATAACGCAGTGACGGTCAACTTGGGGACAACAGGCAATCAGACAGTCAACTCCAACCTGACACTCAACCTGACTTCCACACAAGTTGAGAACGTTACCGGCGGCAACAATAGCGACACGATCACCGGAAACACATTGAACAACTCCCTCTCTGGCGGGAATGGCAATGATTCCCTCTCCGGTGGAGCGGGCAACGACTCTCTCACAGGCAACGCGGGAAACGATTCGCTCAGCGGGGATGCTGGCAACGATACATATGCCTTCAACACCAACTCCGCTCTTGGAACAGATACGGTCACCGAAGCCTCGGGCGGCGGGACAGATGCTCTCAGCTTCTCCGGCTCCAACAACGCCGTGACAGTCAATCTGACAACGACGGGCAATCAAACCGTCAACTCCAATTTGACGCTCAACCTGACCTCCGCGCAAGTCGAGAACGTCACCGGCGGGAACAACGGCGACACCATCACCGGTAACACATTGAACAACTCCCTCTCCGGCGGAAATGGGAATGATACATTGAACGGCGGCGCGGGCAACGACAGTCTCAATGGCGGCGCGGGAAACGATACGCTCATCGGAAGCACAGGCAATGATAGCTACTCCTTCGACACCGATTCCGCGCTTGGAACGGATACATTGAACGAGGTTGTTGGCGGCGGAACGGACACTATCACCTTCAGCGGTTCTAACAACGTTGTGACAGTCAATCTTGCAACAACAGGCAATCAAACGGTTAACTCCAACCTGACTCTAAACCTGACCTCTGCGCAAGTCGAGAATGTCACCGGCGGCAACAACAGCGACACGATCACCGGTAATTCTTTAAACAACTCGCTCTCCAGTGGAAACGGAAATGATACGCTGGATGGCGGCGCGGGCAACGACAGCCTCAATGGCGGCGCGGGAAACGATACATTGACGGGCGGCGCGGGAAACGATTCGCTCACCGGTTCCACCGGAGACGATACTTATTCGTTCGACACCAACTCCGCCCTCGGCGCGGATACGATCGCCGAATCCGCTGGCGGCGGAACGGATACTCTCACGTTCGACGGTTCAAATAATGATGTAACAGTCAACCTGGGAACGACGGGCAATCAAACAGTCAATTCCAACCTGACCCTCAACTTCACTTCCGCGCAAATTGAAAATGCGACCGGCGGTAACGGCAACGATACGATCACCGGGAATTCATTGAGTAACTATATCCTCGGCGGGAATGGAAACGATGCGTTGGAGGGCGGCGCGGGCAACGATACACTCGTCGGCGGTGCAGGCAACGACACGCTCATGACCGGGTCCGGAGTGGACACGCTCGATGGCGGAGCGGATAACGACGAGATCGTTATCACAGGAGCCAATCAAAGCGGCGACACCGCTACCGGCGGCGCGGGTTTCAACATCTTTCGGTTTGCTCCGGGTACTTCCGGGCAGTTGAGCCTCACCTCCGATGGCGAAGACACGCTTGATTTCAGCCTATTCACCTCCGGTGTTACCATCAACTTGAGCGACACCAGCGAGCAGAACGTCGGCGGCGGGTTATTTCTCACTCTGAATGGTTGGTTCGAAAAAGTTATCGGCTCGGGGTCTGACGACCAGATCACCGGGAACGATCTTGATAACGCGCTTGACGGCGGCTCAGGCAACGACACTCTCAATGGCGGGAATGGCAACGATACCTTGAACGGCGAAGCCGGCGACGATCAACTCGACGGTGGAGCGGGAACCGATTCTCTCGACGGCGGCTCGGAATTTGACACCGCGCAAAACTACAGCGCGGAGGACAGCTATACCAACATCGAAGGCGGACTCCCTACTCCTGCCCCGGAAGGACAGCCATCCGATAAATCATCCAACACGACGGACAAGGGAAATTCTTCCACGATCTTCCTGATCGAATGGGGACAAGAGTTTACCCTGCCCTGCACTACGACCGTTGTTGATGCTGTTACGCGGGACGGGCATTGGCTCCGCTTTACAGGATTATGCGGATACTCCGTCCTGCTCGATCCCATAGATGTGTCTCAGTTGGAGAACGACGTTGACAACCTCGGAACGCCCCTCGGAGGAGTTTCCGTCACTTTGTTACAACAAGGTAATATCGTGAATGAGCTACCTCTCGGTGGCAAAGTGGAACTCACTTTTGAAGTTCCTGCTGGATTTGAAGGCGCGGCGTATTTTTCCAACAACGATGCGGAATGGGTTGAACTTCCGTTCGTTATGGTCAACGAAACGCACGCTCGAATCAGCTTGCATTTCACTGGAACATATGCATGGTTTTCCCGCTGAGTCAGGAAAGAAATAATAACGTTTGAACCGCAAAGAGCGCAAAGCCCACAAAGAAGCATTAAAAACTTCGCGTTCTTAGCGCGCTTAGCGGTTAAAAAAATGACGACCCTTTCGGGTCGTCATTTTTTGTTTTACGCCTCGTAATCCGCGGCTTCTTCTTCCACCGTCATTACGGGTTCTTCGCTTGGTTTGCGGTCGAGCATCTGCATCGTCAGCGCAACCACCTTGGTGAAGTACTTGGTCTCGCCCTTATCTTCGTACTTGTCGGTCTTCAACCGACCTTCAATGTAGACGAGACTTCCCTTCTTCAGGTATTGCTGGCAGATCTCGCCCAGCCGTCCCCACGCTTCCACGTTGACCCATTCCGTGTATTCCTTGCTCTCGCCATCCTTGCCTTTCCAACGATTATTGACGGCGATGCTGAAATGAGCCACTTTCTTCCCCGTCGGGGTGAACTTGCTTTCGGGATCCTTCCCCAGGTTGCCAATCAGTTGAACTCGGTTCAATGCTGGCATGTCTCCCTCACTTTCTGTGTCGTAGGTCTTTTAGATGCTAGTGTGCGTGTCATTTTAGTCTCCTTTTTTATCTAAAAGTATTTGGTTGTACGCCCAACCCCGCGGGCTGAGCAGTGAATAAACAGGGTTATACTTTGTGCACCCTGCGTCTTCCTAGCTTGCGGCCGCTTTCTTGAGGACGAGCATGCCTGTCTTCATTTCAGCGACGGTGTAGCCTGCGGGAACAGCGTCGAGCGCTTCGCCTTCCTTCAATTCCTTCGAGAAGTAGAAGAGGGTGCGTTCCTTGCCCGTCGAAGTCATGGACTTCTTGGTGTGCAGGTAGTAGGTGTTGCCTTTTGAGTTGGTGTATGAAAAAGCCATTTGAGTCTCCTTTGGTTCGATTTGTAGGCTAAGTTTAGCACAGATTTTCTAACCCTGTCAACCACGGAAGTTACGGATATGCGAACGGTCTCAACACTGGATGAACTACGGGATTCCCGCCTCTCTCTCGACGGGACGGTTGGGCTTGTCCCCACCATGGGATTCCTCCACGACGGGCATCTCTCGCTCATCCGCCGGGCAAGGGACGAGTGCAAGCGCGTCGTCGTCTCCATCTTCGTCAACCCGACGCAATTCGGACCGAAGGAGGATCTCGCCAAGTATCCGCGCGATCTTGAACGGGATTTCCGCTTGATCGAGCCGTTCACAGATCTCGTGTGGACGCCCGCCCCTGAGAGCATGTACCCTACGGGCTACCAGACGTGGGTGGAGGTCGAAGCGGTGACGCGTCCGCTTGAAGGGGCGATGCGACCGGGTCACTTCAAAGGCGTGACAACCGTCGTTGCCAAACTGTTCAACGCCGTCCAGCCGCACAAGGCGTATTTCGGTCAAAAGGATGCGCAACAGGCGGCGGTGATCCGCAGGATGGTGAGGGATTTGAATTTTCCCATCGAGATCGTCGTTTGCCCAACTCAGCGCGAAGCGGACGGGCTGGCGATGTCGAGCAGGAATGTTTATTTGGATACCGAGCAAAGAAAAGCCGCGACGGTACTCTTCCATTCGTTGAGCGCGGCGAGAGAGTTGTACGAGTCGGGGGAGAGGGATGCGGCAACGGTAAGAGAAAAGATGAAAGATGTGTTGGCGAGCGAGCCGCTGGCTGAACCGCAATATGTCTCATGCGCGGATTATGATACGCTCGAAGAACTGAATGAGATCAAAGGAAAAGCCCTGCTCTCGATGGCGGTATTCATCGGGAAGACAAGGTTGATTGATAATTTTGTGTTGGGATAGAAATTATGTTGTCCCGCAGTTGAACTGCGGGACAACCAGAAGTTCGATTTGCTTGGCAAATCGTGCGGGACAACTTGAGGAAACTGATTGAAACCTACTCGCAATGTGATGCACTACTGGGCAAGGCTTACTACTCTTATAGTTGTATCATTGCTCTTTGCACTTGTATTGTCACTGCTTGCGATCAGTTACCAGCAAGCCATGAACTATGTGCATCCACCGAGGATCGTTGCAACGGGGGAATTGCTCAGGCAAAACAATATCGAGTATCGTGAAATAGAGCTGACCACCGAAGACGGGGTAAAACTCTCCGCGTGGTATACACCACCGCAAAACGGAGCGGTGATCCTCGTCGCGCATGGTCACGCAGATAGACGCGCCGAAGACTTTTATCTGTTATTTGCCAGCCATGGATACGGCGTGATCGCTTGGGACTTTCGCGCGCATGGAACGAGCGAAGGTGATTTCTCGACCATCGGCTATTACGAAGTGTATGATGTAAAAGCCGCGTTGGATTTCACGTTGGCGCAACCAGAGATCGAACACATCGGCGGATGGGGCGGTTCGATGGGCGCAGTAACGATGATCCGAGCGGCGGCGCAGTATCCGCAGATCGAGGCGGTTGTAGCGGATAGCGCGTTCGCATCGTTGGAAGATGCCATTCGTCTTCGTGTCCCGTATCCGATCTTACAACCGTTGATTCAATTCTTTGCAGAGAATGAAACTGGGTTGAGCGCAGGTGTCGTCCGCCCTGTGGATGAGATCGCGCAGATCAGTCCGCGCCCTGTTTTTATCATTCAAGGAATGGGCGATACCGCCATCCCGCTTGATTCAGGTCAACGATTGTATGATGCGGCGGGTGAACCAAAAATATTGTGGACGGAAGAGTCCGTTCCCCACATGAACATGTTCGCCTATTATGAAACGCGGTACACAAACCGCGTCATCAAGTTTTTCAATGAATATCTTTTAAAATGATTGATAATTTCGTGTTAGGCATGTAAACTTATATCAAACAAGGAGAACCTCAATGAAAAAATCTTCCACATCTATTTTCGTTTTCGGTTTGTATCTGGTCGGCATGGGGCTGGGACTCGTCGCCACGCCCAACGTTGTGTTGGGAACGTTTGGCTTGCCCGCCACAAACGAGGTCTGGGTCCGTGTGGTCGGCGTGCTTGCGTTGGTGCTGGCGTATTACTACATCTCCGCCGCCCGCGCCGACTTGAAAACTTTTGCGCAATGGACAGTCACCGCGCGCATCGGAGTCTTCATCGCGTTTACCGTTTTCGTGTTGATGAAATTCGTCGGACCTGTGATGATCTTGCTTGGTTCGGTGGATTTGCTCGGCGCGCTGTGGACGGGTTGGGCGTTACGCGCGGAAAAATAATGATTCTAAAAACCTTGCGAAGATTCATAACCTTCGCAAGGTTTCTTATTCATGCCGATTGCGCCAACGCGATCGCGCCCAACACCCCTGAACGATTCCCCAGCGCAGGCGGGACGATGTACTTATCAATATTTTCCCCAACGGCTGACGATTGAACATACTTGTTCAACGTTTCTTTCACTTGAACGCGGATCTGGGGAAAAAGAAATTTTTGCCCTGAAACCCCTCCGCCGATGATGATGCGTTGAGGAGAGAGGGTGAGGATGAAGTTTGAAAGCGCGAGCGCGATGTAATGCGCTTCCAGATCCCAGGCGGGATGTTCAGGCGGAAGCGTCTCTCCTTTTTGCCCCCAGCGTTTTTCGATGGCGGGACCTGACGCCAACCCCTCGAAACAATCTTTGTGAAACGGACAGACTCCTTCAAACGGGTCGCGTTGTGTATCGTGCGGAATGCGGATGTGTCCCATTTCGGGATGGGACAATCCGTGCGTGAGTTTGCCGTTGACGAGTCCGCCGCCGCCGATGCCTGTGCCAATCGTCAGATAGATGAAGATGTCCAAGCCTACCGCCGCGCCCCACGTCCACTCGCCGAATGCCGCGCCGTTGACGTCGGTGTCGAAGGCGATGGGAATGTCGAATGCGGATTTCATTTTGCCGACGACGTTGAAATTCGACCAGTGGGGTTTTGTCGTTGGGAGGATGAAGCCGAAGGTGGGCGAGGCAGGCAGAGGGTCGAGAGGACCGAAGCACGCAATCCCCAATGCGGAGAGTCTGCCAAAATCCGCTTCGGCTTGCTGGAAGAATCGAATCGCTTTATCCAGCGTTGCGTCTGGCGTTGTGGTGGGGAAGCGTTCTTCGCGGCGAATGTCGTCGGGCGACGTTCCCACGATGCAATTGAATTTTGTGCCGCCGCCCTCGATGCCGCCGAAAAGTTTTATGGACCCCATTTGAGTTGCTGACCGAACGGCGCGAGCGTGAGGAAGCCCGCTTCGGCGTGTGTGTAAAAAAGTTCGAGCGAGCCGCCTTGATAAATTTGATCGGATGGCGGGATTGCGGCGATGACGAAACTCGCGTCGGGCGCCCAGAGGGCTTCGTTCATGAGTTGAAACGTCTCGGGCAGTAAGACCGTGCGACCTGTTACGCCATCGGGAGCGGAGCGTACAATTTGCAAGGGCGCGCGGCTGACGAACTCTTCGGTGGCTGGCGCATTGGCAAAGAAGAAATACAGTTGACCGTCGGGCGCGAGATACGGATTCGATGCGAGGTTATAACTGCCGCCCGATTCTGTGGGCAGGAGGGTGACCATATTCCCGCTGGACGCGTCTACCCGCCACAGACCGGAGCCAAACATTCCGACAGACGAGACGCCCGCATATAACGCCGAGCTATCCCAAGCCCAGCCTTGTTCGCCGCAACAGACTGCCGCGCCATCTTCACCTTTGACGGGAAGGAGCGAGTCTGCGGCAGGATAATAGATCCCAGACGAGACGCCGTCACTATTCGGAATAGCAATCGTGATGAGGAGTTTCGTTCCATCGGGTGAGTATCGTTGCGGAACGTACATTTGGCCGGGTCCCAGACCGCCGCTAATATCACCGGTCACATTTTCCAACACCATATTGGAAACACCCGTTGAAACCGCATATAAAACCAGACCTTTATGCCCAAAGGCAACCGTCTGCCCGTCCGGTGAAAAGGTGGGGTTGTTGATTCCCTCGGCATATCGGTAATCGGGGTCCACGGGTCCGCCATCTACCAACACGCGCCGACTCGAGCCATCGGCATTGATGAGCAGTAATTGATTATTCGACACATACGCAACGCTTCCGTCTATACGAGAGACATCATAATGACCGACGGCGCCTGGCTCGAAGGTGATCTGCGTCGTAGTCTTTCCGTCGGTTTCGAGCCGAAAGACTTGCGCGATGCCCGCATTGTCATTGTTAATGAAATAAAGCGAATGAGGAAGCAAACCTGCTGGTTGCGGTGTTGGAGAATCGGGAGAACTGGGAGTCAACGCCTGCATGGTGGATGCGACCACGGTGGCGACTTGATCGCCCGATGAAGTCGGTTCTATCGCGGACGTGGGGCTGTCTCCGCCGTTGGAGGGGACTCCGCACGCGAGAATGGATAACGCCAAAATGATGATTGCGGTGAAAATGCGAAGACGATTAGTCATGAGACCTCGGAAAAAAATAACCACGGAGACACCGAGTCACGGAGAAAAAATTCTATTCTCATGACTTACGCAGATCAAAATCTTTTGCCGCGAATTACACGAATTATCACGAATTTTTTAATCAATTCGCGTGAATTAGCGAAATTCGCGGCTTGGTCTTATAGTTTGCGTAAGTCCTGATTCTCTTTGTCTCCGTGCTTCAGTGGTTCAAAATTCTTATACCTGCTCAAACCTCTCCACAGGGACGACGAACAGGGTGGCGCGTTTTTCGCCCGATGTGGACTTGCCCATCTTCTCGCGGATCAGCCCGATGGCTGAGTCAACGCGGTCATCGTCCACGCCGAGGAGCAGGGTGACGACGCCACTGCGGAGGAATCCGCCTGTCGAGGCGACGCGCGTGACGCGGTAATCCGCCGAGGTGAGGGCTTGCGTCACATGATCCGAGTCGCTGTCTTTGATGATGAGGATGATCATTTTCATGGGATAACTCCTAAAACCTTTTTAACCGCGAAGGGCGCAAAGAAAAACTTTAAAAACCTTAGCGTCCTTAGCGAGCTTTGCGGTTAACGCTTTTGCTTGTCGCGTCATTGTTAGATCTCTTCAAATCGTTCTACGGGCAATGCAAAGATCGTCGCGCCGCCAACCGTGACGGGGACAGGCGCGGGCATGGGAAGCGGCGAACCTTCGAGAGGGAGCGTAAGATATTCGATCCGCTGGCGGCAGGATTCTTCGAGCGCTTTGATCGCCTCTTCCTCGCGTCCTTTGTGCAGACCGATGAGCAGGGTCGCGTTGCGCTGACCGAGGAATCCGCCCGCGCTGGCGAAGAAAGCCACAGGCGCGTTCAATTTCTCGAGCGCGCGCGTGGCGGTCTCTTGATCCTGTTCATGGACTACGGCAAGCATGAGATGTTTGATGTCATTCATGGGAACCTCGCTTCATCAACAGTATACAGGATAGTTGGGAGATGACAAGATGCTCAGGGTCGGGGACTCAAGCAACCGACTCCTCAATCGCTCTCAATATTTCATTGGCGCGGAACAGACGGTTGCGCGATTTGCCTGTAATTTCAGTCAGTATCTTTGCCTCTTGCAATTTGGCGATATATCGCTGGGCGGTTTTGAAATCTTTTGCTTGCAAAGCGATCTGCGCTTGTGAGATATTGACGATGGGATGCCCGATCAAAAAGTCAATCAGTTGTTGAAGTTGGGCGGTTTTGCGTTCAGCCGCAAATTTTGAATAGTATTTTTCTCGTAATTTTTGCAATCTCTGAATACGGATGGTCGCGTCACGCGACTGGTCGCGCACACCGATCAGAAAGAATGTAAGCCATTCTTCCCATTTCCCTTGCTGGCTGACTGCAAGCAAGCGCGCATAATACTCGCTTCGATGTCTTTCGAAGTAATTACTCAAATACAACAAAGGCTGGGGCAACAATTCCCATTGGCATAAAAGCAGGATGATGAGCAGTCGTCCCACGCGCCCGTTTCCATCAAGGAAGGGGTGAATCGCCTCGAATTGATAGTGGATTAATCCGACCCGCGCAATCGGTGGAATATCCGAAGGCGCGTGGATGTACCGTTCCAATTTATTAAGCGACTCAAGCATCTCGTCCACAGGAGGCGGCACGTAGGGAGCAGATTCAAGAGCGCTTCCCGCAGGTCCGATCCAATTTTGTGAACGGCGGAATTCGCCTGGCGTCCATAAGTCGCCGCGCACGCCTCTCATCAAATGCTCATGCAGTTCACGGATCAACCGCAGGCTGACAGGCAATGTGTTCAATCGCGATATTCCATAATCGAGCGCGGACACATAATTATGGACTTCCTTCGCGTCCGATTTGGGTTGTGTGGCTGGGACTCCCGCTTCGTATTGATAGATTTCCTCCAACGTGGCTTGCGTCCCTTCGATGCGCGAGGACATGACCGCTTCCTGCCTGATGAACGAACTGGTCAGCACGTGCGGCGCAGGGAACGACTTCCCGACCGTGGAAAGTTCTGCCAGCGCGCGCTCCGCTTCGCCAGCCAGCGAGACGAGTCCCGCGGTCCAATTCAGGGTGGGCGACAGAGGCGCGGGGATAAATGCCCAATATCCCTTGGGGCTTCGGATTGCCTGACCTGCTGTGGGGGAAACGAAATCTTGTGGATTCACAGGGTTTTTGCCAATAAAAGGCTTTCTTATTGGCATTATAAGCCGAAAATGCCAATAAGAAAATTCCTTATTGGCATTTTAATGGGAAATCGGTTGCCTATTCACTAAAATTAGAACAGATGGTATATTATCGACATGAAGACCTCTGCGATCGATCTTTTCTGTGGAATCGGTGGACTTTCTTATGGTTTACAGAAGGCTGGAATCTCAGTTGTTGCAGGAGTGGATTTAGATGAATCAACCCGATATGCTTACGAAGAAAACGTAAAAGCTGATTTCATTCTGAAAGACATTTCAGAGTTTAATGGCTATGAGATCAAAAAGAAATATTGGCGGGATGAGAGTCAAGTAAAAATACTTGCTGGCTGTGCTCCCTGTCAGCCATTTTCGACGCATTCGAACAAAGTCAAACACAGAGGACAAACGAAACGATGGCGTCTGATTAGTGAGTTCAAGAGGCTCGTGCAAGAGTCCAAGCCTGATATAGTAACCATGGAGAATGTTCCAAATCTGGCGAATCAAAAAATATTCAAAGGATTTGTTACATTTCTTGAGCAAAAAGGATATTTTGTTTCGTACTCGAATGTTTATTGCCCTGATTACGGAATTCCTCAAAAGCGACGCAGATTGGTTTTGCTGGCATCGAAATACGGGGAGATTTCTCTAATTCCTAGAACACATTCAAAAGAGGATTATGTTACTTTGAGAGAAGCAATCGAACATCTTCCCACCGTGAAAGCAGGTGAGATTTGCAAAACCGATCCGTTACACAAAACCACGAAACTTTCGGATGTAAACTTGAAAAGAATGAAAGCATCGAAACCCAATGGCACATGGCTTGATTGGAGCGATGAATTGAAATTAGCCTGTCATGTGAAAGCTACAGGCAACACATATAAATCAGTTTATGGACGGATGGCTTGGGATGAACCTTCGTCCACGATCACCACGCAGTTCTATAATTTTGGAACTGGAAGGTTTGGACATCCAAAACAAAACAGGGCTTTGACAATCCGAGAAGCCGCGATCTTGCAGACATTTCCTAAAAGCTACAAGTTTTACAAGAACAAAAAAGAAGTTTACATCAAACAGCTTGGAGTACATATTGGAAATGCTGTGCCCGTTGAGTTAGGCGTTGTAATTGGAAAATCGATAAAGTTGCACATTGAGGGTTATTATGGCAGAACAAAACACACGATTCACCTTTGATATTTCCTTAAGCGTTTTAAATCACCTAGGGAGAAATCTGTATCGAAGTTTCATGACAGTGCTAGGAGAAGCAATTTCCAACGCATGGGATGCTGATGCAGAAAATGTTTGGATTTACATCAACAAGGAAAAGAATTATCTTGTTGTCAAAGATGATGGGGACGGAATGTCCGCGGAAGAATTTCAAGAAAAGTTCCTGAAAATTGGATATTCGAAAAGAAAAGAGGGCTCAAAATCCAAGAGAAAGAGCAGACCGTTTATTGGCAGAAAAGGTATTGGAAAAATTGCACTTTTATCTTGTGCAAGAAGAATAAGTATATTGACGAAAAAATCAATCGATGATGGCTATGTAGGTGGAGTTATTGATAACTCAGGCTTAGATGAAGCAATAAAGAATGATCTAACACCCGATAAATATCCATTAGAGAAAATTGATGAGACTCAATTTCAAAACCATAAGGATGGACACGAACACGGAACGATTATTTACTTCGAAGATATAAGTGAAGGCGTCAGAAATAGCATTGATTACCTCAGAAAGCTAATTGCTCTTTATTTCAGGTTTTCATTGGTGGATAACAGTTTCAAAATCCACGTAGAGGACCAGCCAATTACTGTTGACGATCTTGACGATTTAGCACAAAGGACCGAATTCCTTTGGAATATCAACAATCTTGATGATCCATACATCACTCAAAAACTAATACCGCCAACCTTGAAAGAGAGTCGTCCTCTGGTTGCTTCTATCACATTACGAGGATTCATTGCGTCCGTGAAGAAACCAAAGAACCTAAAAATTTTCACGACGGAGGAAAGGGTTGGTATTGACCTTTTTGTCAATGGCAGATTGCGAGAAAGAGACGTCTTAAGGCATATCCCCACTGCAAGAGTGTATGAAAGTTATTTGTACGGGCAAATCCATTACGATGAATTGGATGATGAAACGGACAGGTTTACTAGCAGTCGAGAAGGAATTCTTGCGGATGATCCGAAGTTTAGGGAATTGTTGACGGTTCTTCAAAAGGAGATATTGCCTCAGGTTGCGAATGATTGGGATCCATGGAGGCTCAAACATAAGGAGAAGGGAGATGATGAAGATGATCGGCTCTCGCCAAGGGAAAGAACGTCAATAGATTTGTTCAATGTGGTCTCCGAAGATTATTCTTTATCAGACGAATCTGCACACAAGAAGACAATTGATGATTGGGTGAATAATCTAGCAGAAGACGCCAAGTTCAATTTTTCTTCCTACGCCGAATGTTTCATTTCCGAGAATTTATTGAGAAAGTACATCCAAGAAAAAAATCTCCCCACTACAAGAGTACAAGGTGTAATTGAAGACTTACGAAGAAGGGAGGCTGAGAACAAGACGGCCGGCAACATAAATATTGAATTAAGACAGAGAAACGATGATTTGAGTTATTTAGATATGTCGAGTCTGTCAAAAGTAGTTGATCCGCAAAGAGGCACAACAAATACGTTAACTACTGATGCAAAGGAATACAGATCGATAAGAGATGCGCTTGCTCACACAGCTCTTTTGACCCAAGATGCAAAAGATAAGCTGACGGCGGTTTATCGAAACATTAAGGCAAGAATACGAACTTTGCTATCCAATCCTTGAGTAACTCTAAACATCAATGAGGGCAAAATATAGTGGTAACCAAAGGACGCGTCAACCCTGCCCCATCATCCAATGCGGCTCTAAAAAGAATGCAAGCAGCAAAACCTAGAGACACTGCTCCAGAAAAGGCACTTCGTTTTGCATTGCATCAAAAGGGCTTACGTTATCGAATTGATATCAGACCTATAAATGAACTCAATAGAAGAGCGGATATTGTTTTTCGGTCTGCGAAAGTAGCAATCTTTGTTGATGGGTGTTTCTGGCATGGCTGTCCCAAGCATGGAACACAAGCAAAAGCCAATGCGAAATTTTGGAAAAATAAAATAAGACGAAATCAAGAACGAGATGCAGAGACAAATCAGTTGTTGAAAAAAGCAGGGTGGAAAGTTATTCGGGTCTGGGAACATGAAAAGCCCGAAAAAGCTAGCGAGAGGATTTACAAAATTGTCATATACCGCAAAGCGAGTTGAAAACAAGCGGGAATACGCTCAATCGTTTAGGGTTGCTTTCCTGCTCGTACAGCGCGAATTTCAGCGTCAATATCCTCTTGCGTGATATTGAGTTTCTTTGCTCGTGCCCGCACGCGTTTCAAAGATTGTTCGAAACGCTTTTCGATTTCATCACTTTTCGCTAACCCCCGTTTGATGTATCGAATATATCTCAACACATCGCGTAAGCGCGTCTCTGGCAGAGTTGAGATTTCACTCAAAATAATTTTCTCTAATTCGGTCATTGCATGTCTCTCGAAAATTATACCCCCAACAAACTACCTCTCCACCACCGCGGACTCGCCGCCCTCCACCGTCACAGACTTGCCATTTGCAAACACAACTTCCGTTTTCTTCTGCCCTCGAATCACTTTCAAGCCTTTGAATTGGATCGTCACATCCCATGGGAAGGGATTCTCGCCTTCGAGTTTCACGCGCGTGGGCGAGAGAATTTCTACGCCGAGGATGTTCAGGAACAAGCCGACGGGGGCGAGTCCGCTGAGGGAGTTGCGTTCGCCGATGCCCGTGCCACGTTCGGCGTGATAACGCGCGTGGAAAGCGCGATTCAGTTTCAGGCTTTGGATGACCGCCGTCATGTTATGCGCGAAGAGTCGCGCCGCATCCGCGCGGAATCCATATCGCAACAAACCCTCGCACACAAAAAGATTCCACGGCAAGTGAACGGATTGCGAAACGGTCTCCGCTTCGGGTTGTGTGAGTGATGGACAAGCAGGTACGCCATACGGACGATAAAAACGCGACGCATCCAACAGCGCGCGCCCGATCATGTGTTGCGCGTGCGCCTCGTCTGGCGCTCCCGCCCACAACGGCATGAACAGCGTGTGATCTTCGGTGGTGTAATCGAGCGTGCTGATGATGACCGTATCCTCATCGTTGAGTCCGCGCACCGAAACCTTCGCAAGTTTCGAATACGTTTTTTTCGTGGTGTACATCGCGCCGCCGCTGCGCCATTGATAATCGCCGCTTTCGATGACTTCATCAGCGGGCTTCGTGGAAAATTGATGGATGCGGATCTGCGGACGCTTCGCGGCGGGACTTTGGGTCTGCACCTCCACTAGCAAGCGGATCTGCCCCTCGAACTTTAACTTCGTAGCCACCGTGCCTGAGCCTTGTTGCCTCACCAACACTCTGCCCGCGAGACTCAACCCCGTGCCGCGCTCGCGGTAGTGATACAAACCCGTACGCGCCTGCCACGTGGATTCAATAGACTCGCGCAGTTTCGCGGCTTGTTCGTGAAGCAGTGTGAGCGAGTTATGCTCCTCGAGCAGTTCCGCTATTTTGATGAGACACGCGGCTTCGTTGTAAAGCATCGCTTCGAGCGCAGGGCTGTGGACTTGCGAGATGTTCACACCCAGCGACCACTCGTGCCATTGATCGAACAGCGGATTATCTTCAAAGCCTGTTTGCAGAACATGTTTCCACTGCGGGATGCCGTCGCGGTCATCGTCATATTCGGGCGAGAACCACGACCAGAAAAATTTTTGTAATTGCGGAAAAATTTTCTTCAAGAATTCTTTATCGTCCGATCTTTCGTACAACTTCCACGCGAGAGACGCAAGCAACGGCGCGGAGAGATAACGTCCGCGTTGACCAGCCAAGCCGATCTTGCCGTCAATCTCGCCATCGTCATTTTGGATCGCGAGAAAATTTTTCAGCAAATCTTGCGCGGCTTGCGAGGCAGGCAGAACATCCGAAAGATAATACGCATCGAAGGGAGATTGTCCGTTCCACGAGGCGGGGTAGTCGGTGCCGTCGCCTTTGGGCGAGTAGCCGTTGTCAGGTCCGCGCGAAGAGACGATGGAGGGGTTCGGCAAATGTTCATTCGGAGGGAAAAATAATCCGAACGCGGCAGATTGACTCAACGCGAACGCGGCATCCCATTCTTTGTCAGCGGTGCGGATGTCTATCGTTTGACTCGTATTCATCAATTCGAGCCGCGCGCGTTCAGCCTCCCACGGACGCGCCGCCGTTTGACGCGCAAGCTCAAAGGAGGTTTGCAATCGGTCTGTCGCGGCGTGAGTCCACGTGAGTTGACGCGTCGCGCCCGGACCAAGCTCAAGGTCGAGAAGAAGCGAGGGATGAGGTCCCGCGCCGTGCGCAGGTCCGCCAGTCATAAAGAGGACGGGGAAGAGTCCGCCTGTTTGTCCTCCGAGGATGTTGACCATCTGCGCCTGCGCGGCGGACATGCTTTGCCCGTCTATCGCATTCAACACCGCGCAGAGTTCGAATTTGATCTTGCGGTTCGCGTTGGATTTGTTGGCGATGGTCACGCGCCCGCACACTGCGTTGGATTGTGGAACCCAATATTCAGTGGATACGTCAATGTTGGGTATTGGAGAGTAATCAACGATGAGGAAGTTCGGGTAAAAACGGCGGACGGTCGGCGGGAGCGCGAACGCCTTCGGGTCGCTGACGGATTTTTTGCCTTCGCTGAAACGATGGAAGATGCGCATCGCTTTGGCGCGCAAGCCGTAGGTGGTGTGAAGCGCAAGCGAGGCTGGCTCTGCGCCGCCGAATTCGAGTTCCCAGATGTGATCGTTGAGGTAGTCGGGGATGGAGAGGCGAGAATCCGCCGCGAGGGTGAGGCAAAGCGGGTCGCCAGTGGCGAGTGACCAATCGCGCATAGGGCAGTATTGTACGGGCAGAAGGGCGGGAGGTCAAAGGGTATAATTTAGTTGGGTAGTTTTGGTAGTTGATTAGTTTGATAGTTGGATAGTTCGATGGTCGAGTAGTCCCGCATGTGCTGAGCGGAGTGACGCGTGATGTTCGCGCCACGAAGTCGAAGCATCGCGGGACGTATCGAGACCATCAGGAATCAAGAAAGAATCTGTTTGAATGTTACTTGGTGGTCTCGATATGGCGGCGGAGGCAAGAGGCTTTGCAAAGAGTTATTGACTCCCGCCGCCTACTCGACCACCGATATATGAATGAAGAGGAGAGATCAATGGGCAAATATTTTGAAGAATTCAACGTTGGAGAAAAGACCGTCACGGATAAACGGACGATCACCGAAGCCGACATCATGCAATTCGCCGAGTTGACGGGTGACGATAACCGCATTCACACCGATCCCGAGTTCAGCAAGACGACTCCGTTCGGGAAGCAGATCGCGCATGGAGTTTTGGGATTATCGTATGCGTTGGGTCTCGCGTGGAAAACAGGGATGCTCGATGGAACAGTCATTGCGTTCCGCGAGATCAACGAGTGGAAGTTCGTCAAGCCAGTCTTTATCGGCGATGCAATTTATGTGGAAATGGAAACCGTCGAAGCGAAAGCGTTGCCGCGCATCGGCGGAGGCTCGGTAACAATCGCCGTGGAAATAAAAAACCAGAACGACGAAGTCTGTCACCGCGGCAGGTGGACGGTGTTGATGGTGAGCAAGGCAAAGGAATAATTTTTTTACCACAAAGTACACAAAGGTCACGAAGGTTTAAAACCTTAAGGCATAACGGTTTTCCTTTGTGTTCTTCGTGTCCTTTGTGGTGAAATGGTTTTTATATGACCAACGAAGAAGAAAACAAACGCCGAATAAAAAAATTGATCGACTCCGAAGCCGAGACGCGCGCCGAGACTCCCATCGAGCCGAGGAAGGATGATTCGGAGAATCAGCAAGGGACGACGAAAGCGAGCGCGGCACGAAAGACGCCGCCAGCCTACTTCGATCCTCCCGACACGCTCCTTTTTGGCGACCAGAACTCCGAACCGCGTCACATCGCTCTGGATGAAAACAACATGCCGCTTCCGCGCCGCGTCAACGAGGTGGACATGGATGGCACGCGCGTGTCGCCCGTCGCGTATGAACGAGCGAGTCGTCCGCGCGGGATGACCGAGACGCGACGCGTGCCGCCGCCGAGTCAGCCGCGCAAAGCCGCATCCTTCGACTGGAACTCGATCACATCCTTTGACTGGAAGTCAATCAATTGGAAAAAAACGGGCGGATGCCTTGCGCGCGCCACCGTGTTGACCTTATTCGGAATTGTCATCCTCGCCATCCTCGTCGGCTCGGTGGGAATCTATTCGTATTACTCCATCGCGCGGACGTTACCCAGCGTAGACGATTTGAAAAACCGCGCATCGCAATTCGAGACCACGCGCATTTTAGACCGCAACGGAAATCTGCTGTACGAGATACTCGACCCCAACGCGGGACGCAGAACCTACGTGACGCTCGACAAAATTTCTCCCGCCCTCGTCGCCGCGACGATAGCCACCGAAGACAAAGATTTTTATACGCACCCGGGCTTCGATCTGTGGGCGCTCATCCGCGCGTTGTGGAAAAACTATCAGACCGACGGGCAGGGCGGAGGCGCGTCCACGATCACGCAACAACTCGCGCGCGCGTTACTGCTCTCGCCCGAAGAACGCGCCCAACGGACGTATTCGCGCAAAGTGCGCGAGATCATCCTTGCCGCGGAGATCACGCGCCGCTATACAAAAGACGAGATCCTTGAACTGTATCTCAACGAAATTTATTACGGCAACCTCGCGTATGGCATCGAAGCCGCCTCCGAAACGTATTTCGGCAAGACCGCGAATCAATTAACGCTCGCCGAAGCATCGTTCCTTGCGGGGCTTCCACAGTCGCCTGCCGTGTACGACATTTACACGAATCGCGACGTGACGCTGGGACGCCAGCAACAAGTGTTGGTGTTGATGTTCGGGCTGAGTCAAGCGGAAGATTGCATCCCCGTCAGCAACAGCGAAACGCCGATCTGCGTGGATCAGGTTGCGGCGGTGCAAGCGGCGGATTACATCAAGTCGTACAACTTTGTCGCGCCGAGCATCAACGCGAAATATCCGCATTGGGTGAATTTCATCCGCTCTGAATTGGAAAAACAATACGACGCGCAGACCATCTATCGTTCGGGCTTTATCATCTACACCACGATTGACCCGAAATTACAGGATGAAGCCCAGCGACTCGTCACCGAACAACTCGCGTCTCTCGTGGACAAGAACGCGAAGAACGGCGCGCTCGTTTCGATCAAACCCTCGACGGGCGAGATTCTCGCCATGGTCGGCTCGCCCGACTTCAACAACGACGCGATCGCGGGACAGATCAACATGGCGGACAGCGCGACCCGTCAGCCCGGTTCTTCGATCAAGCCGATCACGTACGTCGCCGCGTTTGAAAAAGGATGGACGCCCGCGACTCTCATCTGGGACGTGCCGACCGATTTCCCCGACGGGGCGAATCCGCCGTATTCGCCCGTCAACTACGACGGAAAATTTCACGGTCCCATGACCGTGCGCACCGCGTTGTCCAATTCGTTCAACATCCCCGCCGTGAAAGCGCTGGAATTTGTCGGCGTGTACGACAACCCGAACACGCCCGAAAAAGACGGCATAATCGCCATGGCGGAGCGGCTCGGCATCACCAGCCTCACCGGGAATCAATACGGTCTCGCGCTCACCCTCGGCGGCGGCGAAGTGAGTCTGCTTCAAATGACATCCGCCTTTTCCGTGTTTGCAAACGGCGGCAAGAGACTTCCGCCCGTTGCGATCCTCAAGATCGTAGACTTTGAAGGCAACGTCATCTCCGAATACCAGCCGCCGCAAGCCGAACAAGTTATCCGCCCCGAACACGCCTATTTGATCTCCTCGATTCTCTCCGACAATCAAGCACGTTCGTGGATGTTCGGACCCAACTCTGTTTTGAATCTTCCCTTCCAAGCCGCGGCGAAGACGGGAACCGCGGGCGATCCGCGCGGCGCAGACGGCGTCAACGTCTACGACAACTGGACTCTCGGCTACACTCCCGATCTCGTCACCGGCGTGTGGGTCGGCAACGCGGATTACACGCCGATGATCAACACCTCAGGCACAACCGGCGCGGCGCCGATCTGGTCTGCGTTCATGCAATACGCTGTGCCTCTTGTGAGTCCAAACAACACGCCTTCGCCGTTCACTTTTCCACAGGGCATCACTGAAAAAATTATCTGCGCAATTTCAGGCGCCGAGCCATCCAATTGGTGCAAGGGCGGTCAACGCAATGAATACTTCGCAAGCGACCAGCCGCCTCTCCCCGCGTCGCAAGACCTCTTGCGCCAAACCGAAATTGACACGTGGACGGGTCTCATCGCGGGCAACGCTTGTCCCGATTTCGACAAAGAAGAACTCGTGATGAACGTCAAAGACGAGTGGGGTCGCAAGTGGCTCCGCACAGGCGACGGCAAAGACTGGCTCGAATCGCACGACATGCCGCGCAACCCGTTCTTCGCGCCCGATCGCGAATGCAGCGCGGATGATCCGCGCCCAATTCTCGAATTCTCGAATCTCAACGACGGCGATGTCATCACCGATTCGAATCTCATCATCAAAGGCATCATTGACGTCACCAAAGGCGATTTCACCGGCTGGCGTCTCGAAGTCGGCAACGGCGACGATCCCAATGATTGGACAACCCTCGCGCAAGGCGATAACCGAATCAAATCGGAGGGCGAAATCTTCAAATGGGATTTAAAGGATGTCACCTCGAATAAGATCACGCTTCGGATCTATCTCCAAAACGGAGAGGAGTTCTACGCCGAAAAACGAGTCACTCTGACCCTCAACCTGCCTACCCCAACCCCCGAACCGACTCTCACCCCCAGCCTCACCCCGCTCCCCCCAACCGACGCGCCCACTTCGACTCCCACCGAAACCCCAACCCTCGCCCCTCCCACCGAAACACCGACACCGAGTTTGACGCCGACGCCTTGAAAATGTATGTCATGCTGAGCGCCAGCGAAGCATCTCCTCCATGCCAAGCCGAGACCCTTCGGTCGCAAAACACACAAATGCATGTCATGCTGAGCGCTAGCGAAGCATCTCCTCCACGTCATGCAGAGACCCTTTGATCGCTGAGAACTTCTCCCGTTGTGTCACTCTGAGCGCCAGCGAAGAGTCTCCCTAATGATGTCAGAGATTCTTCGCTCCGCTCAGAATGACATGGCAAAAGATGAATCATGAAATCCTACTTTGTCTACATCATGACAAATAGATCCAAGACCCTCTACACAGGCGTCACCAACAATCTCGAACGACGCGTGTATGAACATAAAAATAAACTTGTTGCGGGGTTTACGAGCAAATACAACATCACCAAATTGGTATACTACGAAGAGACGAGCGATGTGCATTCTGCTCTTGCCCGAGAAAAACAAATCAAAGGCTGGCTCCGCGCCAAGAAAATCGCTTTGATCGAGGTTGAAAATTCCGAATGGAAAGATTTGAGTCTTGAATGGTATAAATAACTCAATGTTATGTCACCCTGAGCGATAGCGAAGGGTCTCCTCCACGCCAAGCAGAGACCCTTCGGTCGTGGCGCGAGGCGCCACTCCCTCAGGGTGACACAATAGGAATAACCAATGAACCTCCCCGACATCCTCTTCCTCTACAAATACAACTACTGGGCGAACAAAAAGATCCTTGCCGCCAGCGCGGGCGTGACGCAAGAACAATTCACCGCGCCCGCGTCCTTTCCCTTCGGCGGCTTGCGCGGAACGTTGGTCCACCTCGTGGATGCCGAGCGCATCTGGCGCGTGTTATTTGAGACCCGAATCGTCACTGAAGATCAAGACCTGGTCGCAACCGACTTCCCCACCTTCGAATCGCTTGAACAGAAATTCCGCGAAGAGGAAGGATTGATGCGAGCCTATCTCGCTCGCCTGAGCGACGAAGATATGGACAGCCATCTACACTATACAGCCTCTTCGGGTATTCAGCGCGATAGGATCATCTGGCATTGTCACGTCCACTTGGTGAATCACGGCACACAACATCGCAGTGAAGCCGCCGCGATCCTCACGGACTTGGGTCGCTCGCCCGGGGAACTTGATTTCACCGTGTTTTTGAATGAAAATAAGCCTTGACGTAGTAACGACTTCAGTCGTTCGGCTAAAAAGCGATTGAAGTCGCCACGTCAACCGATAACGAGGTATGAATGACCCAGCCGCCTTTTGACGATGATTTTCAAGATCGTATTCAGCGCATTCTCAATGAAAAGAAGAAAGACGAACTGCGCGAGAACTACGGAATGCAAATGGAGAACGCCGACGGACTATCCCCGCAAGCCGAGGGCGAGTGGCTGGATTACATCGCCGAGTTTGAACGACAATTCGAGAATGCCCGCCGAATTTCCATCCGCGAACGGATCGGCAATCCTGCCATCAAGCCTCTAACGGAAATTCCCGAGTCTGAGTTGGAAACCGAACTTGATAATCTGCTCGAACTGTTGGCAGAAAATAACATTGCCATTGATTTTCTTCATGAGATAGAAGATCGCGAGGCATATCGGTTCCTCACCGAAGAACTGCTGGATGAGACGACGGACGACATTCACATCCCCGGCATGATCAGCCACTTCATCTACGAGGAGTTTCATCCCAACGATGAAGACGACATCACGCAAGCAGTTGATGAATTTTTATACGCTTTATTCAAGGATCACCTCCGAGAAAAAGACAGCATGTTTTATTACACAATCTCGAAGGAAAATATGTGCGACTCAAAAGGTCAACCCATGACCTCCGAGCAATTCAAAAAATCAGTGGCTGATTTCTATGAAAAACATCCTGTGCTGATGGATCATTCAATTGAAGTTATAAGTATTAATATTGAAGGAGATAAGGCTATCGCCGATGTTCAAACTCTTTGGCATGCCATTCCGAAAAACGAGAATGCTGTCGTCAAACATGAAGGTATATCGAAGTTTAGCTTGGAAAGAAGCATCTATGGGGGCTGGGACATAACGCAAGCAAACATTGTAGGCTGGGATTTTTTATGAATGGAAACACCCGAACCAGCCTCAAACCCGGAATGACCGTGCTTGTCGTCCAGAAACAAGATCAACGAACGGGGAAGTTGACCAAAGGCATCATCAAAGATATCCTCACCAAATCGCCGAACCATCCGCATGGGATCAAAGTCCGTTTGCAGAGCGGGGAAGTTGGGCGCGTCAAGGAAATTGTTTTGGAATGAAGAAAAAAATATTATTTGGGATGCTCGCGCTGGGCTTCGTGCTTGCGTGTGTGCCGGCTGGGCTGGCAACGCCGGTGGTCGTCCCGGCGGACTCGAACGCGATCCAACTGTATATGCAACAGACCGCTGCCGCCGCGTTCACACAAACACAGGCGTCGATTCCCACCCTGCCGCCAACGTTGACGTTCACACCCACGCCGCGCCCCACGTTCACGCTTGATCCGACCTTCACCCCGGTTGGCACGATTGTTTTTTCCGCGCCCACGCGATCGCAACACGTGCAATATTTCCGCATCAAGCACGATCACCAACTCGCGCTCTACAACTTCCGTTCGCGCACGGTCAGCCCCGACTGGGGATACACCAAACAGACCCCTGAAATTTTGCCGATGTTTCCGATCCCCAAGGAGGGCACAGGCACGATCCGCACCCCGGTGGATGGCGCATGGGAGCGATTCATCAACGAGTTGAACGGGAACAACAACGGCAAATTGAGGTACCTCAAATCCTCCGGCACGGCGTTGTTCAACGGGGCGGGCTTCCCTCAAATGGAAAGCCTGACGATGGGCGGCAACATCATCACCCTGGAGGCGATCTCTAATGGCTGGGGCAAGGTACATACCATGGATTTCAACTCGCCCGGTAATGCCAGCGTCGAAAACTATTTCACCCGCCCCGATCTCGTGCATAAATTTGTGTTGGTGTCCTGGAACACGAAGAATAAGACTACCATCTGGCCCAACACGCCAAAGGGCGATATCTTCTATCCGTTCGTAACGCGCAACGATGTGTGGGTGCAGATGGACCGACTTGAACCGTTCCCCATCCTGCCGATGAACGTGAGCGTCGTTATCACGCAGGATGCGCGCAAAGAACCCAAAGCGGATAGCGAACTGATAAGCGCCCGTCTTGAGGAAGGCAAAACGGCAACCATCATCCAGTATCATCCCTCCGCTTCGGATGTGTGGGGACAATTGCAAAACGGCGGTTGGGTGCTCTTGTTCTCCTACACAAAAGACGGTCCCACTTATTTCACAACCTGGAGCATGGCGACCATGCCTCCCAACCCGCCGAACTTTTCGGAATAAGTACCTCGTCATGCAAGCGCGAAAGTTGAGCGGTCACCAACTGCCCGGGTAACAAAACGCGTGTGCTATACTCGCGCGCATGCCCATCCTTTCGATTCTGCTCCCCATTCTCGGTTATCTCTGCGGTTCGCTCCCCTTTGCCGTGTGGGTCACGCGCTTCGCCAAAGGGGTAGATGTGCGCGATGGCGGCTCGGGTCATGCGGGGACGACGAACACAGTGCGGCAGGCGGGCTTCGGCTGGGGCGCGCTCGTTTTAGTTCTCGATATCGCAAAAGGCTATATCCCAACATTGCTGGCGTATCGATATTCCGGTGAGACCTGGGTCATCGCCCTCACCGGCGCGTTGGCGGTCATCGGCCACTGCTGGCCCCTCTTTGCGCAATTCCGCGGCGGCATGGGTCTGGCAACCTTCGGCGGCGCCGTTCTCGCGCTGGATACGCTCGCTTTCTTTTCCGGCATCGGCTTGTTGGTGGCAATGCTGGCTATCCTCCGCCACCGCGCGCGCGCCAGCCTGATCGCCGGCTTATTACTCGCGCCGCTATATTGGCTCCTCAACCTGCGCGGCGCGGAATTTTGGATCGCCGTCGCCTGCGGGCTTGTGATCGCCTATCGTTTTCTCATGGATTGGAACCGTCAATATAGGGGGTTGTAATGAAACTGGGCATCGTTACCGATTCAACATCCGACCTCCCCAACAATCTCATCGAACAGCACGCGCTCGAAGTTGTCCCTTCTATTTTGATCCTCGATGGAAAAGAATACGCGGATGGCTTCGGACTCTCGCGCGAAGATTTCTACACACGACTCGCCTCGCTTCATCCCTACCCTACAACTGCCGCGCCTTCGATCGGCGATTTCGCATCCCGCTACGACTTCCTCCTCTCGCGCGGCTGTGACCACATCCTCTCCCTCCACGCCGCAGGGACGTTGACCGCCATCATCAATTCCGCGCGGCAAGCGGCAGTTGACTTCCCGGACAAGATCACAATCGTAGACAGCGGCTCGCTCTCGCTGGGACTCGGCTTTCAAGTCCTCGCCGCCGCCGAATCAGCCGAACTCGGATTGCAAGCCGCGCTCGATGCCATCGAATCGACTCGCAAGCGGTTATCCGTTTTTGCCGCGCTCGATACGATGGAGAACCTCAAACGAAGCGGACGGGTGCCCGGAGTAATCGCGCAATTGGGCGGATTGTTGTCCATCAAGCCAGTGGTTGAAATCAAAGATGGTCACGTCAAACCCATCGGCGCGACGCGCACCATGAAACAATCCGATGAACGGATGTTGAACTTGCTGTTGGAAATGGGTGACATGGAACGACTGGCGATCCTGCACACCAACGCGCCGACTCGCGCGAAAGAATTATTGAACGGCGCGATGAACCGTCAACCCAACTTTGTCCCGCGCGATATTTTATTTGTCAACGTTACCGCCGTGATCGGGACACATCTGGGGGCGAATGGTCTGGGCTTTGCAGCGGTGAAAACAGACGATGGACGATAGACCACCGATCATGATCCATCGTCCATCGTCTATTGTCTATCGTCCAATCAAGAAAACGCCTGAATCCCCGTTTGCGCTCTTCCTAAAATCAAAGCATGAATATCGTGCGTTCCCTCATAAGTATTCACCGCCTCCAGATTCATCGCATGCCGAATCACATGGAACTCATCCGAGACGCCGTTGCCGCCGTGCATATCGCGGGACATCCTTGCGATGTCCAACGCTTTGCCGCATGAATTGCGTTTGACCAGCGAGATCATTTCAGGCGTGGACTTGTCCTCGTCAATCAACCGTCCCACGCGCAATGCGCCTTGTAATCCCAGTGTGATCTCCGTCATCATGTTCGCCAATTTCAACTGAACGATCTGGTTAGCCGCCAACGGACGCCCAAACTGCGGACGATCCAATGTATATTGCCGCGCCGCGTGCCAGCAAAATTCCGCCGCGCCGAGCGCGCCCCACGCGATGCCATAACGCGCCTTGTTCAAACACCCGAACGGACCGCCCAAACCTTTCACATTCGGGAAAATATTTTCATCAGGCGCGAACACTTCGTTCATCACGATCTCGCCCGTCGAACTGGCTCGCAGACTGAACTTCCCCTCGATCTTCGGCGCGGACAGACCCTTCATCCCTTTTTCGAGAATGAAGCCGCGAATCTCACCTTCGAGTTTTGCCCACACCACGAACACATCCGCGATGGGCGAGTTGGTGATCCACATCTTGTTGCCTTGCAAAACGTAGCCGCCGTCCACTTTTTTGGCGCGGGTCTCCATGCTGGCAGGGTCGCTTCCGTGATTCGGCTCGGTGAGACCGAAACAGCCGATCCACTTTCCGCTTGCCAAATTGGGCAGATATTTTTTCTTTTGCTCATCCGTGCCATACGTGTAAATCGGATACATCACCAGCGAACTCTGCACCGACATCGCCGAACGGTAGCCGCTGTCCACGCGCTCGACTTCGCGGGCGATCAAGCCATACGCGACGTGATTCAACCCCGCGCCGCCATATTCTTCAGGGATGGTCGAACCGAGGAATCCCATACTTCCCATTTCGTCCATGATCTCGCGGTGGAAAATTTCATGCCGATTCGCCTCGAGAATGCGCGGCTGTAACTTATCCTGACAATATTTTCGCGCCGCGTCGCGGATCATCCGCTCTTCGTCGGTCAGTTGGTCATTGAGTAAAAAGGGATCGTCCCATTTAAAGGTTGGTTTTGACATGGTTGCCTCATAGTTGTATTATGCGTATTTGTAACTCACCTTACGCATTTTTGCCGCAGAGTCACAGAGACGCTGACCCCGCACCTGCGTTCGGGGCAGGTGGAAAATCCTTTTATTTTTCTCTGTGACTCCGCGTCTCTGTGGCCGGACTGCGTAACATCAGTTTATAAAACGATTGTATCAAACGATGATCTTACGCGATCACCGCGCCTTCCATTTGCAACAGCCACTCCTTGGTTTTCAATCCCTGCCCGCCGCCATAGCCGTGAAGTTTGCCGTCCATGCCAATTACGCGATGACAGGGAATCACCAGCGGCATCGGGTTCATGGCGTTCGCCCCTCCCACCGCGCGAAACGCATGAGGGCGGTTGATCTGTCGCGCAATGTCGAGATACGTCCGCGTTTCGCCGTAGGGGATTCGGAACACGGCTTGCAACGCCTCGCGCTGGAACGGGGTAAAGAGAGTCCAATCAACGGGGATGGTGAAAGCGCGACGTTTCCCATCGATGTATTCGGCGAGTTCCTTCGCGTACGGCTTGACGCGCTTCGCGTCATCCACAACGGGACGGCTGAATCGCGCTAGATAGGAATCAAACTCCCCCTGCGATTCCGCCCACTCAACCGCGACCAGTCCGAAGTCGGAGGCGGCGAGGCGGAAATCTCCGAGGCGAGTCCCGTTTAGTTCGCCGATGAAGATGGGGGCGGCATCCTGTCTTTTCTTCTTCATCTCTGACTCTCGCTTGAATTATAGCGCGGACTGCTTCGCTCGATCTTCGGGAATTCCCCCAACCTTTCAATTGTAGAGGGAATGGTATTATCATTGGGGCAACCAAAGGAATCTCATGCCCACGAAATTCTCCTTCACTCTTTTCATCACAGCCCTTCTGCTGGCGTCGCTCGCCTGCGGAGGGACGGCGCCCGTCGTCCCTACCACAGATCCAAACGCGGCGCAGACCGCCATCGTCGAAACGATTGCCGCGATCCAGATCCAAGATACGGCATCTGCCTTGCCGTTGATCGAGGCAAGCCCCACCTTCGCGCC
Organism: Anaerolineales bacterium; assembly: GCA_021462845.1. Taxonomy (GTDB): domain Bacteria; phylum Chloroflexota; class Anaerolineae; order Anaerolineales; family Villigracilaceae; genus Defluviilinea. Next base: position 27,755 of record JAJTXU010000036.1, read on the forward strand.
GACCGATACGCCAGCCCCTACGCCAACGATCGAGTTCACAACCACGCCAGAGAAGCCCATGATTTCCGTCGCTGTGGATACGTTTTGCAGGATAGGTCCGGGAAAAGAGTATGAAAAAGTAGGCATCTTGCTCGTGGGCGAAACCACCGAGATCGTCGGACGGCACGCCACCGGGAAGTATTGGTACGTGCGCAACCCGGATGTGGGCGCGGAATTTTGCTGGATGTCCGGCGAATATGCAATGCTGACCGGCAACTATGCAATGCTTCTTGTGCAGACGCCTCCCTTCGCGCGACCCGCAGACTTCGAGATCACCTATCTGGGCATGGGCAAATGCTCCAACGATTTCTGGTCCGATATTCGCCTGAAGAGCATCAGCGATCAGTTGTTTGAATCTGTCAGCCTGACCGTGCGCGACCTCGACACAACCACTTTCCGCTCTGCCACCGCGAACGATTTCACTTTCGTGGATGGTTGCGGCGGCGCGCAGGAACCCGCAGATTATTTGATTCAAGGCGGCACAGTGCGCATCAGCACGCCCACCTTCCCGTTCAACCTGAACTCGCACAATATGTCCATTTCGATCACCTTATGCACCGACTCGGATTTGCGCGGACAGTGTGTGACAAAATCCATCTCATACATCCCATGAGAGATTCCATTCGGGCATGAACGTCGTTCCTTGACGCATCCCCTCTTTCCCCGTAAGATTGTCCCCGCACTAGAACATACATTCAGCAAAACTTAACCGCTAAGTCCGCAAAGCGCGCGAAGAATTTAAAAGATTTTCTTAGCGTTCTTCGCGCTCTTAGCGGTTCAAAAAAGGACTCACCATGGAACTTGGATTAATCCGCAAAATAGACATTGACACCGAGATGCAACAGGCATACCTCGATTACGCCATGAGCGTGATCGTGGCGCGCGCCCTGCCCGATGCGCGCGATGGACTCAAGCCTGTGCAACGCCGCATTTTATACGCGATGTACGACATGGGCATCCGCGCGGACTCGGCGTATAAAAAATCTGCTCGTATTGTGGGCGAAGTGCTGGGTAAATATCATCCGCACGGCGACTCGGCGGTGTACGAAGCGATGGCGCGCATGGCGCAGGATTTTTCGATGCGCACACTACTCGTGGATGGACAGGGGAATTTCGGTTCTGTGGATGGCGACCCGCCCGCCGCGATGCGTTACACCGAAGCGCGTCTCACCAACGCCGCGCTCGACATTTTGTTTGATCTCAACAAAGAAACCGTTAACTTCACCCCCAACTTCGACGATACGTTAACCGAACCGAACGTTCTGCCTTCCGCGATTCCGAATCTATTGGTCAATGGCGCGACGGGTATCGCGGTCGGCATGGCGACCTCGATCCCGCCTCATAACCTGAGTGAAGTTGTGGACGCCCTCGTCTACATGATCGAAAAGTGGGAGAAGCTCGACGACATTGACGTGGAGCAGTTGATGAAGTTCGTGCAGGGACCAGACTTCCCGACGGGCGGATTGATCGTGCAGGAAAAAGATGAAGAGGGGATCGAAGCCGCGTACGGTTCGGGGCGTGGACGAGTCACCGTGCAGGCGAAGGCGCATGTCGAAGAGATGGAGCGCGGCAAGAATCGCATCATCGTCACCGAACTGCCGTACATGGTCAACAAGTCGAGTCTCATCGAGCGCATCGCGGACCTCGCCCGTGAAGGTTATCTCGAAGGATTGTCTGACCTGCGCGACGAGTCGGATCGTCAGGGCATGCGCATCGTGCTGGAGATGACGAAGAACGCCGACCCCGATGTCGTCTTGCGCGACCTCTACAAACGCACGCCGATGCAGACCACATTCAGCATCAATTTGCTCGCGCTCGTGGACGGCGAGCCGCGCACGTTAACGTTGAAGCAGGCACTCCGCGTCTACGTGGAACACAGGCTGACGGTCATAAAGAGACGCGCGGAATTCGATCTGGCAAAAGCCAAAGCGCGGGCGCACATCCTGGAGGGATATTTAGTCGCATTGAAGAATCTGGATGAAGTGATCAACATCATCCGCTCCGCCTCGGACGTGGAAACTGCGCGCGCCAAACTGATGAAGCGTTACAAGCTGACGGAGTTGCAGGCGACCGCGATCCTTGACCTGCAATTGCGAAGACTCGCCGCGCTCGAACGCAAGAAGATCGAAACCGAATATAAAGAAGT
>JAJTXU010000360.1 GCA_021462845.1 Anaerolineales bacterium
GCACTCGAGAAAAAAGACGCGGTGTTTGCCGTCGGCGGCGATGGCACGATCGGCAACGTCGTCAACGGGTTGATCGATTCGGATACCGCGCTGGGAGTCCTGCCGGCGGGAACGGCGAACGTGTGGAGCATCGAACTGGGTTTACGCCCGTTCACCCTGACCAATTTCTGGGTATTGAAACGCAACGCGCAAACCCTTGCCCATGCGCCCTGTTATGCGATCGACGTGGGCGTCTGCAACGACACTACGTTCATGATGTGGGCAGGCATCGGGTTGGACGCGCTGACCATCCACGCGCTCGAGCCGCGCATCCGCCTCGAAAAATTTTTTGCCTTTCCTGAATTCACCGCGCAAACGCTCATGCAAGCCGCGAAATACAACGGCGTGAAATTGCGGCTGTGGGCAGATGAGCAGGAAGTGGAAGGGCAATACATCGTCGCTGTCGCCACGAACATTCGTCATTATCTCGGCGGGCTTTCGAAACTTTCACCCGATGCCTGTCTCGACGA
>JAJTXU010000361.1 GCA_021462845.1 Anaerolineales bacterium
GCGCATCGGCAGGCCGATAATTTCCGAATGATGCTGATAGTAGCTCTGAACGCCATCAAAACAGCGATGCTGGTTCCGGGTTTCCAGTTTGACAGTCATGGTACCGGCCACTCAGAAAATCACCACTGAACGAATCGATTTACCTGCTTCCATCAATTTGAAACCTTCGTTGATTTCTTCCAGCTTCAATGTGTGTGTGATCAACGGGTCGATGCTGATTTTGCCATCCATGTACCAGTCGACGATTCGTGGCACATCCGAACGGCCGCGCGCTCCACCAAAGGCAGAGCCTTCCCATTTTCTGCCGGTAACAAGCTGGAATGGACGGGTACTGATTTCGGCGCCGGCTTTGGCTACTCCAATGATGATGCTGCGCCCCCAGCCTTTATGTGTGCATTCCAGAGCCTGACGCATAACTGTGGTATTACCGATGCATTCAAAG
>JAJTXU010000362.1 GCA_021462845.1 Anaerolineales bacterium
TTTTCCTGTACCCCGCATATGGATTTGTTTACCGCGTTTACGCGGTGGTCGATCCAGCTGGCGCTGTCCTTTACAGGAAACAGGAAAGAAAGTTTCATCTGCTTCGACAATGCCTTCCAGATGATTGGCTTTGGCAGCAGCCGGTAAAGTCAGAAATCGGTGGCGCCAGCGGAAGCTGGTGTTCTTGTCGATCCCGCATTGTCTGGCGCTTGCTCGTACAGTCCGGCCTTCAATCAATGCTGCGCTGTAATTGAGCCACTGATCCTTGTGTCGCAGACGAGCCAGCGGAGTGCCCGATATAGCTGTAAACGTGTGCTTGCACATGCGGCAGCAAAAACGCTGTAATCCCGCCTGATATCCCCAGCGGTAAAAATGATTCGATTGGCAAACCGGACAAATCGGCTCAAAAGAACTTTCAAGCCATTTTGCCACC
>JAJTXU010000037.1 GCA_021462845.1 Anaerolineales bacterium
CAGAGCGCATGCTTCCCGTCCGCGCGGCAATTATGACTGGTCGTTTTGATGAAGTGTGGCACGAGGCGTACAAGTCACCCCCAATGTGAACTACACCCCTTCAGCAGCAAAATGTTGCATCTCCAATTCAGATCGGTCATGATGTATGGATTGGACACGGAGCCATAATCCTAAAAGGAGTACATGTCGGGAATGGCGCTGTCGTTGGGGCGGGCTCTGTAGTTACCCGAGATGTTCCCGAATATGCAATTGTGGCAGGAAACCCGGCGCGCTTGATTCGAAAGCGTTTTGATGATGAAACCATTAGCCTACTGGGATGTTTGGCTTGGTGGGATAAGACTCCGTCTGAAATCGAACAAATCAAAGAATTGTTTTTTGTTAATTTCAATGATAAATCCGAGAATGGTCTATCCATGTTGAAATCATATTTGGATGGCAATAAATAATGAAAATGGGTGAGCTTGCGCAATTTTTAGGAGTTTATAGAGGCATAAAAAAATTTCAGGGCTATTTTTTTCACCCTGGCGATTTGAAAAACGATATTCAGGTCGAGGCGGATTTATACGAGACAAGATGGATAGCAGGCAAGATATTTAGGCCGAGACTCGGTGCTGAAACACAAATTCAGCCCCAATCACTCGGAAATGTTCTCATCATCAGCATGACGAATATTCCCTTTCTTGCCAAAGCGCACGCCTTGTTGGCAGTTGGCTTGCGACTGCGTGGTTATCAGCCGCTTATTCTGTGCTCCTCCAGTAGCCACCGGGCGCAAAAATACTTTTCAATCTTTGGTTTGAAAGATTGGGTATTCTGGGACCATTGGGTACGAAATTTCTCTATCCCTCCCGAAGTGACAAGGATTGTAGATGATTTTCTTGCTTGCAATCCGACCATTCAGGATTTCAAGAAATGGAAATTCCATGGGGTCTATGTCGGCAAACTCGCTCTTTCCACGATGATCCGGCGAGAACTCCAGGGACAGTTTGACCTGACCGACCCTGCTCAACAAAAGAGTTTGCATGAATGGCTGACAACCACAATTTCCAACGTACTAATTGCCGAAAAATTATTCGAACGCTACCCAGTTGCCAAAATGTTCGTGCGTGATGCCGGCTATATTCCCAACGGAGCCATTTACGAGGTGGGTCTGAATCGAGGCGCGGATGCCATCCGTTTTGAACATGCCCAGATGATGGGGCAATGGATGGTCAAGCGTTACAACATACATACCCGTGGGCAAGCTTTGTTCTCTCTCTCTCCAGATACCTGGCAGGGGCTTTGCGAAATCCCGTTGACCGACGAACAAGATCAGGCGCTTACGAATGATTTTATCGAGCGCTATACACCGGATTCGGCGCGCGATTTGTACCAATATCAGCAGGGCAAGAGTCTTTTGTCTCGAGAACAGATCATCGCGCTTTTGGAACTCGACTGCCACAAAAAAACAGCTGTTGTTTTCGCGCACATCTCTTGGGATGCCAATTTTTTCGATGGTGAAGACCTGTTTGACGATTTCGAACAATGGTTAATCGAGACGGTCAAGATCGCCTGTGAGAATCCGAACCTCAACTGGGTGGTCAAGTTGCATCCAGCCAATGTGTACAAGTTACAACGTGAGGGAAAAGCGCTAACTGAAGAAGCGGAAATGGTCGCGTTGCGCCGCTTGGGAACTTTGCCTGACCATGTCAAAATTATGCACGCAGACACGCCTGTCAATACCTGGTCTTTATTCTCGATGATTGATTATGGGCTGACGGTGCGCGGGACAATTGGAATGGAACTCCCTTGCTTTGGTATTCCGGTTGTAACAGCCGGAACCGGACGCTACAATGGTTATGGCTTTACGATTGATCCCCAGAGCCGTAAAGAATATCGGAGTTGTTTGCTTGCTTTGCATAAGCTTGCTCCGCTCTCCGCCCAACAGATTGAGTTAGCGCGACGACACGCCTATTGGGTATTCCTACGCCGCCTGGCATCCTTTGATGAGATCTCCAAGATGACAACCAGAGTGTTTGCTGACCCAAACCATCCGCTTCATCACAATCTGGAAATAACGGCAGATTCTTTAGACGAACTGCAAAATGCAAGACATTTTCAAAGATTCCTACATTGGGTGACTGGCGAACAATCCGCGCTTGATTTTATTGATTGATTTCTCATTATTTGCTATGCAAATGGCAGCAGATATCTTGTTATCAGTCGTTGTTCGAGTCCGCAATGAATCAAAAAGTCTCAAACGGCTTTTTGAAGCGCTTCAAGCGCAACGATGTGTGTTTGGATGGGAAGTCATCGTCGTGGATAACGAATCCGAGGAGCGCGAAATACAGCAAATCTGCCAGGAATTCAAGGCGCGCGTCGTTTCGATTCGACGTGACGAATTTACGTACGGGCGCGCGCTGAATCTTGGCATCAGCCAGGCGCGCGGCGACCTCGTTTTATTGGTGAGCGCTCACGCTCTGCCGATTGGTGCCAATTTTTTGGAGAACTGCGTTGCGCCTTTCCAGGATCCGCTAATGGGGGCAGTCAGATGCCTCTCCGTCTTTGACCATGAGCAATTGGCGCAGTGGTATAAACCCAAAGATATTCAATACGCTTCGCCGGAAGAACAGAAAGCGGCAGAAGTCGGGAGGAGATGGACGCGTGATTATCCTGCGGCTACGTGCGCGGTGATTCGTCGCACAGCATGGGAACTGGTCCATTTTGACGAGACACTAGAAAGTGCTGAGGACAAGGCGTGGGCTTCTGAAATCTTGAAAAGAGGGTTCAAGGTAAGACGTTGTGCAGAGGCAGTCTTTCTGACACGCGAACTTGAAAAAATGGAGCTATGGCGAAGACAGCATCGTGAGTATCTCGGTCTTTATCGAATATCGGGCTATGTCCGTGTGAGATGGTCAACTTTTTTGATTAAAATCGTAAAAGCGATTATTGCGGCTCCCGGAAAAGCGCTTGAGCATATTGTGGATACTGTTTTGGAAAACTGGTATCTGGTGATCATACCGTGGAAAGCAAGAACGGCGCCCAAGCGTGGAAGTCTGGCAGAGTTTGACAAAAAGGCGGATTGAGACGAATGGAGCTCAAACACGTCCACGACGCCCAAAGCGACGTGCATGACAACATTCACTTTACCGCGCACAGTTTGGAGGAATTTCAAGCCGCGCGCTCAGTCAGATTGTTGGGCGATTGGCTGGCAGAAGGCAAAGAACCCGATTTGATTTGTCAGTCCTGATGTTCGTGTCGTTTATTAAATCAATCCATTCGCTTACGAGTCGCGTCAGTTATCTCACAAACTATAGGAATTCTTCGGTCCCTTACATTGGACTTGCAACTAACGGAAATTTGGGCGACGAATATTTGTACCATTTGGCATGTCGTTATCTGAGACGCAACTTGGAGTATAGATTCCCAAGTCGAAATATTTCGTTCAAGATCGCTTTTTGGAATGCCAACCAGCAATATGTTTTTGGCGGGGGCAGTTTATTGTTTGATAACGGAGAGTTAAGAAAACTGGAAAGACTCTATTTAATGGGAATGCATCTGACCCTTTGGGGAACCGGTTCTCGAGATTTGCCTGAGGATAATGACCAACGAAGGCGCTGGGCATCAATTCTGCGCTCAGCAATCATCACAGGTGTACGCGGACATATAACTGCTCAATCACTTAGAGTGATTGGTATAGAATCGGAAATTGTAGGAGACATGGGTTTTCTGATCAATCTTGAAGCTCAAAAAGTCTGTAATCCTACTGACGTGGTTCTAATCAATCCCCGCCTCATTCCTGAACGAAATAAAATAATACATGTACAAGATTTGTCAAGACTTGCGGCCCTTGCTGATATCATCACAAAGTTGTATGCACAAGGTCTAGAAATAATAATATACATTGCTGACAAACAAGATTCCAAGTCTTTAGGATATTGGTTAAATACCCTGGCAGTACCGGTAAGGGTTTTTGCCTATGATGGCAAAATAGACACTTTCTTGAACCTCATCAGTACAGCCCGAGCAATGATTAGCATGAAAATGCATCCTGGACTCTTCGCGATTGCCTTGGGAGTTCCTACGCTTTTTTTGGAATCAAGATCAAAATACTATGATGCCTTGAGTTGCTTGCCAGAGTCAGGCCAAGTTGCTGATATTACAGAATATTCATCCCACGAATTGGGAAGAATATCTTTAGGATGGGCGAATGAACATTTCTCGGTTCGTTCTACGCGATTTGCACAGGCAAGAAAATTAGCCATTCAACAGCAGACTTTTTGCAAGAAAGTGGAATCATCGCTCAAGAATAAAATTAAATGAACTGTTTATTTTTGATTCCCAATGCGCCATTATCTCCGAATTACTCTGGCGGCGCCAGCCGTTACCTGACATCATTTCGAGCGTTACACAGATTGGGTGTCCAGATATACGTTCTGCGTTTCTTGGAAGATAGGGTGAAAGATCAAATTCTAACCCACGAGCGGGCAGATGCGCCAAGACAGAGTGAGCTTGGAGGACTCGCGAGCGGGTGGCATGACGTTACTTATTCATCTGTACCATGCTGTCATACAAAATTGGAATTGTTGACCCAATTCCTCTTTCACCCAACGAATCTCGCTTTCCCCGATGCAATCTTTTTGCGCCAATCTTTGCAAGAACTCGCCAGCGAAATCAAACCGGATTTCATCTGGGCGGAATGGGTATTACCCGGAGTGGTCGCCAACATTTCAAAATTAGGACTGCCCTGGGCATACGCACACCACGATATGCTTTATAAAATCTATCATCATCGTCAATCTTCTTCTGACAAAGTTTATTGGAGCAGTCGGTTGGTGTCGCACTGTGTCAAGCAGGCGGAAACAGAGATTGTCAGAAAAAGCGATGTTGTCATTACCGGTTCTCAGACCGAGGCAAACGAATTGCGAGCAATCGGCGCATCGAAAGTTGTTCTAATTCCAACGACGTATGAATCGGTCCCGGTTGAATTTCCCGCCTCGAGCGTGGATAGCCCACCGCGTATTTTTCACCTCGGGGGATTGAGCACAACCGCAAATCAGTTGGGGCTGGATGCTTATCTGGACCGAGTTCAACCCAAATTGAACCAGATGTTGGGTGAGCAAAATGAGCTCGCGCGGTTGCATCTGATTGGGGACGCCTCTAGAGGAAAACCTTGGTTGGTGGACAAGGCAAAACGGAACAACGCCATCTTCCATGGGCATGTTGATAACCTCGCGGCTGTTTTGCGTCCATTCGATATTGCCATCATCCCGTACGAACACAACACCGGCACGCGCACCAAGCTTCCCCTGGTTTTTAATTACGCGCAGGTGGTTGTCACCACTGCCGCAGCTGTCGCCGGTACGCCCGAAGCCCGTAATGGCGAGAATTGCATTATTCTTTCCTCCCTTGCCGAGTTTCCAAGCGCGTTGGCGCAACTAATCAATGACAGCCGATTGAGAGAACGGATAGGGCGGCAGGCAAAAGCGACCTTTGAGCAATCTTTTACCTTAGATTCTCAACTCCCGCGCTTCGCGCAAGTTCTCGATGCGATTAAAGTCCATGTCCAGTAAAACTCTGATCCTCGCCGAAATCGCCCAAGCTCACGACGGCAGTCTGGGGACGGCGCACGCTTTTATTGACGCGGTCGCTAACGCGGGCGCGGACGCGGTCAAGTTCCAAACCCACATCGCCGCCGCCGAAAGCACACCCGCCGAACCGTGGCGCGTCAAATTCAGTCGTCAAGATGAAACGCGCTATGGGTATTGGAAACGGATGGAGTTCACGGAAGAGCAGTGGCATGGTTTGAAACAGCACGCGGCGGAACGGGGCTTGCAATTTCTCAGTTCCCCATTTTCAGTCGAGGCGGTGGAACTGCTCGAACGTATCGGCGTGGCGGCTTGGAAAATCGCGTCGGGTGAGGTCAGCAATACGCCAATGTTCGAGCGCATTGCCGCGGCGGGGCTGCCCATTCTGCTTTCGACGGGGATGAGTCCGCTGAGCGAAATTGACGCCGCCGTTCAACGCGTGCAAGCGCGCGGACTGCCGCTGACTGTCCTGCAATGCACTTCGATGTATCCCACCCCGCCGGAGAAAATTGGGTTGAACCTGATTCCATTTTTCCGGGAGCGCTATGGCTGCGCGGTCGGGTTATCCGACCACTCGGGGACAATTTACGCGGGCTTGGCGGCGGCAATGTTGGGCATCGAGGTTCTGGAAGTTCACGTTACGTTGAGCCGCGAGATGTTCGGTCCCGACGTTCCCGCCTCGGTGACGACGACGGAATTGCGTCAGCTCGTCGAGGGTGTGCGTTTTATCGAAAAAATGCGCGCCAATCCGGTGGACAAGGACGCAATGGCGCAGGAACTCGGCGCGATGCGAAAACTGTTCAACAAGAGCATCGTGGCACGCACGGCGCTCGCGGCGGGAACCGTGCTGCAACAAGAACATCTCGCCGTCAAAAAGCCGGGCACAGGCATCGCTCCTGAACGACTCGCGCAAATTATCGGGCGCCGCCTGACGCGGGATGTCCAAGCCGACGAAATTTTGCAAGAGACTGATCTGGAAGTAGTTCTGTTTGGTTAAGCATCCGCGTAGAGACCTTTCGGGTTTCCGGAAACCCGAAAGGTCTTTTTCCACGGCATGATTCGCATCTTGAACGTCGAGCCGCTCGGCTATAGCGAGATCGCGCGGAATATTCTGCGGCAAGCGGGCGAACTGACCGAGATGTCCTTGAGTCGGCAAGAGTTGTTGGAGCAATTGTCCGGCTATGACGTTTTGATTGTGCGACTGGAGCATCAAATTGACCGCGCGGTCATTGACGCGGGGACGCGCTTGAAGGCGATTGTGAGCGCGACGACGGGACTAGACCACATTGACGTCGGGTATGCCCATGCCAGTGGCATCACCATCCTGAGTCTGCGCGGCGAGACGGAATTTTTGCGGACGGTGAGCGCGACTGCCGAGCATACGTGGGCTTTGCTGCTGGCGTTGCTGCGGCGGATTCCGCAAGCGTTCGCTTCGGTTTGTGCGGGTGAGTGGGAGCGCGACCGTTTTCGCGGACACGAACTGGATGGCAAGCGGCTCGGCATCGTCGGCTTGGGGCGCATCGGGCGCAAGGTGGCGCGTTATAGCATCGCGTTTGGGATGGATGTCGCCGCGTGTGACCCGTTTGCGGAGGAGTGGATGTCAGAGGTCAAGCGGTTCGAGACGCTCGAGGAACTGCTTGCGAACAGCGATGTGCTGTCGCTGCACGTTCCGCTGAATGATGAAACGCGCGACTTGCTCGACGCGCGCGCGTTGGGCTTGCTGCCTGAGGATGCGATTTTGGTCAATACCGCGCGCGGCGAAATCGTGGATGAAAACGCGTTGGTCGCCGCGCTGACAACCGGGCGGCTCGCGGGCGCGGCATTGGACGTTATACATAACGAACGCGATCCCCAAGCGCGCTATGCTAGTCCGCTTGTTGCGTATGCCCGAACGCACGACAACCTGCTCCTCACCCCCCACATCGGCGGCGCGACATTTGAATCCATGACAAAGACGGAAGTTTTTATGGCTCTGAAATTAGCTGCCTTTGTCCAAACGCTTGGCGCAAATTCCTATTCGATTTAGGACGCCATGCGAGATCTCCTTCACGTGCGGGCGCCATTCTCAATGACAGGAACTTTGCCATCCACGAATTTCACGAATTTCACGAATTGTATTTGCGCCATTCGCGTTATTCGTGGATCGTAAGCGAGAGTTTCCGAGTGGCAGTTGCAAAAATTCGTTGTGAAAAACCAATCTCCAGTCTCTAATCTCCAATCTCCAATCCGCAAAATCTGCGTCGTCATCACCGCGCGCCCCAGTTACGCGCGCATCAAGACCGTGCTGGAGGCGATTCAGCAGCATCCGCGTCTTGAACTGCAACTCGTGGTCGGCGCGTCGGCGCTTCTCGAACGCTATGGCGAGGTCGTGAACATTATCCGCGCCGACGGCTTTGAACCGAACGCGGTGGTCTATATGGTGGTGGAGGGCGAAAATCTGGTCACGACGGCGAAATCCACCGGCATGGGCTTGATGGAACTGGCGACGATCTTTGACAACCTCAAGCCGGATGTGGTCATCAGCGTTGCTGACCGCTACGAAACGATCGCGACGGCGATTGCGGCAGCGTATCTCAATATTCCGGTCGCGCACGTGCAGGGCGGCGAAGTGACCGGCTCGATAGATGAAAAGGTGCGCCACGCGGTGACCAAACTCGCCAATTTGCACTTTGTCAGCAATACACATGCGGCAGAGCGAGTCATCCGTTTGGGCGAAGACCCCGCGACCGTTTTCGTGACCGGCTGTCCTTCCGTTGACCTCGCGGCGCGCGTGCTGGCGGAAAAACCAGAGCAGTTTGACCCGTTAGCCCGCTATGGCGGCGTGGGACACGCTTTCGACCCCAGCCAAGGTTATCTTGTCGTGATGCAGCATCCGGTCACGACAGAGTATAAAGACGCGCTGAGCCAAATTCAAGAAACTTTGTCCGCTGTCGAAACGCTCCGCGTTCCTACCTTCTGGTTTTGGCCCAACGTGGATGCCGGCTCGGACCGCATCTCGAAAGGGATTCGCCATTTCCGCGAAACCCACGACGTGCCGTTCATGTATTTTTTCAAGAATCTGGCGCCGGAGGATTTCTTGCGTCTTTTGATTGGTGCAAGATGCCTGATTGGCAATTCCAGTGTTGGAATTCGCGAGTCCGCGTATCTCGGCGTGCCGGTGGTGAATATTGGCAATCGGCAAGCAGGACGCGAGCGCGGTCCGAATGTGATTGATGTGGGCTATGACAGCGCGGCGATTATTGACGCGGCGCGCCGACATTTGGCAAATGGACGCTATCCTTCCAGCGCGCTCTATGGCGATGGATGTGCGGGCGAACGGATTGCGAATTTGTTGGCGGATGTGCCGCTAACGATTGAAAAAAAGATCACCTATTGATGAAGATTCTCGCCATCATCCCCGCGCGCGGCGGCTCGAAAGGCGTGCCGCGCAAAAATATCCGTCCGGTCTGCGGCAAGCCGCTCATCGCGTATTCGATTGAAACCGCGCGGGCGGTGCGGCATCTCCTCTATCGCGTCATCGTCAGCACGGACGACGCGGAGATTGCCGAGATTGCGCGGCAATACGGCGCGGATGTGCCATTCCTGCGTCCGCCCGAACTCGCCGCCGATAATGTGCCGACAGCACCTGTTCTTCAGCACGCCGTTCATTTCGTTCAAGAGCAGGACCAGATTCAACTTGACTGGGTCTTGCTCCTCCAACCCACCGAGCCCTTTCGCACCGCGCAAGATATTGAGGCGGCGCTGGCATTGGCGCAGCAGGGAAACTGCGATTCGGTCATCAGCGTCGTGCAGGTGTTTGCCGTTCATCCCATCCTGATGAAGCGCATCGAACAGAACCAATTATTGCCGTACTGCATTCCGGAAAAAGAGGGCACGCGCCGCCAAGATTATCAGCCGCCTGCCTATATGCGTAACGGCGCGATCTATTTGACGCGCCGCGATGTTTTGATGGAACGCGGTTCGCTGTGGGGCGATGTGATTCGCCCATACGTCATGCCGCCGGAACGTTCGGTGGGCGTGGACAGCGAACTGGATATGAAAATGGTCGAGATGCTGATGCGGGAGAATCTTGCCAAGGAAAAATCCGAATCTGCTACCTGATACATAACTCGCCGGGGCAAAGGCATTGATAGTTTATCAAACAGCTATGAACTTGTTGATTCAAAAAGCGCGGACGGCGAAGAATCTCTATCGTTCCAATGGGTTGAGCGGTTTGATGGTTGTGCTGAATCAAAAAATTACTTTTCGCAAAAGACGAATTTTGAAATGGTGGAGAGGCACAGACCATTGGTGGATAGGTAAATGGGTTGAAGTAACCGGCAACAACGTGGTTCTGGATGGCTGCCGATTTAGCGTGAATAGTCCCTTGGTCTCGACCAGCATCAAGAGCAGATTCGTTCTCGATCTTTATGAAAAGCCCGAGCGAGAGGCGGTCAAAAGTTTTCTAAATCCTGTCCTTCCTGTGGTTGAATTGGGCGGCGGGCTCGGCATAGTTTCTTGCCTCGCGAACAAGATACTGCGTAATCCAAGCAACCATGTTGTAGTAGAGGCGAACTCTCATTTGATTGCTTTGCTCCAAGAGAATCGTGACCGCAATGCCTGCCAATTCACCATTCTCAATCAAGCATTGGCTTATTCCGGTGACATTGTTTCTTTACATCTGGACTCGGAGTTTATTGCAAGCAGCGTCATGCAATCTGCGAGTCCGAGCGTTCAAGTCAAGTCGGTGACATTATCAAGCATTTTGGATTCGTACAATTTCCAATCGGCGACCATAATCTGCGATATAGAAGGACAAGAAACAGAATTGGTTCGTAACGAAGGCGAGTGTTTGCGTGAGCGGGTTGGTATGCTGATTGTAGAGACACATCCTCAATTTGTGGGGGAGGAACTTGTTGGGGAAATGCTCGATACACTCAAGGAGTTTGGCTTTACGATTGCGCGGCAAATGAGCAAAAAGACCTACGTGTTACAGAACACAAGAGTCAAAGAATAGATATGTGCGGAATATCAGGTATCGTAGGCAAGGGTTGGGAACGCGGACAACTGGAAGCGATGGTTTCGATTCAACGCCATCGTGGACCGGACGACGACGGTATTTACATTGACGCAAGCGGGACAGTCGGCTTGGGACACAACCGCTTGAGCATCATTGACCTCTCGCCCGCCGGACATCAGCCCATGTCCAACCATGACGGCACGCTGTGGATTGTCTTTAACGGCGAAATCTATAATTATCTCGAACTGCGCGCGGAATTGAGCGAGTATCCCTATCGCACTCAATCCGATACCGAAGTGATTCTGGCGGCGTATGAGCAGTGGGGCGAGGACTGCGCTAAACATTTTGTTGGGATGTTTGCTTTTGCCATCTGGGATGAGCGCCAGCAAAAACTCTTTTGTGTGCGCGATAGACTAGGTATCAAGCCATTTTATTATGCCCAAGTTGGCGACCGGTTCATGTTTGCTTCGGAAATCAAAGCGCTGCTTGAAGCTGGTTATTCAGCGCGGGCGAATGACGGCGCGATCTATGATTATCTAGTCCACGGTTTATATGATCATACTGCTGAAACATTTTTCGATGGGATTATGGCGCTTGAACCTGGTCACACCCTAACATGGGATTTACAAAACATCACCGTCCGCCCCTATTGGGATTTGACGGATATGGTTTTAAATCGTCCAGAGCCAAATGAATCGCCGTACGATTGGCGCGATCACCTAGAGGCGCTCTTGATTGATGCCGCGCGACTCCATCTACGCAGTGATGTCCCGGTAGGTATTCATCTTACTGGCGGATTAGATTCGTCAGCCTTGCTAGCCCTTCTCGACGATTTGATGCCCAACGGCGGTCAGATTCAAGCGTTCACAGGAATATATGGGGATCATCGGTATGACGAGGCGACCTTTTCTGCGGAGGTAACGCGCTCACTTCAAGTGGGTTTGAACGAATGTCCGATTGGTCTAGATCAATTATGGGATGTGGCAGCTCGGACTCAGTGGCACCAGGAACAACCTTTCGGGGGTGTAGCCACATTGGTTTACTGGAATATGGACGCGTGCGCCCGACAAAAGCACATCACCGTGTTGCTTGAAGGGCAGGGTGGCGATGAGCTCTTTGGCGGTTATGCATATTATGTTGGTAACTACGCAAGCGATTTGGAACGCGCTGGGCAGTCAGAACGATTGGCGCGATTTGTGGACAAGTATTCTGCCGCACATAACATTCAACGAGAGCGCATCTGGAAACGGATTCGGCAGATGCAATCCAATCATGGCGCAGGTTATCAGGATGGCAGTTCGTACCTACGCCCCGATTGCTTGACAGAGACTTTTCGGGCAACCGACGGAATTATGTCGGCGTTTCCACAGCCATCCTCGTCTACCTTTACCAATGCGCGTGTGCGCGATTTACGCTATACCAAACTGCCGCGTGTCTTGCGCTTTAATGATCGCATGTCTATGGCTTTTGGATGCGAACTGCGGGTGCCGTTTCTAGACCATAGGTTGGTGGAATTTTCTTTTACGCTGCCAAATTCGTTGTTACTCTATCAAGGCCTACCAAAATGGCCACTGCGTGCAGCGGTGGGTACACGTTTATCTGACCGCGTTCGGTTCGCGCCCAAACGCGATGTTGTTACACCACAGCGTGAATGGTTCCGAGGTGCTCTTCGTGCAGATATTCAGACGCGGCTTGCTCATTCCGAGCTCGCCCGGCGCGGCTATGTGGATGCCGCAAGTGTCCGTCAGGCGTTCAGCGATTTTTGCGCGGATGAATCGCTCGTTAATTCTTTATTCATCTGGCAGTGGTTGAATCTCGACCTCTGGTTTGAGGTGTTTCGACCATCTTGATAGAATAGGTCTGCGAATGAGAGTTGTTGTTCTAACCAGTGACCACCTGCGACATTTGTATTTTGCCGCGCGCCTTGCTGAAAATTTCGAGGTAATTCAGGTAATTGCTGAAAGCAAGGCATTTCACCCCGAATCAACCTATCGGTCACCAGAGGAGCAGGCAATTCTGGACCGATGGTTCGCCATGCGGGTTCGAGCGGAAGAAGAATTTTTCGGGGACACAGCACGAGATTTTCAATCTAGAGCGACAGGACGAATCAAATTTATACCAGCAGGGGACATCAACTCGTCTGAAACGATTGCCTTCCTGAACACTCTGGCGCCGGATGTGGTGACCGTGTTTGGCAGTAGCCTGTTGCGCCGACCACTCCTAGACATACTCGGAAGTCAAGCCATCAACATGCATCTCGGACTCTCGCCATTTTACCGCGGGTCTGGCACGAACTTTTGGCCGTTTTATAACGGCGAACTGGAATATGTGGGTGTTACAATTCACAAGATTGACGCGGGCATTGACTCGGGTAGTATTTTCCACCAGGGACGCCCGTTCATCGAACAAGGGGACAACCCGCATACCATCGGATGTAAAACGATCATTGTCGGCACGGGTTTGATGATTCAAACACTGCACGAACTGGACGCGGGGATGCTCCAAAGCGTGCCACAGCCAACGGGAGTCGGGCGGCTCTACAAACGAAAAGACTTTGGCGCGCAAGAGGTGGCAGTCGTTTTCCAAAAGTTGCAGGACGGTTTAATCGAGCAGTATCTAATGCAACTGCCGCCCTCTCCGGATATTATTCCGTGAGTAATGTATCCTCTCCAGTCTCGAACTTGGTGGTGTTGATGTACCATTATGTCCATAGCCCAAACTCCCCAGAGTTCGATGGACTATATGGCCCATCCGCTCAAGAGTTTGAGCGACAACTTTTGAAGATTCAAAGCCAGTATTTCATCTTGGATGCGGCTACTTTTCTGGCTGGGCTCGAGGGTCAGGTCAAGCTACCACGTTACTGCGCGCTGATTACCTTTGACGATGGAACCGTAGACCATTACCGGACGGTCTTTCCTGTGCTGAAGCGGTTAAATATCCCAGCCGTATTTTTCGTTATCACAAAGTGCGTCCAGCAACGCGTGCTTGCCTCGGTTCATGCTCGACACTTGATTGCTGCGCGGATTGGTGAAGAAACCTTGCGCCGAGAGTTTATCAGACGCCTCGAGGCGCAGGTTGGACCTATTCATAACTTGCCATCTGTTCCCGACGCAGTCGCGCAAAATGCGTATCGTTGGGATGATTTGGAAACTGCCCGCTTCAAGTATGCCGTGAACTTTGGCTTGCCAACCGATTTAAGGAATCGAATCCTGTGCGAGATTTTCGAAACGTACGTCGGAGATTGGTTCAAAGCTGGCAACCAATTTTACGCAACTTGGGAACAATTACGCGAAATGCAGATTGCCGGGATGCACGTCGGCGGACACTCGCATTACCACGAACCGCTTGGCTGGCTGACCCCCACAGCGTTAGAAGAGGACATTCGGCAATGTCATCAGATGTTGGCGACACGTCTGTCCGGCGATGGATTTCTTTTTTCTTATCCATTTGGCAAAGCTGAACATTTTTCCCCGATAGTGATTGAGACATTAAAGAGATACGGATTCCGAGCAGCATTCACGAATCTTCAAGGACTCAATTCATTGCCAGTCCAGGTTACTGGACTGGAGCAGTATTATTTCCGGCGGATTGATCCAAAAGATCTGGATCAATACCTGACACGGTCAAACGAGTTCGATAATACAGGGCCAGTGTAAGATGCGTTTCAACGACCGCGTTTCGATGATGCACAGCGCCGAACTGCGCGAGCCGTTTCTTGACCATCGTCTGTTCGAGTTAGCGCTGCACCAACCGCCAGAGCGCAAGATCCGCAACGGCGTCCACAAATGGCTGCTCCGCCAGATCGCCCAGGATTTGCTCCCGCAAGGCGTGGTGAAAGCGCCCAAGCGCCCCCTGCAAACGCCGCAGCGCGAATGGCTGCGCGGTCCGTTAAGGGAATGGGCAAGCGCTTGCATCGAGACGGCATTGGCGCGTACTGGCGATGCTTGGTTTGACGCGGGCGCGGTGCGGCGCGAATGGCAGGCGTATCAGGATAGCGAATGTGACAATAGTTTTTTTGTGTGGCAGTGGGTGAGTGTGGGAGTTCTATTTTTCTGATTATGTCTTTGCCGAGACTCGTTATTCCCTTTGCCAATGCTTTTCTGGTTCGCTATTTGTTACATACCGGGATGCTCGAGGCATTAGCTCGGTTCACCCATCCTATCATTCTCTTACGCTGGAACAATCCGATTTTGAAAAAAGAAATAGAGAATGTCGGAGCCGATGTTGTGCCTTTGCCCGCCTTTCAGTTTAATGGCGCGTATGAGCATCTGCGGCATCGCGTAATTCTTTTTGAGAAAAAACAACGCAAGGTGGCGACCACAAACATTGACCGTCGCCGCTACTTGGCACTGTTGAATCCTGCGGGAAAAATCAAGAGACTCGCTCGCGACACCTGGATAGATTTCGAAATGAAGATTCCTGGACATGCCGTCTCGGTTCAGCAACTAGAAAAAGATGTGTTCTGGAGAGAGACAAATGGCGCTGATTTTGAACGATTGCTTGCCCAAATTAAAGCCGATGTAATTTTTAGCATTACGCCTTTTTTACCGGATGAGTTACCTTTGCTGCGTGCCGCTGAACGCATGAACCTGCCTAGACTGACCTCTATTCTTTCATTCGATAACCTATCAACCAAGGATCCAATACCGGTCATTTTTAATCTTTATTGTGTCTGGAATCATCATAATGCGGATGAAATCCAACATTTTTATCCCGTCGCTCGAAATAGCCGAATTGTAATAACCGGTCCGCCTCAATTTGATTTTTACACCGGCAATGAGTTTCTTTTACCCCGTGACGCCTGGATGGAAAATAATGGGATTCAATCTGACTCTAGAATTATCCTCTTTGGCGGCGGGGTGGCGCGAGTGTCGCCTTTTGAGCCACGCTTGCTTTGCCAGATTTACGATGCAATTCAATCTGGAGAGATCAAAAAGAGTCCTTTGCTGCTTTTTCGAAAACATCCTCTTGATAATGATTCAGCGCGCTGGGACTTTCAGAAATTTCCTGAAATTTATAGAGATAAATCGTGGAACGCGAGCGACCTCAATGGAAACAACCTGATTTTGCCCAAAGAGGATATTGCCCATTTTGTTTCAACTTTGTTCTACTCAGACATTCATATTAATTCAGCGTCAACCCTTACGGTGGATGGTAGTTTTTTCGACCGTCCGCAAATCGGCTCTGCTTACGACGATGAAAATGGATTTTGGTTTGACCGCGTAGCTCAAGAGGTCTATAAACAGGAACATTTTTTGCCCATCAGCCAATCGGGCGGTTTGAGAATTGTGCGCACGCGGAAAGAATTGGTTGATTCGATCAATGATGCGTTGGAAAACCCTGCCCGGCTGGCGGATGGGCGCAAGAACATAGTGAATGAGATTTGCACATTTACCGATGGATGTTCCACGCAACGTGTTGTCCGGGCGATTGCTGATTATCTGGGAGTAGTCGGACAGTGAAGATTTGTTTCATTTGTAACGAATATCCGCCGGGACCACATGGTGGGATTGGCACCTCAACCCAAGTGTTGGCACGGGCATTGGTCGAACGCGGACATATCGTACGGGTTGTGGGAGTATATAAATCAGACTATCCATCCCCTGACTTTGAAAATGATCAAGGTGTTCAGGTCTGGCGGTTGCGTCAGAATTCTTTGCCAAAATTGGGTTGGTTGCTTGATCGCATGCGGTTGTTTTTCTTGATAAGGAAATTGAGTCGACGTGGGGAAATTGACATCGTGGAGGCGCCTGATTATCAAGGTTGGACAGCTTATTGGGGAAAGTTACCAATACCTATTTGTGTTAGATTACATGGTTCAGGGACAATTATTAAGCATATGCTCAAACGTCAGAAGGAAACTCTATCCACGGAGTTGGAAAAAGCCGCCTTGAAAAGGGCTGATGTGCATGTGGGAATCAGTTCGTATATTCTGAAAACTACCCAAGAGATTTTTGGCATAAGATTTAACGATCAAGTTGTCATTCATCATCCTGTGGTTGTTCCTTTCAGTTTAGATGATTATGCTCGGAGAAAAAAAAATGTAGTTGTATTTGCTGGAACGCTGAACGAGAACAAAGGGATTCTTTCCTTGATAGATGCTTGGGTAAGAGTAACAAGAGAATTACCTAATTCCGAACTCCATTTGTATGGTAAGGATGGGTTGCTTAATGACGGGAAATCAGCGCAGAAAATGATAGTGCAAAAAATCGCAAAGCAGGAGATAGTAAATGTCTTTTTGCATGGTCATGTTGCTAAGGATGAAATTTATATGGCTTTTTCAAACGCACGTTTGTCAGTGTTTCCCTCCTTTATCGAAGGTTTATCTTTAGTGACTCTGGAATCAATGGCCAGTGGATGTCCTACCATATTTACGGTAAGGGCGAGTGGCCCGGAAATTATTTTTGATGGGGAAGATGGAGTGTTGGTAAACCCAAGCCGTCCAGATGAAATTGCTGAACAAATCCTTCGCTTGTTGAAGGACGATATGTTGGCCCAACGCATCGGAAGAAATGGTCGACAAAAAATATTGACTGGGTTTTCTGTCGAGAAATTAACCACCCTCAACGAGATTTTTTTCCAGCGAGCCATTCAAAATTTCTACGAGAGCACCAATCAACGAGTAATGTCATGATTCATCTTGCGGAATTCCTCAAAGGGTGGCTTCGACTGTTGATGAACAGGCCCAATAAATCTTCTACGTTTTTTTTCTTGAAAGGCAGAGAGCGATTATTTACTGAAATATTTATGAAAAACATATGGGGGGACAACGACTCCATCTCCGGGCCCGGATCAAGCTTAAATCAAACAGAGCGCATCCGAGAGATATTGCCTTTAGTTATCAAGGAATTGGAGTGTAGATCAATTCTTGACATTCCAAGCGGGGATTTCTACTGGATGAGATTCGTAGATCTGGAGATTCCTTATGTAGGGGGAGATATTGTTACAGACATTGTTAAGCGTAATGAACGGCAGTACGCTAATCATAATCGAAAATTTATCAAGATAGATTTGGTTAAAGATTCATTGCCTGCCACAGATTTACTGCTATGTCGAGATTGCTTTGTTCATTTTTCGGATCAAGATGTATTGAATGCTATAAAAAATATCAAAACCTCAAGAATAAAATTTCTTTTCACAACCACTTTCTCCTCCAGAAATGAAAACGTTAACATTCCTACTGGTTCATGGCGCCCTATTAACCTACAACTACCGCCCTTCAATTTTCCTTCTCCAGTCAAGTTGATTGATGAGAAATGCCCTATCGAAAAATATCGCGATAAGTGCTTGGGTTTATGGAGAATTGATGAAATCCCCGATCCTGAATAAATGGAACTCATGACGAAAGTTAGTGTAATTACGGTGGTGCGTAATCGTCCTGAGCTTTTGCTAGAGACGATAACCTGTATAAAAAAACAGACTTACACCAACTTGGAATACATAATTGTAGATGATGCCTCTGACGACGAGACTCCTCAGGTCATTCGGGATCAGGCAGAGGTAGACAAAAAAATCATCGGAATCTGGCGAACACAGCAGGAAGGTCCATTTGTCGCGGCAAATGACGGCTTGAAAATTGCTACCGGAAAATACGTGTTCAATATTGATTCTGATGACTTGTCTCCTCCGAACAGAATAGAAAGGCAATTGGAGTATTTGAGGATACATCCAGAGTTTCATGCTTGCATCAGCCCTTGGTGGTCATTCAATCAATCCGGATTAATTCCTGGAGGCAAGACAGAGTTACCCTATCGGCCGAAAGTTATGCCCTGGATATTGATGCTGAAAGCGTTCGCGTCTCACAGCTCGCTTTGTATTGAACGAGAGGCGTTGCTGACCGTTGGAGGATATTTACCGATTCCAACCGCAGGGGATTATGCTTTGATATGTGAGCTTGGTCGACGCGGCTGGTTGGGCGTTGTTCCAGAAGTAATGTCATTTGTGCGCCGCCATGATGGACGCATGTCTGCCACTACCGGAAAAAATTTGGGTCCCGTAATTGGGCTGCAACTATTAAGAGAACATATTTTTCATGTCACAGGCATCCATATAGATGAAAAAGTAGCGCTGACATGGCTTGAGATAGGAAATCGAGAAATAGCTCCCGTGCAAGATGCTGTTTCTAGTTATAAAGTGTGGGAAAATCTGTGGAAAGGAACGGCAGAATTAGAGGCGCCTGACAAAAAGGAACTTGATAATTATGGAAGCGCCCTTTTGATGCAATTTCTCTTGGCAAACCTTGCTTCAGAGCCAAAAATTGTTTCGAAAGTGTTTGCTGAAAATCTGCTAGCGCGCAAATTTGAATTTCGGACGCTCAGAGATATTGCGCTAAAAGTGCTTGTGGAAAAAATCGGCAGGTATTTTCCCACAAACAAACGATTGCCTAATCCAATCGAACTGGTTTGATTACTCTGGGTAAGAAACAGCGAGTATTCTTTCTGATTTCCAAGATATAACGATCAAAACGCATGATAATCAGCATCTGCCTCGCCACCCACGAACGCGCGTTTCTTCTAACGCCAACACTAGAAGCCATCGCTCGACAGACGCGCTTGCCCGATGAAATCGTAATCAGCGATTCGTCTCGCGCGTCAGATTCCGAACAGGTCATCGCCGCCTTTCAGCGCGCCAATCCCGATTTGCCAATCAAGTATGTCAAATCAGAATGTAAAGCACTCCCCTGGCATCGCTGGAATGGTTTTCAGCATAGTAACGGGGAAATCGTCTTGTTTCTGGACGACGACATTACTCTGGCGCCCAACGCTTTGGAGATGTTGGAACAAGCGTATGTTGAACTTTTTGCTCGCTTTGGCGTCGAACAAGTGGCGGGAGTTGGGTTCTATACAATCCTGGATGATGGCAGTGAAAAACTGCGCCGTCCTGCCTCCTTTGAAGAACGCTGGCTCGGAATTACAATGTTGCCTTCAGCCACTATCACTCCCGGTGGGTTAGGCATACCCCCAAAGGGTATGCCTAAGGATTCTTTGGTTGAAGTGGGACGATTATCCGGCGGTTGCATGTCTTTCCGGCGTCAAGCGCTGGAGCAGGTGGGGTTTTTGAATAACTTGGTAGAGTTATTCAACCAAGGTATCGGTCCGAGTGAAGATACAGTTCTTTGCCATTATGCCCAGTTGTATGGAAAATTATTCATGTTGACATATCCGCTTGTCACCCATCCAAATGCCCAGAGAGCCGTTCACACCGTAGATGCTCATAATGGTTGGAAGAAAGGTTTAACAGAAACCTGGGGGCGCGCCCACACCATGCGTTGGATGGCAATTGACTCAAGAATGTACCGCCGAGATTGGTGGCGTATGGCGACGCTGGAAGTTTTTCGTTCGATATGGTGGGGCCTGTTACGGAAACCATTTTCGTCAAACAGCTGGCTCCGCTTTGCGGGTGGTTTATATGGGATTAGCTTGGCTTGCACGCGTTGGAAACGAATACCTTTGTCGGCCAAGTGATTGAATTCCATTCTCCGTTTCTGTTTGCGATCTTTGTCTAAACAATGAGCATCACCGATAGATTCCCCATTCATACAATCCAAATCATTGGCATAATCATTTTAGCGGCTGGACTAGCTCTAGGTATTGGGGTTGTGATTGCCAATCAGTCCGGACAGCCCTATCTCGGTTTGGAGATTATTTTCGCCGGCATCCTCGCCCTGGCGATTCTTCGCAATCCCTACTGGGGCATCATCGCGACGATAGCGAGTCTACCTGTGCTGACAGTGCTGCCCTCTATCCCCGTGGCTACCTCCGCCGTCGCTCTAATTGGAGGTTTGACACTGGGCGCGCTCGTCGTCGAGCGCGTGATTCTCAAAAAACCGTTTCGCAAATTATCGTCCATCCATTTCTGGGCGTTGCTCTTGATTGCGTGGATGCTGGTCACCAATCCAAGCGCGGCATTGTTAGACGAAGACCGCAATTGGTTATTCACCTTTGCCCAGTTGTGGCTTTTGTTATGGCTTGCCGGCGAGGTGATGAATGCGCCCCAGCGGCAGCGGATGCTCATGTGGGTCTTTGCGGGCTTGTGCATTACCTCGGCGTTGTTTGCCATTACCGCAGGAACCATCGGTCCAACATGGCAAACTTCAGAGCGTGCCGCGGGCTTGGTGGGGGGCGACAATAGCGCGGCGCGTTATTTTTTGGTGGGCTTTGTATTTCTCACCTATCTCTCCGCCCGAACCAAGCAGTGGTGGTTTCGTCTCTTGGCGCTGGGTGGCGCGGCAATAATTCTTGTCGGCGTTGCGTTTACGCTTTCGCGAACCGGCTTTATTCTGGCGATTACGACCATCGGCTTGATTCTGATTCAGCGCACCGCTGGCAGACAACGCATTGGCGCGGTGATTCTACTCGTGTTCTTGGCTGCTGGCGCGTTTGCACTCCCCGACACCTATTGGCAAATCATGTTTTCCTCTCTGTCAAATATTCAAACGGGTGAGGGAACGATGGGACTGCGCTATGGGTTGTGGCAAGCCGGGTTGAAAATGTGGCTCGACCATCCGCTGACCGGAGTAGGGATTGGACAGTTTGACAATTATTTGCCGCAGTATGGCGCCGGATTACTGCGCGCCCGTTACTTGGGTCTCGGGGCGCATAATTTATATGTTTCTATGTTGGCGGAAACCGGTCTCGTGGGTCTCGCGCTTTTCTGCATTTTGGTTGGGGCGGCGCTCATTCGATTCATTCGTTCCGCGCGTTCGGCAAACTCAGAGACGAGCGCGCTGGCGCAAGTTTGGTTGATAGTGTTTGTTATCATTCTCGTCGGCGGTCTCACCAAGCACGACCAGTATGATAAATTGCTTTGGTTGGTTATGGGAATTGGAGTCGCGTTGCAAAATTTGGAAGCGGCGCGAACAGAGCGCCCGTTGCCACTTGGGGCGGATATGCGTCAATTGGCTGCGCCCGAGTGATTGAGGCGTTCTATTCTCTCGCGCTCAACAACATTCTCAGCAACGCGCGTTGTTCTTCAAGGAGTTGGCGTTGTTCTTGCATGAGTACGGACAACTGAACATTCAATCGTTCCAGCAACTGAACCATTTCGCGGTAACGCGACAACAATCGGATTTCTTCGGCTTGTTGGCGTTTTCGTTGACGATATGCAACAAGCGGTGAACGGTTGAGACGCAGACGTTTCAGTGTGAACGCGCCAACCGCTGTCAAGGGATGGAGCGTTCCATTGTCCAATTCGAGGAAATGGTGCGCGGCTGGCTCGCGGCGCGGATCCCAAAGCGGAGGGTCATCAGGATGCGTTGCCCAGTAATCAAGTTTGTACTGGTTGCACCGAGGGCAGCAGTAGAGCAAGTTCTCAAGCCCATCCTCGCCGCCTTTTATAGTTGGTCGAAAGTGGTCAATAGTCAATTCGCCACCCGCGTCTGTTTCTGTAACGCCGCAATACTCACATGCAAAGTTGGCGCGTTGTTGAACCTGCTCGCGAGTCTCGGCAGTGATGGTCATGCGGGTTGTGTTCCGAGGTGTTGGGCAAGTTGATGGCGCAATGTGGCGATTTCACGCCGTAGGGTCTCATTCTCAGAGGCAATCTCTTGAATGCGTTTTGTAACGGTCATCAGTTGGGTCAAAGCCGCGTCAACTTGGGATTGGAGAGACGCTACCTTCTTCTCGCTGCTAGGCAACCCTAGCAATACGCTTTCGGCATTGTCTTGACTCGCGTACCAAGCTTGCAATTGCGCTTGTTCTTTTGCTGAAAGCGTCGCGCCCCGCGAAGACCTATCGTGTAGTTTCTTGGCCGTGTCGTCAGAAATCACTTTGCGCTCCTTTTCGTCGCTGATGTTTGCCAACATTCTACTACTGTCACACAGTGGGTGTCAATTACTGTTCTCGTGCCTCGTGTTCTTTTTCAAAAAATCATGTTAATCCTGTCACAGGTCTTGAATCGCATAATGTCTAAAGGACACCAAACGCGCAAGAAATCCTTTGTGTTATTCGCGTTATTCGTGGATCAAGCAGCAAGAGATGCACAAAATCGCTTTTGTAATCGGGCAACTCTCTGTCGGCGGAACAGAACGGCAGTTGCTCACCCTCGTCGAACATCTGGACCGCCGACAGTTTTCGCCTTTGGTAATTTGTCTCTCTAGCCGCGCGCCGCTGGCAGATTCTTTTCGGGAGATTGACTGCCCGCTTTATGTTTTGGAACGCGAGGAGAGCGGGCGCTTCAATACGCTGTGGCGCGTCTATCGAGTATTGCGCGAGTTTCGCCCTGACATTGTGCATACCTTTGCGTATGCCGCGCGCGCGGGCATTCCGGCGGCGAAATTTGGCGGCAAGGCGCGAACGATTCAGGCGATTCGAACGGACCCTTACTGGCAATTTGGGTTTTGGGACCGCTGGGTGTTAAAGGAAACGGATTTGTTGCTCGCAAACTCCCAACAAACGATTCAAACGCTTTCTAAATTAGCCACAAATCTGCCAAAACATCAGGTCATTTGCAATGGGCTTGATTTGTCGAAATTTGAAATTGAGCGTCAGAAATGGCACGCGCCCCTGCCGCAAGGCGCGGTCACCGATGGCTCTCAAAAAATCATTTGCGCGGTCGCGCGTCTGCAACCCGTCAAAGCGCTCGAGGTCTTGATTCAAGCTTATGCTCTAGTTCAACGACAGTTTCCCGATACGCAGTTATGGCTCGTCGGCGACGGTCCCCAGCGCGGCGAACTGGAAACACTGGCAAACCAACTGCAAATCCGCGCTCAAGTTATCTTTTGGGGCATTCGTTCCGATGTGCCGGCGATTCTCAACCATGCCGCGATTGGAGTGCTGTCCTCAAAAGTGGAAGGTTTGCCAAATGCCATTATAGAATACATGGCAGCGGGGCTGCCCGTCGTGGCGACAAAGGTGGGTGGGAATCCGGAATTAGTTATTCAGGGAGAAACGGGGCTGCTGGTTCCACCCGGCGATGGCGCGGCGTTGAGTGAGGCGCTCCTTTATCTTGTCCGAAACCCTGAGGTCGCTTGCGGATTTGGGAAAGCGGGACGCCTTCACGTGCAGGAAAACTTGACTGTGGAACGAATGGTTGGCAAGACCGAAGAGTTGTACCGCGAGTTATTGGGGCGACATGACTGACAAGCTCTCTATATTAATGCTCACCAGCGAATGGCCCACACCCGAACATCCGGAGTATGCGCCCTTTATCGTGCGCCAAGCCAATTCTTTACAACGCTTCGGCATTCAAATTGATCTTTTCCATTTTCGTGGTTCCAAGAATGTGGGGAATTATTTTCGCGCATGGAAAACTGTACAGAACAGAGTGTCAACAAACCATTATGATTTGATTCATGCCCAATTTGGACAAAGCGGGGCTTTGGCGATTCTGCCCAAAAGTTTGCCGCTCGTCGTCACTTTTCGTGGCAGCGACTTGGAAGGAATTGTTGATAGAAATGGTCGCTATAGTTTGGCTGGCAAGGTATTACAGATTGTTAGCCGATTTGTGGCACGGCACGCCGATCAAGTAATTGTGGTTTCATCAAGTTTGGCGCGTTCTCTTCCACGACGTGATTATCATATTATTCCATCAGGACTTGATTTGGAAATGTTTCATCCGATAGCGCAGGGAGATGCGCGTCGAATGTTGGGCTTGTCTCCAACTCAACCAATTATTTTTTTTGGGGGGAACCCAGATGTTCTAATAAAACGCTATGAGTTGGCGCAAGCCGCATTTACACTCACTAGAGGCAGATTTCCTGAAATCACAATGCTTGCCGCAAAAGGTATCGCTCATTCCGAAATTCCACTTTATCTGAACGCCGCAGATGTCTTGCTGTTGACTTCATTGCACGAAGGTTCTCCCAATGTAGTCAAAGAAGCGCTGGCATGCAACCTGCCCGTCGTCTCTACCGATGTCGGCGATGTGCGGGAACGAATTGGGGGTGTCGAAGGTTGCGTCGTCTGCGCGGATGACCGTCCCGAAACGATTGCCGCTGGTTTAACGCAGGTGTTATCCAGAAGAGAACGCGTCAACGGGCGCGCAGCGGTCCAAGACCTGGACGAAAGGATTGTGACGCAAAAGGTGATCGAGGTCTATAAACTGGCGCTGGGACGCGCAGAGAATTCACATTCGCGGGCTTGAGGACAAAGCATGGCAACGTATCTGGTAACCGGCGGCGCAGGTTTCATCGGCTCGAATATCGTGCGCGAGTTGCTGCGGCGCGGGCAGTGCGTGCGCGTGTTGGACAATTTCAGCACGGGGCGGCGCCAGAATCTGAATGGTTTGCTCGGCGACGTCGAGCTCATCGAGGGAGATGTTTGTGATTTGGACGCGGCGCAGGCGGCGGCACAGGGCGCGGACTTTATTTTGCATCAAGCCGCTTTGCCTTCCGTCCCGCGTTCTATCGCCGACCCTTTGACTACGCATCAGGTGAACGCGACCGGGACTCTGAATGTCTTGATGGCGGCGCGCCAGGCAAAGGTGCGGCGCGTCGTCTATGCCTCTTCTTCCTCTGTCTATGGCAACAGTCCGACCCTCCCCAAGCAGGAAGACATGCCGACCAACCCGCTTTCTCCTTACGCGGTGAGTAAACTTGCCGGCGAAAATTATTGTCGCGCGTTTCATCAGGTGTTCGGTGTCCCGACCGTCGCGCTGCGCTACTTTAATGTATTTGGACCTCATCAAGACCCCGAATCGCAATACGCGGCAGTCATTCCCAAATTCATCACCGCAATGCTGCGCGACGCGAGCCCATTGATTCACGGAGACGGGCTGCAATCGCGCGATTTCACCTATGTCGCGAATGTCGTTCAAGCAAACCTCCTGGCATGTCAAGCCGAAGCGGCGGTGGGTCAAGTGTGCAATGTGGCATTGGGGAACCGCGTTTCGCTTTTGGAATTGGTTGGGCTGCTCAATCAAATTTTGGGCAAAGCGCTCGCGCCGTCCTTTGACGAATCAAGAACGGGCGATGTGAAACATTCGCAGGCGGACGTGTCCAAACTGCATGACTTGACCGGGTTCGTTCCTGTGACCGACCTACGAACAGGTCTGGCTGAAACGGTCGTGTGGTATGCGCAAGGATGAAAGGTCAGGTCACGTTCGTTCACAATCATTCCACGCCGTTTATCGAAAATGACCTGCGGCTGCTGCGGGAATACTGCGCGGTGCGCGAATGGTACCAGCGGACGCGCACGGTGAATCTGCGCGAGCTCGCCGCCGCCATCCGCGCGAGCGATTTGGTGGTCGGCTGGTTCGCCAGTTGGCACACTTTTTTCCCGGTCCTCATGGCGCGTCGGCTTGGCAAACGCAGCGCGCTTTTTGTTGGCGGCTATGATACGGCGCCCCGACGGGGCAGCGGCTATCGGCGCAGCGCGTTCAAGCAGTGGGTTTCGTCATTCATCCTCCAACGCGCCACGCACTTGATTGTCCCTTCCCAATTTGTCGCCGCCGAACTGACGGCATCCGGCAAGATTCCGCCGACGCGCGTGACGACGATTTATCACGGGCTGGATGCGGCGATGTTTGTCCCAACGCAGCCAAAAGAAACGCGTGTCCTCACCGTCGGCAATGTGGACACGGCGAATCTCACGCGCAAGGGATTGGAACCCTTTGTCCGCGCCGCCGCGCATCTGCTCGACGTGCCATTTATCCTCGTTGGCAAATGGCGCGATGGCGCGATTGATTCTTTGCGGCGCATTGCGACGCCGAACGTGCAATTCACCGATTGGGTCGAACCGCAAAAGTTGGCAGATTATTTTTCACGCGCGCGAGTGTACGTGCAGCCCTCGCGCCACGAAGGATTTGGTCTCGCTGTCGCCGAAGCAATGTTGTATCAATGCATTCCCGTCGTCACGCGCGCGGGCGCGCTGCCTGAAGTCGTCGGCGATGCGGGAATTTACGCGGAATCGAATAAACCGCAAGACTTGGCACGCGCGATTCAACACGCGCTCACGCTTGATGTAGGTTGGGGCGAACGCGCGCGTGAACGAATCATTCAAGAATTTCCAATGGACACGCGGCGCGAAAAAATATTCCACTTGATTGACCGGTTGCTCGCTGATACATAACGACTGACGACTGATGACTGATGACTGTCTACTGGTCACTGTAATCCTTCCCATTCGCAACGAGGCGCGTTATATCGAACGCTGTCTAAACGCGGTGTTGGCGCAAACGTACCCGCGCAAATATCTTGAAATTCTTGTGGTGGACGGCATGTCCGACGACGGTACGCGCGAAATTGTGGAGCGCGTGTGTGGCGGGCAAAGAAATCATCAATCAGAAATCAAAAATCAAAAATTGATTGACAATCCCGAACGCATCGTCCCCACCGCGCTGAATCGCGGAATTCGCGCGGCGCGCGGCGATGTGATTGTGCGCGTGGATGGACACTGCGTCATTGCGCCCGATTATTTGCGCTGCTGTGTCAATGCGCTGCAAGCGACGGATGCCGACAACGTCGGCGGTCCCATGCGCGCGGTGAGTGAAACATACATCGGACAAGCCATCGCGCTGGCGACAAGTTCCCCGTTCGGCGTCGGAGGCGCGCGGTTTCATTACGCCGAGATGGCGCAGTGGGTGGACACGGTGTATATGGGCGCGTATCGCCGCGAGGTATTTGACCGCATCGGCTTGTTTGACGAAGAATTGGTGCGGAATCAAGATGACGAATTCAATTTTCGTTTGACGCGCGCGGGCGGCAAAATTTGGCTCGACCCGCAAATCAAATCCATCTATTATTCACGCGGCACGCTGCGCCGATTGTGGAAACAATATTACGAATACGGTTTTTGGAAAGTGCGCGTCATCCAAAAACATGGACGTCCCGCCGCGCTGCGTCATTTGGTTCCCGCGTTGTTTGTTGGCGCACTGGGCGCGACTTTACTCTTGTCGCTTGTCACGCAAAATCCCCTTTGGTTTCTTTTGATTTTCATCCCCTACGCGCTGGCTGCGCTCGCCGCGTCCGTGTGGAGCGGACTCCGTTCGGACTGGCGCATCGTGCTGTTTCTGCCAATTGTCTTTTTTGTTTTGCACGTCAGTTATGGCGCGGGATTCCTTGTTGGATTGATTCATTGGAATTTGCGCGTACGAACCCGCGCCGCAATGGTCAAGCCGTCATGAAAGACCAAGATCGGCTGCGCGCGGAATATGCGCGCCGCGCTAAAGACCCGCGCTATCGCGAATGGTATTCGGGTGCGAACGCGGCGAACCGATTTATCGAACAAGACCGCGATGCCGCCATTCGCCAGCTGTTCACCGAATTGCCCCAGCTCCTTGCGCCCGACGCGCGCGTTCTCGATCTCGGCTGCGGCGGCGGACATGAACTCGCCAAATGGCGCGATTGCGTCGCCGAAAAAAATTTGTGCGGGATTGATTTGCTGCCGGAACGCGTCGCGCGCGGACGCGCGGCGTTTCCAATTTTGCCCCTCGTCTGCGGCGACGCTTCGCAATTGCCGTTCACGTCGCATACCTTTCAACTTGTCATGCAATTTACCGTGTTCACTTCGATTTTGGATCCGACGTTGAAACAACGGCTGGCGACGGAAATGCTGCGCGTGCTGAAACTGGACGGCGCGATTCTGTGGTACGATTATTGGTGGAATCCGACGAATCCGCAGACGCGCGGCATTACGCGCCGTGAAATCCGCCAACTTTTTCCTGAATGTTCGCTGCGCGTCCAGCGCGTCACGCTGGCGCCGCCGCTCGCGCGTTGGTTTGCGCCGCGTTCGCTAAAAATGTGCGCGTGGTTGAATCGAATTCCATTCTTGCGCTCGCATTACTTGGCGCTGCTGACGCGCGCTTAAATATGGAGACGATAGACACAACGCGCGGGGCGCGGGCAAACGCGCGACAGTTGAGACAAGAATTTTTGAATGGGCGGGCAATGCCGCTCATTTTTATTCCCCTCACGCTGCTGCTCTTTTTACCGCAGCCCTGGTCGGTTTGCGGATGGTTCGCGCTGCCGCTGTATTATGCGCGGCGTTGGCGCGCGCTCGCTAGTCCATTTCCAAAAACGCGCGCGAATGTTTTCGTATTGCTGTTGCTAATCGGCGTGGTGATTGGGTTGATGACTTCGCCCGCGCGGCTGGACGGTATTGCGAGCGCGGGAAAATTGTTGGCGGGCGTGACCGCGTTTTATGTATTGCTCGATGTTTTGAAAACCGAGCGCGACATGTGGCGCGCGGCGAGTGTGTTGGTCGTCATTGGCGTTGGCTTGGTTTTACTCTTGCCCTTCAGTGTGAGTTGGAGCATTGACAAGGTGTACACGCTGCCCGCGTTTTTGGGTTGGACGCTGCGCCCGCCGGGCCAAGGCACCAATCCGAATGTCGTCGGCGGTATGTTGGTCCCCATCTTTCCTCTGGCGCTTGCGATGCTCTTTTCCCATCGCCGCCGCGAACAAATTCTCGGCGCGGTCGCGCTGGGACCGATGATGCTTGCGCTGTTTGTTTTGCAAGCGCGCGGCGCGTGGTTTGCGCTGTTGGGCGGTTTCGCCATCGGCGCGGCAATGTGGCGGCGCTGGTTTTTGCCGCTGATTCCACTGCTGCTGCTGGCGCTGCTGTTTGCGAGCCAACAATTGGGTGGCGCGTCAACCTTGTCGAATGTGCTGTATGGCAGAATCGGCATCTTGACGGGCGATACCGTGCTAGAACGCGTTGCTTTGTGGAACCAAGCGGTTGATTTGATTCGCGCGCATCCGTTCACCGGCATTGGAATGGGCGCGTATCCGTACGTGGCGCCTTACGCGCCGCCGTATTCGGCGCAAGAACCGGGGCTGCTGGTGCCGCACGCGCACAACATGTTTTTGCAGGTGGCGCTGGATACAGGCGTCGTTGGCTTGGTTGGATTTGTCGGCATGTGGATGCTCGCGTATGCGTCGGCGTGGCGCGCGCGTTCATTCGGTATCGCCGCACCGCTGCCGCTCGCGCTTTTGATTGCACTGGCGATCATTGTTTTGCACAGCTTGGGCGAGAGCGTGTTTTGGAATGCCAAGGCGCAGTGGTTCTTGTGGTTTGTCTATGGCATGGCGTTGGCGTTAGAGCGCATTTGAATATTAGTGAGCAGTGGTAAGACGACGGAGCAAACGGCGAATGGACGCGAGATAGACGACCCCTTCACTACTTTTGGTACACCGTT
>JAJTXU010000038.1 GCA_021462845.1 Anaerolineales bacterium
GGCGTGGATGTGGGTACGACCACCACTCAGATCGTCTTTTCACGCCTCAATTTGCAGGATGTGTCGCGACCAGGACAGATACCGCGAATCAATATTACCGATAGGAAAGTGATCTATCAAAGCCCGATCGTGTTCACGCCGCTAATTGATTCTGAAACGATAGACGCGGATAAGTTGAATGAGTTGGTGCGAAGCGAGTACTCATCCGCTGGCGTGGAGCCGAGCCAGGTGGAGACGGGCGCGGTCATCATCACGGGTGAGACGGCGAAGAAGAAGAACGCGGATGAAATCCTGCGGGCGTTGTCGGGACTGGCTGGCGAGTTTGTTGTCAGCGTGGCGGGACCGAACGTGGAGAGTTTGATCGCTGGTAAAGGCGCGGGCGCGGCGCAATATTCGCAGACGAACTTCGCCACCGTCACGAACGTGGACATCGGCGGCGGGAGCGCGAACAGCGCGACCTTTCGCAGTGGAAACCTGATCGGCGCGGCGGCGATGAATTACGGCGGTCGCATTTTGGAGATCGAGCATGCGACGGGTCTCGTGAGGCACATCGCGGAACCTGCGAAGCAAATCTTGAAAGACTGTAATTTGGAATTGGTAATTGGTAATTCGCCTTCGTTGGAAGACTTGCGTCGCTTTACGGATCGCATGGCAGATATGACCGTTGAACTCATCGAAGGGACGAACTCGCCGCTGGCGCAAAAGATCTATCTCACGCCGCCTGTCGGTGTTTCAGGCAAAGGTTCTGTGTTGATGTTTTCAGGCGGCATCGGACATTATTATTACAATCCGATCCCGATCAACTCGGTGAGTGACGCGACGATTCACGGCGATGTTGGTCCGTTGTTGGCGGAGTCGTTGCGGAAACATGCGGTGTTGAGTTCGTACTCGGTTGTTCCGCCCGCGGAGACCGTCCGCGCGACGGTGTTGGGAGCCAGCACGCAGACGGTGACGCTATCAGGCTCGACGATCTGGGCAGAGCGTGAGATTCTTCCGTTGAAGAATGTACCTGTGATTCGACCAACATTCGGGCGGGGGGACCCCGCCCCTACGGATATTTCGCGGAATATTTCAGACGCCGTCACTCGTTGGGATGTGAATCTCGCGACCGACCCGTTCGCTATTGCGCTGGAACTCGACAAGTCATTGGATTACGAATCGCTGACTCAACTCGCCAATGGGCTCAAGGACTTCGCCGACACCATGCCAAACGACAGACCTCTAATCGCCATCATCGAACGCGACTATGCCCAGGCGCTCGGTCAAACCGTGAAGGGACTCGCCCCGAACCGCTCGCTCCTTGTCATTGACCAAGTTGGCTTGTCCGAAGGCGATTATATTGATATTGGTACTCCGCTCATGGATGGACGCGTTGTCCCATTGAGTGTGAAGACGTTGATTTTTTATCATTAGGTCTCAGCTATGACTAATCTATATTCAAGGCATTATTTGTTCTTATTTATGATATTAATTGCTAGCGTTGCATTCTCTAGTTGCAATGGGGGAAACTCTGCTGTTGATGAAACATGGTCACTTGTAAAACTTGTAACCGTTGGTGACCCAATAGAGAATTCTTCAACAGAATTTGTTGAGGTAAAAAACTGCGGAATACCGATTGAGAAAACTACAGATTGTTCTGCTGGAACATCAAATGATTTAAATGTCACATTCACCAGTGGGGGCGCTTTAGGTGCTGGCTCGCAATTTATTATCGAAGGTAGTGTTGGAACAACTCTTGGAATTGGGCAACAAAGCGGACAAAGTATTAAGCTACCTATCCCGCTGGATGGCTATATTTATACTTATACAATTGAAAAAGTATATCAAGTAGTAACAGGTGAAGCATTAGCGCGTTCAGGAGACGGAGACGAGCAGATTGTTACTTTCAATTTTCATGCGAGTTGCTCTATTGACGTTATCGACAGGGTGCAAACCAGTTGTTTTGGGATTGATCCTACGGCTAATGTTGAACCACCAGTACAACCACCTCCACAACAAACTGTCACCAACAACGACTATCGTGTTTCAAGTTTTCAAGCATGCATAGTCTTTTGCAATGGACAAAATGCATCAATTTCATTTCCCGAACAGATAAAGAAAATATTTGTTCAATTTAATTACGAAAACTTTCCATCGGGAGCTAAATATGTGAGAACATGGTCTTTGAATGGCATGGAATGGATTCGGTATACTTGTAATTGGGATGGTCCAACTACTGGTACTGAAGTCTTAACATTGAAAGAGCCTCAAGGCTTACGCTCGGGAACATGGGAAATCATGGTTTATGTCAATGATGTAGTTGTTCTGAGAGATCAAATAACCGTAAATGGAAACTATAATTACTGGGATCCTGCTGGAACAATAAACGCCTGTCATGGAACTGTCGATTAACTTGAAAATATTCGTTCTTTATCCATTCGTGGTGAAAAATGCTCCTCCGAAATAAACTACGCAGCAAGACAACCATCCACGAATACGACCACGAATTCACGAATACGGGCAAGTCTATTCGTTTATTCGTGAATCTTCGTGGACGGTACAACATCAACCCTACAATGATTCTTTCTTCTTTCCTCTTTCATCGTTTCGACTTTGCTCAACGCAAGCCTTCATAATTCATCCTTCATCCTTTGGTGAAACCATGCTTCTTCGTACAAAGCTTCACGGCAAGACCTACGAATTTCCCGACATCCGCCTCCTCATGGGCAAAGCCAACGAGGAGAAATCAGGCGACCGCCTCGCGGGAGTCGCGGCTGAGACCACCGCTGAGCGCGTCGCGGCGAAACTTGTGCTGGCAGAAGTTCCGCTGTGGGTATTGCACGATAATCCCGCCGTGCCGTATGACGACGATGAGATCACGCGCCTTATTCACGATGCGGTTGACCAATCTGTCTACAACGAAATCAAAGACTGGACGGTGGGGGAGTTCCGTGAATGGATTCTCGCCGACACAACGTCCACAGAAATGATCCGCCGCGTCTCGAACGGACTCACCGCCGAGATGATCGCGGGCGTCACGAAGTTGATGTCGAATCTCGATCTGATGTACGCCGCCAAAAAGATTCCCGTCAGCGCGCATTGCAACAACACGATCGGGGCGGCGGGAACGCTGTCTAGCCGCAACCAGCCCAACCATCCGACTGATTCGCCCGAAGGCATCCGCGCGGAAATTTACGAGGGGCTGTCGTACGGCTCAGGCGACTCGGTCATCGGCATCAATCCCGTTGACGACTCGTACGGCTCGGTCGCGCGTCTGCTCGACATGACGTACGACATCATCAAGACGTGGAATATCCCAACGCAAAATTGTCTGCTCGCGCACGTCACGACTCAGATGAAGTGTATGCAATCGGGTTCGCCTGTGGGACTCGTGTTTCAATCGCTGGCGGGTTCGCAAAAGGGCAACGACTCGTTCGGCATCTCGGTCGGCATGATTGACGAAGCGTACGAGATGGCGAAAAAATATTGTTTCCCCAAAGGTCCGAACTACATGTACTTTGAAACGGGTCAAGGCTCCGAACTTTCCGCCGACGCGCACAACGGCTGGGATCAACTCGTGCTCGAAGCGCGTTGCTATGGTTTTGCAAAACGCTACAGCCCGTATCAAGTCAACACGGTGGTCGGCTTCATCGGTCCCGAATATTTGTACGATGCGCGTCAGATCCAACGCGCGGGACTCGAAGATCATTTCATGGGCAAACTCACGGGCATCTCGATGGGCGTGGACGCCTGTTACACCAATCACGCGCGCGCCGATCAAAACGCCATCGAGAATCTCGCGGTCATGCTCACCGCCGCGGGATGCAATTACTTCATGGGCGTCCCGATGGCAGACGACCCGATGCTTTCGTATCAATCCACGTCGTATCACGACGCGCCGACGCTTCGTCAACTTTTCAATTTGCGCCCCGCGCCCGAATTCGAAAAATGGCTCGTGGATCTAGGCTTGATGAAAAACGGCATCCTCACCGACAAAGCAGGCGACCCATCGTTTTTCTTGAAGAGATAACCTCCGCGTAGGAGACGTTCTCTAACGTCTCCGTTGGCGTAAGAGAACGCCAACTACGCAAACATCGGAGATAATTTTTATGGACGACACCCAACTCAACACCCTCGTAGACGCGATTGTTCGCGAACTCAAAGCCTCTGGAGCCGTGAAGACGCCCGCTTCATCCGCAGGGACGCCTGCCTCTGCTTCGGCGACTCTCTCTTCCTCTTCAGCCGTTCCCCTCAAACCTCAATCCTCCAATTCTCCAATTCTCCAGTCTCTAATCTCCAGTCTCTCAATTGATCTCCCCGACCCCACCCTCTCCCGCTCTACGCCGCGTGTCAAGAATCCCAAAGACGCCAACGGACTCCGCGCCCTCATGGACTCAACCACCGCCCGCATCGGCGTCGGACGCGCAGGTCCGCGTTACAGCACAGCGGAGTGGCTTTTGTTTCAAGGCGATCACGCCGTAACACAAGACGCGCTCTACCGCGACGTTGACCAGAAACTTCTCGATGAATTCAACTTGTTCACCGTTCAAACTAAGATCACAGGCGGCAAACAAGAGTATCTCCTCCGCCCCGATCTGGGACGCTTGCTCAACGACGATGCCAAACGCATCATCAACGAGAAATGCCAGAAGAACGTCAATGTCCAACTTGTCGTCGGCGATGGACTCTCCGCCGCGGCAATCGAAGCGAACCTGCGGCAGATATTTCCTGTGATCAGGCAGGGAGCGCAAACAGCAGGTCTCACATTTGGGACTCCATTCTTCGTCAAGTATGCCCGCGTCGGCGTGATGAACGATGTCGGCGAACTCATCAAGCCCGATGTGGTGATCCTGCTCATCGGCGAACGCCCTGGGCTGGGACGCGCCGAGTCCATGAGCGCGTACATGGGTTACAAACCCAAATACGGCGACACCGACGCCGACCGCGACGTGGTCTGCAACATCTTCGAGAACGGCGGAACAAATCCGCTCGAAGGCGGCGCGTTCGTGGTGCAGATCGCGCAAAAGATGCGCAAACATCAAGCATCTGGCGTAAAATTGAAGTTGGCTAATTGAAAGAACGTGGAGCGTGAGACGATATTTCGTGAGGCGACTCGCGCTCCACGCCCCACGATTCAACGCTTCACGCAACAGGTAACTCGCATCTTGTAACCAAGGAACTTGCTATGGCAATCCTCGACCCTCTATTCGGCACACCTCTCGCAGTACAACTCATCCCGCAAGTGGATCGCAACTTCGCGGAACATCTCAAACTGCGCGACGACCAACGCTCCATCGGTCTGCTTAGCGTGGACAACGACGACGCGACCTACACGGCGATTGACGAAGCCACAAAAATGGCAAACGTTGAAGTGGTGTATGCCAAGTCGTTTTACGCGGGTGCGAAGCACACGTCGGGAAAATGGTCGGGCGAGATCATGGCTATTCTGGCTGGACCAGACCCCGCCGAAGTGAGAGCGGGACTCAACGCCGCCGTAGATTACATCAAGACGAAGGCGATCTGGTATTCCGCCAGCGACGACGATTCCATCGCGTTCTTCCCGCATGTCATTTCAAGGACTGGAACTTATCTTTCACAAGTGTGCAACATCCCAGTTGGAAGCCCAATTGCGTATCTTGTGGCGACGCCAAATGAAGGCTTGGTCGCGCTCGATGCGGCGTTAAAATCAGCGGACGTGAACATCGTCGCGTTGACCATGCCGCCCTCCGAAACGAACTACATGGGCGTGATGCTCACAGGCGACCAACCCGCCTGCCGCGCCGCCGCATCCGCGTTTCAAAATAAAGTGCTAGAGGTTGCGGCAAATCCAATTAATTTCTAGTGTAATCCGATGGTCGAGTAGTCCCGCGTGCAGTTCGCGGGACGTATCGAGACCATCAAGTAAACAAAGCAATTTCTGTTCGAGAAGTATTCTTGTAACTGGTGGTCTCGATACGGGCTTCGCAAAAACCGCTCAGCCCTATTCGACCACCGAGACAATAAAGGCGCGAAGGAAAATCTTTCCTCTTTCTTCTTTCCTTTGTGATCCTTCGTGACCCTTTGTGGTAAAAAGGTTTTCTTATGACCGATTTTGACAACGACCTTCAATCCATCCAGGAAGCCCGCACGCTGGCGACACAAGCCCGCGACGCCCAGCGGAAATTCCTCCACGCCACACAAGCCGAAGTGGACCGTATCTGCGCGGCAATGGCGCAGGCGGCGGCGGATGCTTCGGTGCAACTTGGTAAGATGGCGAGCGAAGAGACGGGCTACGGCGTGCCTGAACATAAGACGTTAAAGAACTTATTGTCGTCGCAATTATTGTGGGAAGCCATCAAGGATATTCCAACCGTCGGCGTGATTCGAAGCGACCCCGCCAAACGGACGTATGACATCGCGTGGCCCATGGGCGTTGTTTGCGCGTTGACTCCGTCCACGAACCCGACATCCACAACGATGTTCAA
Organism: Anaerolineales bacterium; assembly: GCA_021462845.1. Taxonomy (GTDB): domain Bacteria; phylum Chloroflexota; class Anaerolineae; order Anaerolineales; family Villigracilaceae; genus Defluviilinea. Next base: position 6,444 of record JAJTXU010000038.1, read on the forward strand.
GACGTTGATCGCCGTCAAAGCAAAGAACGGGATCGTGATCGCTCCGCATCCGTTCGCGGCGAAGTGCTGCGCGGAAACCATCCGCATCATGGCTGAGGCTGGCGAGCGGGCTGGGATGCCAAAGGGACTCATCTCGTGCATGACGAAGGTAACACTACCTGGCACGCAGGAGTTGATGAAACACAAATACGTCGCGCTGATTTTGGCGACTGGCGGCTCCGACATGGTTCGCGCCGCGCATTCTGTTGGCAAGCCTGCGTATGGGGTCGGGCCTGGCAACGTCCCCGCGTATGTTGACCGTTCAGCGGATGTGGCAAAAGCAGCAAAGTATATCGTCGCGTCGAAGGCGTTTGATCATTCGGTGATCTGCGCCACCGAACAAGCCGTCGTCGCAGATCGCCCCATCGCGGCGCAACTCGAAGAATTGATGAAAGCCGAAGGCGCGTATTTCGTTGACGACAACATCAAACAAATTTTGGCGAAGAATTTATTTGTTGGGCATCTGCCGAATCCCAAGGGTGTTGGCAAAAGCCCGCAGCAACTGGGACAGCAATACGGATTCAGCGTCCCCGATTGGGCGCGGATTCTGGTCGTGAGGCTCAACAGCGTTGGACGAGACGAACCTCTCTCTGGCGAGAAACTCACCACCGTCCTCGGCTGGTACGAAGTAGATGGCTGGGAGGAAGGGTGCGAACGCTCGCTAGAGATGATCGCTTATGGCGGGCGCGGACATTCTCAGGTCATCCATGCTCGCGACGAAAACGTCATTATGCAGTTTGGCTTACAGAAGCCCGTGTTCCGTATTGTGGTCAACACATTTGGCACGCTTGGCACAACAGGCTACACCACAGGATTGATGCCCTCGATGACCCTCGGCTCTGGCGGTGTCGGTGGCGCGATCACGGGCGATAACATCACTGTGCATCACATGTATAATATCAAGCGGTTGGCGTATGAGATCCGTACCGCGCCCGATGCGGCGTTTACGCCTGGCTCAACGGATACACAGACTCAGCGCGGAATGTTCACTGGCGGAGCAGGCTCGGTTGCGTCGAGTTCGGTCAGTCCGCAAGTGGAGGAGATCGTGAGGAAGGTGTTGTTGGAGTTGAAGAAGTAATGTCATTGCGAGGGCGGCGCTCGTCCGCCCGAAGCAATCTCCTCGAACAAACCTGCTTTTGACAATAGGAGATTGCTTCGCCCTTCGGGCTCGCAACGACATTTGATAGCGGTTAGAACTCAGATTTGAGCGATTGAATCACTTCAATCCTTCACATCCGATGTCTAATCGGGGTAGCGCAAGATGGCATCTTGCGTTACATCAAATTTCAAAGGAGATTTAAGCCATGCCCGTAGATGTTGCAATGATAGCCTTAGGAATGGTGGAGACCAAGGGTCTCGTCGGCGCGATCGAAGCCGCGGACGCGATGGTCAAAGCCGCAAACGTGACGCTGATCGGCAGTGAGTATGTCGGCGGCGGATACGTGACCGTGATGGTGCGCGGTGACGTTGGCGCGGTGAAAGCCGCAACCGATGCAGGAGCCGCGGCGGCGAAGCGCGTGGGCGAACTCGCGTCGGTCCATGTGATTCCGCGCCCGCACGGCGACGTGGAGATGATCCTGCCGCAGAACAGCAAGGGTTCGTTCGGTGGTAAAGGCAAAGACAAGTAGACAGGTTTACAGGTACACAAGTACACACGGATACAAGTAGACACGGTTGACGTGTTTACCTGTTTACGTATTTACCTGTCTACGTTTTTGCCCCATGCCGCGTCAACTTTTTACTGCGGAGGATATCCGCCGCCTTGCGCGCGAACGCGCGGGTCCGCTTGTGCTTGCGCCTGACGATATCGTCACACACGAGGCGCAGGACGTTGCGTTCGCTTTGGGCGTGAAGATGATTCGAGAAGCCGAATCAGCCATCCCGTCGAAAAGAAGCGAACTATCCACTGCCGCGAATCTCCCGCCATTGAAAGTCGTCAAAATGGCGAACGTCCAGATGGAGCAATTCATCGAGGGCAAGACCACGGCTGGCACGCACGTCTGGCTCAAGGATGTGGTGGTCACGCAGGATCGGTCGCCGATGGGCGCGGGTTTTATGTCGCTCGATAAAGGCGAAATGCAGTGGACGCTGACGTACGACGAGATTGATATTGTGCTTGAGGGCGAACTCGTGATCACGCGCGGAAGCGAACAGGTGCGCGGCAAAACGGGCGATGTGATCTACATCCCGAAAGGTTCGATCATCACGTTTGGGACGCCGAACTGGACGCGCTTTGTGTATGTGGTGTTTCCTGTGAATTGGAATGAAAAATAAAGGATGAATTATGAAGGATGAAGGATGAAAGAAAGAGGAAAGACGAAAGATGAATCCTGATCTTTCAGCCCTTCTGCGGCAGGCTGATCATGTGATGGCTGGCGGCAATGGTCACGACCCAAATTATCGCGGCGTAGTGCATGTCGGCGTGGACTTGGGAACGGCGTACACGGTGCTGGTCGTTCTCGATGAAAATCATCAGCCGATCGCGGGTGAGTATCAATTCGCGGAAGTGACGCGCGATGGACTCGTGGTGGATTTCATCGGCGCGGTTGATCTGTTGCGTTCGATGAAATCGAAAGTCGAGAAGAAACTCGGATTCAAACTGACCTCCGCCGCGACGGCGTATCCGCCAGGCGTGCCGCAAGCGGAAGTCCGCGCGACTGCAAATGTGTTGCACGGCGCGGAACTTGATTGCACAGGCATCATTGACGAGCCGACCGCCGCGAACAACGTGTTGAAAATCCGCGACGGCGCAATTGTGGACGTGGGCGGCGGCACGACAGGCATCGCCATCTTCCGCGATGGGGAGGTTGCCTACACCGCCGATGAGCCGACAGGTGGAACACACTTCTCGCTGGTCATCGCTGGCTCAACGGGAAAGTCGTTCGAGGAAGCCGAAGCGATGAAGAAGAATCCGAACGAGCAGACGCGGTTGTTTCCCGTCGTCCGCCCCGTGATGGAGAAGGTCGCTGCGATCATTAATCGTCACGTGGAAGGTCATCAGGTTGACAAGTTGTATTTAGTCGGCGGCACATGCGCTTTTGTTGGCATGGATGAAGTAATTCAAGAAATGACAGGCATCGAAACGGTTTTACCGAGCAATCCGCTGTTCGTTACGCCGCTTGGGATTGCGATGAATAATTAAACTCGAAAGGATGTCATTCTGAGTGGCGCAAGGCGCCACGAAGAATCTCCCTCACGACACGGAGACCCTTCGCTATCGCTCAGGGTGACACTAGGTGAAACATGGCATCAGATCAATTTTCATTACGCGTGTATTCCTATCTCGACCGAATGCAGCCGCAGTATGCGGCGTTCGTTGGGACGATCACACAAGGCGACCTTCCGACCGAGGGTATGGCTTCTCTTTATGTTGAGGTCGCTCCAGGCAACGAAGTATTTCGGCTGGTGGATATCGCGGTCAAATCAACAGAGGCGAAACCTGGCGCGCAACTGGTCGAGCGCGAGTTCGGCATGTTCGAAATCCATTCGCACTCGCAATCCGAAGTTCTGGAAGCGGGTCGCATCGTGCTGGATCGGCTGAGTTTGAAACCCGAAGAACGCATCAAGCCGTTCATCGCCTCCGTGCAGATCATCACCAACGTGGACCCCTATCAAGCTCAGTTGTTGAATCGCTTCCGCCGCGGCTCGATGCTTGTCCCTGGCGAGACGATGCTGGTGCTTGAATGCGCTCCCGCCGCTTACATCAACTATGCGTGCAACGAAGCCGAAAAAGGCGCGAACATCAAAATCCTGCACGTATCGTCTGTGGGACGATTCGGTCGCATGTGGCTCTCTGGCTCGGAGGCGGAAATCGTCGCGGCGCGGAATTCGGCGGTCAAGGCGTTGGAGGGGTTGGACGGTAGACCGGAGAAGTAAAAAGGCAGAGAATTAGAGGATTGGAGAATTGGTGGTGAGGTAAGCGTAGTGAAGCCACTAGGTTATCAGTAAGCAGTGAGCAGTAATTGGTAATTGGAGATTAGAGACTGGAGACTGTAGATGGCGAAAATCTTCTACACTGAACGCGATATTGATGAGATGAAGGCGCAAGGCGTCACGTCGTTGGACATCACGGAAAACGTGGTGGTCACGGACGCGGCGTTGGAACGCGCGATGAAATATGACATGAAGATCAACCGCGCCGATTCGTCGTCCGCGCCAAAAGCGACATTGAGCGGCTCGGTGAATCTGGTCGCAGCGTACCCGCGGACGGAATCCGCTGGGGATGCGGAGTTGAAGCAGAGGATCAAGTCCGCTGTGCTGGCGAAGTTGGATGGTCAGGTGGATGGGGCGATATTAGATGCGGTTATTTCGAGAGTCGTTTCTTCGCTCAAGTAAAATTTCTTCACTTGGAAAAACAGAACCCGCCTTTCGGCGGGTGTTTGTTTTAATTCCTGTGACATGTCATTCTGAGCGAAGAATCTCCGTCACGACATACGAGACCCTTCGGTCGCTAGCGCTCCCTCAGGGTGACATACTATTTTGTTGGTAGATTCTTCTTCGTAGCGTTCAGCAGGTCAATCATCTCTTCGCGGATGTGCTTGTTGAGGAAATGATGTTCCAGCGTGGAAAGCGGAAGAAAGCGCGCGCCTGCGACCACGTGGATGCAGTTCGCCGATCCGCACAGGCAGATGAACGGCGCGTCCATTTCCCATTCGGTGGAGGGATAGAAGAATGAGAGTTCCTCGCCCTTCTCGATGTCGCGCCGCGCGATCATTTGCATGTTAGCGGTGTCGAGAATCACATTCGGGTCGCATGAGTGATTCAATGCGGCGAGTTTACCCACGTCCGTGTGTTCGGTGCGATCAATCTGCACGGTGAATCGATTCGGCTTGTTCACCACTTTCTCGCGCGGAATCTCGCAGATCACCTCTCCTTGCTTGTATTGCTGTTTTGTGACCAGGCTTCTAAATTTATTTTCGGTCTTGATCACAAGCGTTTCCATCGAAACCATATAGTTGTCCTTTCGTATCGTATTGTCATTGCGAGGAGCGAAGCGACGAAGCAATCTCCTCGAACAAGCAACCGTTTGAAAACAGGAGATTGCCACGCCGCCAAAAAACGGCGGCTCGCAATGACATGAATATAAACAGTATAACGATAATAAATTTAATTTCAAGGGTTTTGAAAACGAAAAATAAAACTTTAAGGTCAAGTGTGTCCCTCCTCCGAACGGCTAGGATGCGAACCAATCGAACATCCGATATATTTTATTTTTGTATGCAGTACACTGCGAACACTAGGTTCATTCAAACCGATATGTTATAAGGAGATAATCATGTCCAACCCGTTTACTGAATTTTCAAACTATTTGACCTCCGCTGTTGAAAAAGGCGGCGAAAGCACGGTCATTGTTGACGCGCGGAAGCGTTATCCCGCCAGCGGAATTGCGTACGCCGATGACCTCGTCCTCACTGCCGATCACGTGGTGACGCGCGAAGATATCAAAGTGACTTTGCCTGACGGCAAGAGTCTCGCGGCGACAATCGCGGGGCGCGACGCAGGTTCAGACCTCGCATTGTTACGACTCGCTGAAAAAGCGTTGAAGCCTGCCAAGACATCAAACGACGTGAAGGTTGGTCAGCTTGTGCTTGCGCTTGGACGACCAAACACATCGGGCGCGCAAGCTTCGTGGGGAATCGTCACCGCAATTACGGGACCTGCTCGCACGCACCGCGGCGGCTTGCTCGATGAATACATCACCACAGAAACAACTCCATACCCTGGCTTCTCTGGCGGTCCGCTTGTCAACACCGAGGGCGAAGTTCTTGGTTTGAATACATCAGGTCTCGGGCGCGGTTCGGCGCTGACGATTCCCGCCAAAGTCGCGTGGCGTATCGCGGACGAACTCGCCAAGCATGGCTCGGTCAAGCGCGGGTATCTCGGCGTGCGCACACAGCCTGTTGAAATCCCCCAAGCCGCGCGGAAGAGTCTCAAGCGCGAACAGAAAAGCGGATTGCTCATCTTGTGGCTTGAAGAAAATGGACCCGCGCAAAAAGGCGGATTGTTCGTCGGCGATACCATCGTCGCGGTTGCGGGTCACTCGGTCAGTGATCCCGATGATCTCTTCGCCTCGCTCAAAAGTGATATCGTCGGCAAATCCGTCGTGGTTGAAGTTCTGCGCGGCGGCAAGGCTGAGAATGTCAATGTGACGGTGGGCGAGCGCAAGTGATTCGCGTCTTGTTGAAACTCTCGTCGCCCGCATTACGCGCAGGATTGCAAGCCCTGCTCGCGTCTGACAAGACGATCAAGGTCGTAAACGATTCATTGGATGAAGAAAACGACGTGGATGTGATAATCACATCCACGTCGTTCGCGTCTCTTTCGGACACTTCGACTTCGCTCAGTGCAAGCTTTGAACCTGCCTCGCCCTCGTCAGCTGGAATCCTCCTCCTGGGCGACGATCAGCCCGACGTCCGAGAGATGAGGCGTTTATCGCGCGTGTGGGGAATCCTGCCGACGGATTCGTCCGCCGAAGAATTGACCGCCGCCATCCACGCATTGTCGCAAGGACTGATCGTCGGCGCGCCGCATTTGTTATTTGAATCGGAAGGCGAACCTGTCGAGCGCGGTCCGCTCACCGAACGAGAATTGGAAGTGCTGGGATTGTTGGCGCAAGGGTTGGCGAACAAACAGATCGCGGTGGAGTTGGGGATCAGCGAACACACCGTGAAATTTCACGTCTCTTCGATCTACACAAAACTCGATGTGACCAACCGCACCGAAGCAGTTCGCGCAGGTTTACGCGGCGGATGGATCGCGTTGTGAATCAAATTCCGTGACCGCCCACTGGACGAGTCTCGAAGCGTTCGCCAAAACCAGCGATGAACGATCTGCCGCGCGCAATGGCTTGTTGAACGGATGGCAAGGTCAACGACGCGCGATGACTCTCTTGGCTGTCCCATACTTCAGTGATCCAGATTGCATCTTCATCTGTTGGGTCTTGCGCGACCACGTAACTCAAACATCCAGGCATTTCATTGACGCCGTTCAGCAGGATGGTGATCAATATATCGCGCTGACCTTTTGTTGCTTTTATTTTCCCGATCAAACCGTACATTTTTATACTCCTGTAGTAGCGACTTCAGTCGCTCTTGTGGCTATGTGACGACTGAAGTCGTCACTACGCATTTCGCCTATTAAAACATCGCCAACTGACTAACTGCACGTTTGCCATCCAACAACACAAACGGGGAAACACGCGCAACAACAATTCCCATTTTACGCAGAGCCGTCAAATCACGAAACCTTGTCGTGCGCCGCGCTTGAAGGATCGCGTCCGCGTGTTTTGGTCCGATGCCAGGGATGCGGAGTAATTCGCGTCGTTCTGCCTTGTTGATTTCGACTGGATTCTCTTTCAAGTTCATTTGCGCCCATGCCATTTTGGGATCGGCGTGGAGCGGGAGATTTTCGTTTTGCGTGAACGGCATGTCTTCCAAGTCGAAGCCGTAATCGCGCAACAAAAATGAAGCCTGATACAAACGATGCTCGCGCATGGGATCCACGGCGGCTTTGTTTTCGAGTGGCGTATCGCGGATGGGGTGGAAGGCGGAGAAATATGCGCGTGTGAGTCTCACATTTTTCATCAACCAGTTTGTCGTCGTCAATAACTCCAAGTCGCTTTCATCCGCGCCACCCGCGACGAATTGCGTCACCGTGGAAGGATATTTGCCATTCCAGAATTTATACGCGGGTTGGCTTCGTCGAATCTCCTCGACCCATTTCAATGGACGGAGCAATTCCTCAATGAAAATTTTGTGCGGAGCAAGTTTGGCAAGCCGCTCGGTGTTCGGCGCTTCCAAGTTGATCGAGACTCGGTCGGCGAGTTGCATCATCCGCTCGACTTGTCCCTTCTCTGCGCCAGGCATGATCTTGAGGTGCATGTACCCGCGAAAGCCCGTTTTCTTGCGGAGGATCTCCGCCGTGTCAATAATTTTATTTTGCGTGTTCGCTCCGCCCGCCGCGATGCCTGAACTGAGGAAAATCCCCTCGGCAATTTTCGCCTTATTCATTTTCATAAACAACTCGGCAAATTCTTGCGGCTTGAACGTGGCGCGTCGGAAGTCGCGTCCTGCGCGGAAGGGGCAGTAGTAACAATCCCGTTCGCAGGCGGACGAGAGCAGGGTCTTCAACAAGATCGTCTTTTTTCCATTGGGGAGTTGGGCAGGGTGAGTGAACGCGGCGCGTTTCTCTTTGGGCGTGAAGCAAGCGGGCTTATTGGTGGTCGAGTAGCCCGAGGCGTTAGCCGAGGGTGTATCGAGACCACGCGATTCCTCCGCATGTTCCAATTCCATTTGGCTGGAAAGTTCGACCAACGTATCAAGCGCGTTCATGATTTGGATTATAGAACGGATATTCTAATTTGACAAGTTAAGACCTCACAGGTTTTTGAAACCTGTGAGGTCTATGTTGTCTTGTTATAATCACGCCATGCCCGCTAAAAAATATTCCCGCATCGGCATGATCGCGCGATGGAAACCTGTCCATCTTGGTCATGCCGCGATTCTGCGGGCGTTGTGCAATAGCGGGGAGGCGGCGCTCATCGGCGTCGGAAGTTCGAATCGCTACAACGCGCGCAACCCGTTCACGTTCGATGAAACGCGCGACATGCTTCAACTCGTCCTCGCAGAGTTTTCAAATTTTCAGGTCATCCCCGTTCCCGATCTCGACGACGGTCCGCGCTGGCGTGTGATGGTGATGGATTTGTTCGGGGATCTGGATGTGTTTGCGACGGCGAATCCGTACGTGGCGAGTTTGTTGAGGGACGAGTACCGCGTCATTCCGCCCGTCGAGTTGATTCCGCCGCGCGAGCGCGTACCAGCCGAAGGGTCCGAAGTGAGGCGGGCGATGGCGCGAGGCGAAGAGTGGGAGTCGCTTGTCCCGCAAGTCATCGCCGAGTATATTAAGTCGAATCGTCTCGATAAGAGATTTCGTGATGAGTTTGGGTTGGAGACGTTGGCGATGATGACGGTGGTGTAACGTACCGCAAAGTTCACTTTGCGATTTGCAAGGACAAAATAAATTTTGTCGTACGAAGTTCGCTTTGCGATTTGCACAAGGCAAAATGAATTTTGCCGTACAGAAAAAACAAAGGAGACAACATGTATTCATGGGACGAAGACACTTCAAAATGGTACGGGTCGGGGAAGTATGCGTATGCTCCTGCGGCGGCGCCTGCGCGGGCGGCATCGGCGAAGCGGGCGGCGGCATCGGGTCCGCGCACATACGAAAAGAAGGCGGGACCGAACGAAAAGATCATTGATCCCAAACAGCGCATTTCAACCGAGTCGAAGAATCCTGTCATCGTCGCCATTGACGTAACGGGTTCGATGGCATCCTGGCCCTTTGAAATCTTCGACCGCCTGCCGTTGATGTACAACACGCTTTCACAGTACCGCCCCGACGTGGCGATTTCATTCGCGGCGATCGGTGACGCCAAAGTGGATCGCTGGCCCCTGCAAGTGACTCCGTTCGCCAGCGGATTCGATCTCGAGCAATTGCTCGGCTCGCTCTATGGCGAAGGCGGCGGAGGCGACGCGCCCGAATCGTATGGCTTGTTCGCGCGTTGGGTAAATACGCACGTCACAACGCCGACGCTGGATGAAACGCCGTTCCTCATTGTCTTCGGCGATATCAACATGCACGCCAGCATGGAGGGCAAACAAGTGGGGCATTATCTCGGCGACAGCGTTTGGGGAAATATTGACGCAATCGAAGAATGGCAAAAGGTGACTCAAAAGTGGAACACGTGGTTCCTGCGCCGACCTGGCGGCAAACGCGGCGATGTGGTTGACAAGCAATGGGGCGACGCCATCGGCGAACAGAAAATTTTCCACATTGAAGACGAACAACGAGCGGTGGATTACGCCATGGGACTCATCGCCCGTTCGTGGGGCTACTTCGGCGACTTTCAAGACAACATGCGCGCGAGGCAGGATGAAACAAAAGTGAAACAGGTGAGCAAGCCCATCGCGATGATCTGTCCGCGTTGCGGCGCGCCCATCCCCGTGGATGCGAGCGGGATGTTCAAGTGTAAGTTCTGCGGGACGACATTGAAGTTGTAGTACGGCAAAATTCATTTTGCCTCTGCAACTCGCAAAGTGAACTTTGCGGTACGAGACCGATATGCCCATCTCCACCATCGTCACCACGCCTCCATACGCCGACTTCCTCGCCGAGGTTGCGTCGCATCCCATCGTGAGCGGATTCCGACTCAACACGGTGATGCCGCTGCGCGAGTCGCATCGTGAAGTTTTGCAGAGGCTATGCAAAATTATTTCTGCTCGGGGCGGCGTCCCCGCCGCCGAGGACGGCGGCTTGAGCAATGCGCCCGTGTGGGTGGATTTGAAGGGACGTCAATTGCGCGTGGTCGGCGCGGCGATTCCTCCGTATACGGAAGTGGAGTTGAGTCATCGCATCAAAGTAGAGACACCCGTTGACGCATATTTTTCGGATGGCAATGAGCGCGTGAGAGTGGCGGCAGTGGATGGCGATAGACTCATCCTTGCCGACGGTCCGCGCCGATTGATCGGACCTGGCGAGTCGGTCAACATTGTTCATCCATCGTTGAAGATCGAGGGGACGTTGACCGACACAGACAAAGCCTATCTCGCGGCGATGAAAGAGTTAGGGATGACGAAGGTGATGCTGTCGTATGTCGAATCGATTGAGGATGTAGACGAGGTGAAAAGTCTCCTGCCGAACGCGGAGATGATCCTCAAGATCGAAACCCAGCGCGGACTAGACTTCGCAAAGAAGCACGGCTCGAAGCATGGGCGTCTCATGGCGGCGCGCGGCGATCTGTTTGTTGAAGTTCTTCGTCCGCATAAAGTGGCGAGCGCGGTGAAGACCATCATCAACGCGGACAAAGACGCGATCGTGGCGAGTCGCATTTTGGATTCGCTGGCGTATCAGCCCGTCCCCGTCAGCGCGGACATTGGCGATGTGGCGTTTTTGTTGGAGATCGGTTATCGTACGTTCATGCTCGGCGATCACGTTTGTTTGCGGAGGGAGACGGTGATGGAGGCGTTGAATTTGTTGGAAGAGATGGGGAAGGATTATTCGTAGGGATATATCGGTGGTCGAGTAGCCCTGAGCGGTGTTTGCGAAGGGCATATCGAGACTACCGCGCAATAAGAGGTATTCTGTTACTGGTGGTCTCGATACGTCCCGCGACGAGCATCGCGGAACTACTCGACCACCGAGGTAAAAATGAAGTTAGCAATTGCTCAAATCAATACGACGGTTGGCGATTTGGAGGGGAATGTGCGCCGCATTTTGGATGCGGCGAAGTCGGTTGCTGACCAGAAGCCCGATTTGATCGTCTTCCCCGAATTGACCGTGTGTGGATATCCTCCGCGCGACATTTTGTATGACTCGTCGTTCGTCGAGGCGGTTCAACACGCGACTTTGGATCTGGCTCGCCAAGCGGAGGGTTTGCCGCCCCTGTTGGTGGGATCGTTCGCGCCTGCTGAGCAAAAAATGTATCAGCACCCGTCGCTGAACAATATCGCGTACTTGATGCAAAACGGGGAGATGAAGATCGCGCAGGTGAAGCAGTTGCTCCCAGTCTATGACGTGTTCTACGAGCCGCGCTGGTTCCTCGCAGGGACAAAGACTCTACCGCCGATTAATATTGCTGGCAAAAAAGTAGGCGTGATGATCTGCGAGGACATGTGGGACGAGGAATATCCCGTCCACCCTGGCGCAGACTTGAAAGCGATGGGCGCGGAGATGTTGATCTGCATTTCGGCGTCGCCATATCGGAGGGGAGGGGGAGAGGGGAGGGTGCATCATGCGGAGAGGCAGGTGGTCTCGATACGTCCCGCAAAAAGCGCGCGGGACTACTCGACCACCGAGATGCCATTTGTATTTGTGAATTTGGTCGGCGGGAATGATGAGTTGATCTTTGATGGTGGAAGTTTTATGTTGCATGGGGCAGAGGTGGTTGCAGAGGCAGAGAAGTTCGAGGAGAATGTCAAAGTTTTTAACACGAAGGACACGAAGGGCACTAAGGAAGTTCAAGGAGAGGAAGAAGTTTTTCGCGCCCTCGTGTTGGGGTTGCGCGATTTTGCGGATAAGAATCATCTTCGCCATGCGTTCATCGGCTTGTCGGGCGGAATTGATTCATCTGTCGTTGCGGTGATCGCGGCGGAGGCGCTGGGACGCGAACGCGTGACGGGAGTCGCCATCCCTTCGCGGTTCACGGATGCGAGGTCAACCGAGTCCGCGCGGGAGTTGGCGAGTCGGCTGGGGATTGGGTTCGAAGTGGTCGAACTGGAGAGAATGCACAAAGCGGCGGAGCAGGCTGTAGGTCCGAAAAGAAGCGATGGCGTCGCGGGCGAGAACATCCAGGCGCGGCTGAGGATGATCATCCTGATGAGTTTTGTCAACCAGCGCGGCGGATTCCTGATCAACACATCCAACAAGACCGAGTTGGCGCTGGGCTATTCGACGTTGTACGGCGATATGGCCGGCGCGATCAGCCCGTTGGGAGATGTGACGAAGGCGGAGATGATTCGTTTGGGGAAATGGATCAATGAGGAGTGGAAAGAGGAAAGTGGAAAGAGGGGAGAGGGCGGGGTGATTCCGCAGTTTGTGATGGAACGCAAGCCGTCGGCAGAGTTACGCGCAGACCAAGTGGACCCGTTCGATTACGAGAAAATTTCTCCCGACATGGAAGCGCTGGTGTTGAGTAACCAAAGCAACCCTGCGATGCGGGCGAGCGAACACAAACGCTGGCAAATGGGATTGGTGTTGAAGGTGAGCGAGAAGTCGTTTGGGCGGGGGAGGTTGATGCCGATTACGAGGAGGTGAGGGGGAGAGGGTGATTGGTAATTTGTAATTGGTAATTGATGGGTAGGGAGAGAATTAGAGAATTGGAGAATTGGAGAATTGGGATTCGCGGAAGACATGACGGGTCTCCGCGACGCCTTTCCAGTTCAGGTTCTTCGGGCGCGGAGAAGATTGATCCGTCAGACTTCACGGTGAGACCCGTCATGTCTGCGGGCGTCTTATTCGTGGATGGCTCTCTCCACCATCTCTCTCAACTCCTCTGGCAACCCCGACAGATCCACATTCTTCACGCCTGCCATGATCTGTTTCAAGACCTTGCCCAACTCTTGAATATCCCTCGGCGCGGACGAATCCGCCGCCATCTTCTGCGCCGCATTGAAATATTGCTCCGCTTCAGGACGCTTCTCCCGCGCGGATTGGATCGCCGCCGCGATGAACTGCTCGGCGGTCATGCCTTGTTCTTGTTGCGCACCACCTTCAAGACTGGCAATCAATTGCTTTACCTGCTCAACAAGTGTTTGTGCCCCAAGTTTTTCAAATAGCGTTACACCCTCCTGATAATGCGTAAGGGCATTTTCCTTATCTCCTCGCATCGCGCATAATTGACCAAGTTTGACAGTTGCATAAGCCAGTCCGCTGAAATCGCCAATTTGCTTGCTTAACTTGATAGATTGTTCCATCAAGTGTTGTGCTTGAACAAAATCCTTCTTCTCCCAAAAAACATTTGACATCTCCGAAAGCGTGGCGGACTTGCCTTTCAAATCGCCCAGCCCTTCCTTGATTTCCAACGACTGCTGATACAACTTCATCGCCCCGTCCAAATCGCCGCGCGTGACATAGATTCCAGCCATCTGATGCAGCGTGGCGGACTTGCCTTTCAAATCGCCCAGCCCTTCCAATATTTCACGAGCCTGCTGATACAACTTCATCGCCCCGTCCAAATCGCCGAAGTGGGCGAGGAGGAAAGCCGCATGGTAGCAAAGATTGGAAAATTCTTTTGCTTCGCGGTCTGAGAAGCTGACGGCGCGCAGGATGTCGGGGAGCGAGAGGCGGATGTAACGCGCCAGACTCGGATCGCGGTACATGCCGCCATGTTCATACCAAGGGTAGCCTCTCGCCGCCAAAGCGCGCGACCAGCGAAAGAGGGCGGTGCGGTCGGTATCCTGCAGGCGCGCAAAGTCCGCCAGAAGCGGGTGCAGGCTCGGCTCGGGCTGTACAAGGGAGAGTCCGCGCAAGAGGTCGAGCGCTTCGCTGTAGGGGGCGTCGTCCAGTTCGGCGGCGGCTTGAAGAACATCCTGAAGCAGAGGCTCGTTGGGCAAGCCATAACCCGCCAGCAGGAAGATGCGCCGCGCGTTTTCATCGCTGACGCGTTCGAGCGAAAGCGCAAAGGAGGCGGCAACATCTTTATCGTGTTGTGTGGCGGTGGGATGTTTGGCGCGCCAATTCCTGAGCGAGGCATGGTCGAGGCTGAGTCGCTCCAGATAATTCGTCACGGAGAGTTTGTCCACGTGTTGCAGGTAGGAGGCGGCAAGATCGAGCGGCAGGGGCAATCCGCCAAAGCGTTTGTGCAGGGCGGTCAGATCGGCGTCGCTGGCGCGCGTTTCGTCCAGCGCGCGGCGGAGGAATGCGAGCGATTCGGTCAGCGTGAAGACATGCAGGGAAATTTCATGCAAGCCGAAGGATGGAGACCAATCTTTCTGCCGCGTAGTGATCAAAATGCGGATGTTGGTGTGCCGCAAACGCGCCAGCCATTCTGCGGCGGCGTCCATATCTTCGAGGTTGTCGAGGATCACAAGCCGCGGTCCGCTTTGTTTCCAGGCGCTCACGGTCAGCGCGGCTTGCTGGTCTGTTTCGGAGGACCAGGGCTGTAAGCCCATCTCTGCGCCACAGCGGGCAATCGAGGCTTCGATCACTTTTTCGGTCAACTCTTCGGACTGGTCGCGGCTGAAGGCGCTGACCCAATGCACGCCCGCGAAACGATATCCCTCCTGCCAGGCGAACTGCACCGCCAGCTGTGTCTTGCCGATTCCGCCCATGCCGACCAGCGCCTGCTGGCTGATGATCGCGCCGCCGTCTTGCGTCAACAACGTATCGGCGAGTTGTTTCAGTTCTGCTTCACGCCCAGTGAAGAGTTGGTTTGGTTGAATGGGGAGGTACGAGCCGAGCGGCAGGTCGCCGCGCAGGGTGGGGGAGGGGTCGCGTTTTGCAACAGTCCTTGCCTCGAGGCGCGCAAGGATTTTGTCGAGTTTTTCAATCTGAATTGAATGCTGAATTGAATTATCTTTTGTAGTTTTGTGCTGTTCTTTTTTCAGATCCAGAACAGTTTGAATCAGGATGGGGGAGACGAACTCTTCCAGCGAGCCGACGGCGCGAAGAAGCGCCTCGGTGTAAAGTTTCGCGCCTTCTTCCTGTTGGCTGGCGCTCAGTGTTGAAAAGCCGTGAAAGGATTCTCGCAACGCGTCTGTGACGCCGCTTGCGTCCATGGCTTGAGGAAGTTCGGCGAGCGCTTCTTGAACGGCGGGCAGATCGCCAAAGCCAATATCTCGAAAAAAATAGCGCAAATCTTTGTCGGGACAATTGCGTTCGTCCTGCAAATAAATCTGCGCCTGCTGTGCGGATTTTAACAAATCCTTTTCGGTTTTTTCGGACTTCAACCAATCGTCAATTTTCTCTTGCACATCGTCGCCAAGGATTCCAGCCGCGTCTTTCCCCAGCAGGTTTTCTGCCTGATGTTTCAACAGGGCAATGAGAAACTTAACAGTTGTTTTTGGCAGGTTGGTCGGCATGACCCCTCGCAATGAGTGTTGGATGAATGAAGATTGTCCCAGTATAGGCGCAAGGAAATGAAATGGCAAGAGACCACGCGTTTTTTGAGGCAGAGATGATAGGGCAGGGGAGAGGAATCAAAAGGATGATGGATGAAAGCCGAGGAGGAAGAATCAACTCGCGGAGGGAAACGAATCGTTTCCCTCCGAAGCAGATCATTGTCCAACGTCCATGGTCCATCTTCAAGCAGTGGGGGAGAGACTCTTCGCTCCGCTCAGAGCGACATGGAACAAACTCGTTTATGCTTTCGATAAGTATTATTATCGAAAGCATTGACAACTTATGGTAATTTCGTATAATGAGCGCCATGACAACCGCTGAATCGAAATCAATGACCATTGCACAAGCCATGAGCGCGTATCTGCGTATGGTTGAACGCGCGCGAAGCAAACCAACCATGCTTTCGTATAAGAACGCCTTGCATATTTTTTCTGCAATGCTGAAGAGCAAATCTCTCGAGCCTGAGAGCGCCCCCATTTCACAACTCAACGAAGATCATTTTGCAAAGTTTGTCGAGTACCTCAACGACTATGCCACGGCTACCGAACAGCTGTATTTACAGGCAGTGAAAGGCTTCTATCTGTATTTGGATTCAGAAAGGCTGACCGATGTCAATCAAGCGCGGCTGATCGTGCTGATACGTCAACGCGCGCGCCGCCCTGGCAAGCGTTCTCCGCAATATCGCCTAAACGAAATTGACACCCTGCTGGATAAAGCAAGAGACGTTCAAAACCTGATTGGCGCGACTGTCAAAGAAGACGATGAAACCAACTCAAAACTACGCGCATATCGTGATCGCGCTCTTTTGTTCACGCTGGCAGAGACTGGGTTTCGCGTCCACGAAGCATGCAACTTGAGGCGCGGAGATATTGATTGGAACGAAGGACGCGCCATCATCATCGGTAAAGGCAATAAGGAGGCTGTTGTTCGCTTTACATCATACACGTTACAGGTCTTGAAGGAATATTTGTCGCAACGCGCTGAGTTGGATGGAAAATCGGGGAAACAATTGAGCTCCCTGCCCCTCTTTGCTCGTCATGATAAAGGCGCAGGCAAAAAGATCAAACCAATGACCACCACGACGGGAAGAAATATCGTCAAAGAACGCGTGGAGCAATTCTTGGGAAAAGATCTCGTCGGTCAAATCACGCCGCACACGTTTCGCCATTATTTCGTCACATCCACACTGCGAGCTACGGGCAATCTTGCCATCGCGCAAAGACTCGCGCGACATGAAAACATTCAAGTGACCGATCGCTACACTCAATTGACGGACGACGAACTGGATAAAGCGTATTACGAAGTGTTCGAAAAAGACTCAAAGTGGAAACAAAAATGATCGAGTTGACTTTTCAGGATTTTCACGAGCAAAATTATTCAAAATAACCCTAAATGCTTGACACGTAGTGACGACTTTAGTCGTCTTGTTACGGCTAAAAAGCGACTGAAGTCGCTACTACGCTGTCAGGCAATATGTGTTACTCTGAATATGACGACAAAGGCTTTTGTCTGCATTTCCGCAAAAAAAACTTGCTCATCGCCGCGTTTGCAGGTCGCTTATAATCACAGCCTCCTACGGAGGACATGTGACATTTATCAGCAGAATACTTTCCCAATACAAAGACCGCGAATACTTTACGGAGATGCGCAAGATCGCCATTCCCATCATCGTCCAGCAGTTGATGTTTGCGGGATTGAACATGCTTGGCGTGGTGCTGGTCGGGCAAAAGGGAGAGACATCCGTCGCGGCGGTGGGACTGGCGGGACAAGTGGCGTTCTTGCTGCAACTCGTCCATTTTGGGATCATCAGCGGCGCGGCGATGTTCACCGCGCAGTTTTGGGGCAGGCAGGATGTTCCGAATCTGCGCCGCGTGCTCGGCTTGTGCTTGATGCTCGCGCTCACAGCGAGTCTCGTCTTCTTGTCGCTCGCGCAATTCATCCCCGAACAAATTTTACGAATCTACTCCAAAGACAGCGAAGTGATTCGCCTCGGCACGAATTACATCCGCACATTCTCGTGGACGTTCCTCTTCACCGCCATTACGTTTAGTTACGCCTTCGTCATGCGCTCCACTGGCGACGTGAAAACGCCGACGAGTGTCAGCGTCGGCGCGTTGCTCCTCAGCACGTTCCTTTCGTACTCGTTGATCTTCGGAAAGTTCGGCTTCCCTGAAGTTGGGATTCAAGGTGCGGCAATCGCCGCCGTCATCGCGCGCGGACTCGAATGTGTCACGCTGATTATCCTGACATACGCAAAGAAATCTCCCGTCGCCGCATCGTTGCGTCAACTCACCGACTTCGACCGTGTCTTCTTCGGCAAAGTTATCAGACCCATGCTACCAGTCATGTTGAACGAATTGTTTTGGGCGTTGGGGATCACCACCTACAACGTCATCTACGGGCGCATGGGCACCGAATCGTTCGCCGCGATGAGCATCGTCGGCACCATCGAGCAGTTGGCGTTCGTCTTCTTCATCGGCATATCAAACGCCACGTCCGTTCTGGTTGGCAACCGCATCGGCG
This sequence comes from Anaerolineales bacterium, assembly GCA_021462845.1. GTDB lineage: Bacteria > Chloroflexota > Anaerolineae > Anaerolineales > Villigracilaceae > Defluviilinea. The sequence goes on from JAJTXU010000038.1 coordinate 24,624, forward strand.
CGGGGAAAGAAAACGAAGCGTACACGTATGCAGGTCGCTCTCTCGGTCTCGCCGCGCTCGGCGGACTCGTCATGGGATTGGTCATCCAACTCGTGAAAGCGCCCGTGCTGTCGCTGTACAACGTCTCGCCTGAGGTTGTCCAGAACGTGAGCAACGTCCTCAATGTGGTCACGTTCTTCGTGTGGGTCCGCGTGAGCAACATGACCATCGTCGTCGGCATCCTTCGCGCGGGCGGCGACACACGCTTCTCCCTCTTCCTCGACGGCATCATCATCTGGATCGTCGGCGTGCCGATGGCGTATCTCGGCGCGAACGTCTGGGAACTCCCCGTCTATCTTGTTTATCTGTGCGTGATGTCGGAAGAGTTCGCCAAATACATCCTCGGGCTTTTCCGTTTTTTCTCGCGCAAATGGATCCACAACCTTGCCGCGCAAGTGTAGGACAAATTGCCAATTTGTCCTACTAAATTTTCTCCGCGTGTTTCAACACATATTCATCATACGCCTTCATCAACGACTTCGTAATCCTCCCTGGACTCCCCTGCCCCACTTTCACATCGTCAATTTGGATGACTGGCACTACTCCGCGTGAACTGGAGGTGATGAACGCCTCTTTCGCCAGGGACAGTTGGTCCAGCCTCAGCGGGCGGAATCTCACCTCCAGCCCCCTCCCCCGCGCCGCGCGGATGACCATCGTCCGCGTGACGCCGAGGAGGATGTCTTTGCTGGCGGTGGCAATGTAGCGCAAGTTGCCAACTTGCGCTACATAAAAGAAGTTGCTCGTCATCCCCTCCAATATCCTCCCGTTCTTCACCAGCAACGCCTCGAAGATTCCCTCTTTGGCAAGATGCTTCCGCTCCTCATCGCTTTGACCGATAAACGCCGTTGACTTCGCGCGCGGATCGTTGCGATGAAGAGTCGTCGTTTCGACTCGCACGCCTTTCTCGTACACTTCTCGCGGCAAAGGTTTGAGCGGCTCGATGGAGATGTAAAACCCTCCGCGCTTCGTCTCCATCACGCGGACGCGGGCTTCGGTGGCGCGAAAAGGTTGAAGCAACTGGATCAGGCTTCCCCGTAGAAATGAAGCGTCCGCATTCGGCAGTCGGCGCAAATGGGCGGAGAGTCCGATCACGCGTGCGCAAGAGACAAACGTGCGGAACGTCGAGTAGTAGCCGTCGGGAAGCTGTCTCGTAATGGCATCCAGTGATGATTGGTCAGGGAAATGGACTTCTTCAGTTCTGTGGGGATCAATTTTCAATGTTCGTATCATGCAACCGATTATACGACCCGTTGCGAATTACGATGAACTTATGGGCTATTTTCTCTTGGTAGCCTGTCATGTATATTTTTTCCCATCTTGGAAGAAGGAGAGAATATGAAACGCGTCGCTCTTGTTTGTATTTTTCTTATTGCGTTTGGTCTGTCAGCTTGCGGATCGCCGCCGCCAACAGTTCCTCCACTGCCCACTGGGGGACCGATCTCGGAATGTTTCCCGGTGCGTAACGCGCAAGTATGGGAGGATACAAACGGTAATGGTCTATTCGATGATGGGGAGAAGCCGCTCGAAAATATCGCGGTCATCATGACGCCTCTTAAGCAAAGCAGTCGGTCTTTTCAAGGGATCACTGATAAGGATGGTAAAGCAAAATTGCGCGGTATTGGCAATTTCGGTCCCAAGTGTGATGAATTGGAAGTCGCCGTCAGTGTGCCGCACACACATTCGCCCACCACGCCAACAAAATACAGCCTCGTGGGGCTTCCCTATGACGAAGTACTATATTTCGGCATGTTCTCGCAATTTTCCACCCCTACTGCTTCTGTCGTACCTGATGCTTCTTCCACAACTGACTTTTTTATTCAATTGGAAAAACTCAAGGGAGGGAACGAGTTCTTTGAGGCATGCACCTTGCTGGCAGCGGAAGATTTCTCGTCCATTTTTGGAGGAGAATTGGAGTATCCCATCATAAACAGTGGCGGTATCGGCGAAACGGGCCAGATGACCTATGACTGCATGACCGACCCATCGGAGTCCGCTTTCTCGATGATGTATGCTATTTCCATTGAGGAGACAGCCAGACAGGCTGAAGCATATTTTCAAGGCGATCTCGACCTTCTAGCCAGCGACGCTGTCCTTGTGGATGGGCTGGGCGATGAGGCTTATTATTGGGTGGTGGATGATGCCATTCATTATGTGAATGTGGTGCAGGGTAATGTATACCTGAAACTAAACGTTGGCTTTTGGCTGGAAGATGCGCCTGAGAATAGAGACCGCACACTGGAATTTGCCCGCCTGATCCTTTCCCGCCTGCTCGAACGCGGCGGATGATCCATATCCTCGCGTGAAAATGTTTATCGCTGATGTTAATTTGGGCTCTAAACCTTGACACAACTTGGTTGCGGGGGGTAAACTCGCCTAGTAAGTCAAACTGAAGTTTGACGTACAAATCTAACGAAAGGAGCGCGCACGAATGTCCATGTTCAACAGCACCACCCCCTTTGTTCCAGTTGACGCTGGATTCGTACCTTCTCGTAGTGCGCCTCGTGACCGTTAGGTCAAACCTCCCTGTCGTTTCGGGCTGTGGCGTACTCGTCACAGCCTTTTTGTTTAAATCTTTTTAACCGCTAAGGGCGCAAAGTACGCGAAGAAAATCAAAGGAAAGGCTTTTTGCCCATTACTCGTTCCACCTTAGTGACCTTCGTGTCCTTTGTGGTAAAGAAATCGGAGAATGCAATGACCGCAATCGAACCCGCAATTACATTTGACTTCCGCAACACCGTTCATGAAAACCGCCTCAAGGGGCTTTGGAAGATGATGGTGGATTACCGCATGCCGTACCTCGGCGCGACCGCCGCGCTTGCCGTCTCCGCGCTGGCGAAAACGTACACGTACATCCTGCTCCAATATTTTGCCGACGACGTTCTCGCGCAAAACAAATTCATCGGCGGGAGTCTCATCACGACCTCGCTCTGGATCGCGGGTGGATTCGTCCTGCTCGCACTCGTGGAAGGAAGCGCCTCGTTTCTTTCGGGGCGTTTAGCCGCCTACACCGCGGAGGGAATCACGCGCCGTCTGAGGGACTTCCTCTTCGACCATATTCAACGCCTCAGCTTTTCGTATCACGCCACCACGCCGACGGGCGACCTGATCGAGCGCGTCACATCAGACGTGGATGCGTTGCGCCGCTTTTTCAGCGAACAAGGCATCGGCGTGGGACGAATCGTTTTGCTGTTCGTCATCAACTTCATTGCGATTCTGAATCTCAATGTGAAGCTGGGATTGGTCTCAGTGGTGGTGATTCCATTCATTCTGCTCGTCTCGCTGTGGTTCTTCAAGCGCGTGACAAAAGCCTACGAGGAGTATCAAGCCCAAGAGGCGATCCTCTCCACCACCCTGCAAGAGAATCTGACAGGCGTGCGCGTGGTCAAAGCGTTTGCGCGGCAAGATTATGAAAAATCGAAATTCGAGAAGGACAACTGGGGTAAGTTCCTCAAAGGGAAAATTTTGTTGTTCATGCACTCGATGTTCTGGCCCCTCTCAGATATTGTGCTGGGATTTCAAATGCTGTTCGGCTTCATCTATGCCGCGAACATGGCGATCAGAGGAGAGATCACCGTCGGCATGTACATCGCGTACGTTGGCTTGGTCGTGTGGTTGATCTGGCCCATCCGCAACTTGGGACGCATCATCGTCTCCGCGTCAACGGGACTTGTTTCGTACGGTCGCCTCATGGAAGTGGCGAGGCAGACGCGCGAACCGCTTCACGATGGGGCATACCAGCCAGAAGGTCCAGTGAGAGGCGATCTCGTCTTCGAGAATGTCTCGTTCATGTACTCGGACGGCAAATCCAACGCGCTGAAAGATATTTCCTTCCACGTGAAGCCTGGGCAGGCGGTGGCGTTGCTTGGGTCAACGGGATCGGGCAAAACGTCGCTGGTGAAT